>NZ_LT629693.1:4729705-5030489 GCF_900099825.1 Bradyrhizobium ottawaense | reverse complement strand
AACTCGCCTCGGTGTCCGCCTCCGTCCATTTCAAGCCGATCATCTCGCTTCGTCGGGAACCTGTCAGCGCAAGTTGGCGAATAATGTCTACGGTCGTGGCGTATTTCTCCTGTTTGGCGGCCTGGCGGAGCATCCCACCCAAAATTCGATACTCCGCCTCCGACAGTCGGCGTTTTCGCACGTTGTCCTTGGCTTGCGGATGCCATGTGCCGGATTGCTCTCGATGATCCCTGCCTCGACGGCGTAGGTAAGAATGCCGCCGAGGAGACCAACGGTACGCGTGGCCGTTCCAGCGCCGCCTCGGACGATAGCCTTTCCGCGCAGCTTCTTGGTCTTGACCGAAACTCGCGTCTTCCCGGCCATGATGTCCTTAAGGACCTTGTTGATGTCGGCCTTGGTAAGATCCTTGACCCGCCTCGTGCCCAAAAGCGGAATGATGTGCCGCTCGATCCGGCCGGTGTCTGTGACGATCGTCGAGGCCTTCTTCGGTCGCCCACCTTTCCCTAAGATGAGTCCGGCTTGAAGATCGGCAAAATAGCGTGTGCATAGCTCGTTCACAGTGATGGCCCTACGATCGAGTTTGCGTTCTTCGACGGGATCATCACCCCCGGCAACCCGCCCCAATTGCACCCTTGCCTCGCGGCGCGCAGTCTCTGGTGTCCAGGCTCCGTGAAGTCCAATGGTGTACCGACGAGACCGGCCGTGTGCGATACTGGATGACGTAGCTGCGCTTGCCGGAACTGAAGACCCGGACTCCAAAGCCCGGTAGTTCATCGTCCCAGATCAGGTAATCTTTCTCTCGGGAATCCGCCGCCTCGACAACCCTCTTCGTAATCTTGACCATGGCGTTCCTTCTTTCCGAGCCCGATCTCTCTCGCGTAAGCAGGGCGTAAGCAGGCGGGAGAAAATCGGAGCGTGTTTTCGGATAGGAACGTCGCTTGTGTATTTGAGAATATCTAGTTGCTTCAACTGGATAGCGTAGTGTAGCGTGCCCTATCGCACTTTTCGGTTGGACACGTTATCTTGCTCCGAAGGCAAAGGTCACACGTTCGAATCGTGTCGGGTGCGCCATAAAATCAATTACTTAGCCTAAGCGTCCTGGCGTGGGTGAAAGCAAAACTCACCACAAACTCACCAAAAATAATCCAACGCTGGCGCAGAATCGCCGGGATCGCGGCAGTTTGTCGTACGAGCCGCTCGCCGACTTCTAATCGAGTTTTCGGCCCGGAATCTTGCCTGGAAGAGCACGTTCGCTGTCACTGGCCGCGAGATTTGGTTTGGTCAGATGCGTAGAACATTCGAGTTCGGTCGCGGGTAGGTTCAAAGCGGGGACAGGGTTTGAACCTTTGACCTGAAAGGTCATGAGCGGGACGCCGGAAACATCGAACCGCTATTTCCGCCCCCTGGACGTCGGGTCGTCCAACGATGGATGAAAAACTTCCCTCAGACTAAAACCCGACTAAACCGGATTATTAGTCTGGGCCCATTCCAGGAAGGCGTCGAAAAAATCAATTTTTGAATTACTTAGGTGGCGCGCCCGAAGAGATTTGAACTCCTGCCCCCCCGATTCGTGGTCTGGGCGGTACCATTGAAATCATGGAGGTCCGTTATCTGTCCGTCTGGCCGTGCATTGACGTGCTTGAAGCCTCAGGGCATTTCGCCGGTTGCGGCGTAAGCAGAAATATCCCGCTCCAAAATCCGCCCCGCTCCCTTCTTGCCGACGATCACGCCATCACGTGCGACAACCTCGCCTCGGGCGATCGTCATCACCGGCCATCCGGTAACCTCGAAGCCCTCCCACGGAGTGTAGTCGGCACCATGATGCAGGTTCTCCTGTCGGATCGTCTCGCGACGGTGCGGATCCCACAACGTGATATCGGCGTCGAAGCCGACGCCGATCGACCCCTTTCGGGGGTAGAGACCGTATATCTTGGCGTGATTAGTAGAAGTTAGTTCGACAAACCTGTTCAGCGAAATTCTGCCCGCCGAAACTCCTTCCGAAAACAGGATCGGCAGCCGCGTTTCGATCCCCGGGATGCCGTTCGGAACCCAGCGAAACGACGTCTTGCTTTTGGGCGTGAGCTTGCCTTCGCTACTTTCGTATCGGAACGGGCAGTGATCAGAGGAGAAGGTCTGGAACACGCCCTGCTGCAGGCCTTCCCAGATCGCCGCCTGGCTTGCCGCATCGCGAGGCGGCGGCGAACACACGTATTTCGTGCCTTCCATGTTCAGGCCCTGGAGATCGTCCGCAGTCAGTGTCAGATATTGCGGGCAGGTCTCGGCATAAACTTTCAGGCCGCGCTGCTGCGCCCAACGAATCTGCTCCATGGCTTCACGACCCGAAACGTGAACAATCATGATCGGCACATCGATCAGTTCGGCGTGACTGATCGCGCGATGGGCTGCTTCACGCTCAACCAGTTCCGGGCGGGAGGTCGCGTGAAAAAACGGAGAGGTCTGTCCCGCGCGCTCGAGTCGGTCGGTCATGTACTTGATGGCATCATAGCCTTCCGCATGCACCATCACGAGTGCGCGCTCACGGCGCGCCACCTCGAACACTTCGAGCAACTGCCGATCGTTCAGCACCAGATCGTCGTAGGTCATAAACACCTTGAACGATGTGTAGCCGGCCTTCAGCAGCGCCGGCAGCTCCTGTCCGAGAACCTCAGGCGTAGGATCGGAGATGATCAAGTGAACGGAGACATCGATGTGGCATTCGCCTTCGGCCTGACGCACGTAATCCTCGACGCACCGGCGCAAGCTCGTGCCGCGCTGTTGCAGGGCGAACGGCATGATGCAGGTATTGCCGCCGGCGGCGGCGGCGGCAGTAGCCGAAGCGAAATCATCCGCCATCACGACATCGGGGCCTGAGGGCTGGGCGATATGCACGTGGCTGTCGATGCCGCCCGGAAGCACCAGCAGCCCCGAGGCGTCGATCTCGCGCGTCGCCCCCTCGACCTCAGCGGCGACCGCGACGATGCGTCCCGCCTGGACGCCGACATCCGCGCGAAATGTATCGGAAGCCGTGACGACGGTGCCGCCACGAATGGCAAGATCCAGCTTAGACATTGCGTCTCTCCTGTCGATCGGTGCGAAGCTCAGGCCGCGGTCCAGCCACCGTCGACCATCAGATTGATGCCGGTGACAAAACTCGCATCATCGCTGGCAAGAAACAACGCCGCCCGTGCCACGTCATCGGGCAGCCCGAGCCGGGGCCATGGCGTGCGCCGATGTGCGCGATCCAGCACATCGGGATCGATCGCACGACCGGTGGCGCCGGTCTGGATTTTTCCTGGCGCGACAGCATTGCAGACGATGCCCTGGGCGGCGTAATCGACCGCGATTTGCCTGGTCAGGTAAGCAATTGCCGCCTTCGTCGTCCCGTACGCAATGTCGGACGGTGCGGCGATCATCCCGTGCTGCGAAGACAGATTCACGATCCGCCCCCGGACCTCGCCACGCCGCTCCTGAGTTATCATTTGCCCGACGGCCGCGCGGCAACACAGATAGGTCCCCGTTAGATTGACCTTGAGAACGCGCTCCCAATTGCCTTCGTCCATCTCCAGTAGCGTCCTTGCATGACGAATGCAGGCATTGTTGACGATGCCGTCGAGGCGGCCGTAACGGGAGACGGTTTCCGCGACCGTGGCGTCAACCTGCTCTCGCTGCGCGACATCGGTGGGAAGATAGATGGCGTTGCCGCCCTCCGTCGAAATCACATCGATGGTCGGCGGGCCGCCTTCGATAACCTGTTGCGTCACATCTGCAACCACGACACGTGCGCCTTGGGACGCAAATAGCCGGGCGATGGCGCGGCCGATGCCGGACGCGGCGCCGGTCACGATCCACACCTGATCCGCAAGCCTGAGGCCGATCATGACGGCGTCCCCCCGTACCTGGAAACTGGGTCGCATGCTGGACCAAGCCACTGCAGATAGTCGGCCAGCGCTTCCGCAAGATTGTAGCGCGGCAGGAAGGCGGTGTCGCCTCGCAGGCGTTCGATAGCCATGGCCGAGCGATCATAGGGCGCGTAATAATCGATGTTGGCCTGCTCACCGGGCCGTGCGAAACGCCATTCGAAGCCGGAGCGGACTTGTTGCAGGCGGGCGCAGAAATCCGCGATCGACCACATGAAACCAGCCGCCAGATTGTAGACCCGGTGGCGGCGGGTGCGGGCATACAGCAACTCGTGCACGGCGGCCGCTGCATCCCGCGCATAAAGCCAGTCGCGCAGGTGCGAGCGGGGCAGGATCACCGCTATGCCCGATCGGGCGGCCTGCACCACCTGATACGGTACGCTCGGCGTATCCCGCGCGCGGGTCGCGTACTCCCATCGGCCGAAACAGGTGCCGAGACGGCCGATCGAAAGGTCGAGCCGATGCAGATCGGCGAGCCGGAGCGCGACCGCTTCGCTCGCCTGTTTGGTGATGCCATAGAGCTGTTCGGGACGCAGTGGCGTATCTTCCGTGAGCAAATCAACATCTCGCCCGCTGCTGCCGTAGACCGACCCCGAACTCAGATGCACCACGCGCCGGATGCCGCACGCCGCCGCAGCCTCGAGCGTGGCGGCCGCACCACCGATGTTGACGCGCACGATCCCGACGGGATCGGCGATTTCACGGCTCGCGCCAGCGGTGACCGCAGCAAGATGGAGCACACAATTCGCGTCACTCTGACGCAACGCTACTTTCAGGCCTTCAGCATCGCAGATGTCCCCCATGACCTGCTCGAACCTGCCGGGAAGGCCGGCGAACGTCCGCTTCGCCTGTTCCGAAACCGGAAAAAGATCGAAGCCGATGACGCGCTCTCCACGCGTCAGCAGCGCTTCGGTCACCGCCAGACCAATAAAGCCCGCCGCCCCCGTGACAAACGCAGCCATCGGATCAGGCCGCCTTTTGAAACAGCGTGCCCCAACCGGTGACACGGGTCGGATCGACGCCGGCGAGGATCAGGCTTTTCCAAATCACGGTTGCGATCGTGTCGTAGATGGGAATGCCGACTTCCTGCTCCAGGCCATCGACCAGCGGCGCCGCATTCAGATTGGTGCAGATCACGGTGATGGCCTGCGGCGCTTCCCTTGCGACCATCCGCGTCATGTCGATGATCTGCTGCCGGGTGACCTCGGAGAACGAAAAATTGTCTTGAAGTCCGAGATGGCGCTCGCCCCGACAAGCGATCCCCAAGGCGCCGTAGTTCGCCAGAATGCGACCCTGCACGTCGTCAAGATAGGGCGTTACGAAGCCGAGTTGCTTGACCTTGGTGGAGGCAAGCACCTCGTTCAACGCCAGCATGGATGTTGTCGCGGCAATTCCGGTCACTGAGGTGATCCGCTCGCACAGCCTGACGTCGGCTTCGAAACCCAGCCAGCCCGAAGACGTGCCGTTCCAGCCGATGACGTCCACTTTCGCATGCGCCAGCAGTTCGGCCGCGCGCAGGATTTCGCTATCGTCAAATTGCGCCAGCGCGCTCGCGGACAGGGCGATTTCGGTGACCTTGAAGCGGGAAAAATGCACGCTGACCTCCGGCAGGCCGGCGACCATCGCCTGGGAGATCGGCTCGAGTACGGTGTTGGAGGAAGGCGTCAACATGCCGAGGAGAACACGTTTGGTCATTATTATTCCATTGCGAGAGGGCCAGCCTCGGCCCGTTCGGGCCTTAACAAGCTCAGGATGTGGCGCTTGATGTCGTTGAACCGCGGGCTCGTTATATCGCGGGGGCGAGGCAGATCGATCGGGATCAACTCGCGGATACGCCCGGGGCGGGCCGTCATGACCGCGACATGGGTGCCAAGCGTGAGAGCTTCGTCGATGCTGTGGGTGACGAAGACGATGGTGCCGGCGTGCTTTTGCCAGATGCCAACCAGTTCATTTTGCATGTCCATGCGGTTCTGCTCGTCGAGCGCGCCGAACGGCTCATCCATCAAAATGACCTGGGGGTTCATGAGCAAAGCGCGGGCAATCCCGACGCGCTGGTTCATCCCGCCTGACAGCTCGGATGGATAATGGTTTTCGAAGCCCGTCAGACCCACCATATCGATATAGCGCTGCGCGGCCTCGCGACGCATCAGCTTCTGGCTCCCGCGCAGCAGCAGGTAAAAGGCAACGTTTTCCCACACCGGCAACCACGGCATCAGGTTGGCATGCTGGAAGACCATGCCGCGATCGGCGCCGGGCGAGGTGATTACCTGGCCATCGACGGTCACCTGACCTGAGCTAGGCTTCTCGAAACCCGCGATCATATTCTGAAGCGTGGACTTTCCGCAGCCGGAGGGGCCGAGCAGGCAGAGAAACTCGTTCTTCTCGACCGACAGGGTGATGTCGTCGAGCGCAACGACATCGGTCTTGCGCTTGAGGTCACGAAAAGTCTTGCTGACGTTCGAGATTTGGATCGTCGCCATCTCAGCCCTCCGCGCCCTGAATCGTGGTGTTGCGTTGCCAGTGCAGGACGCGCGCCATCAGCGCCCGAATTGCCAGGTCGCTGAGAAAGCCGAGCAGTCCGATGCTGGCCATGGCGGCGAGCACGAGGTCGTAGCGCAGGAAATAATAGGAATCCCAGAGCACATAACCGAGGCCGCTCTTCACCGCGACCAGTTCGGCCGTCACGGTCAGCATCCACGCCGAGCCGATACCAATGCGAAGCCCGGCAAATATGCTGGGCAACGCCGCAGGTATGACGATGTAGCGCAGCAACTGCCTCTGATCGCCGCCAACCATGGCGCCGGCCCGGATCAGGTTACGGTCGCAACTCTTCACACCGTGGATAGTGTTGAGCAGGATCGGGAAAAACGAGCCGAGAAACACCAAAAAGATCGCCGGCTTGTTGGCAATGCCGAACCAGATGATGGCGAGGGGAATCCACGACACCGGTGGTATCGGACGCAAAACCTGCAAGGTCGGCTCGATGATGGTCTCGATCCGCCGCGACCAGCCGATGGCCACGCCCAGCGACACGGCCAGCACGGTTGCGATGCCGAAGCCAGCCATCACGCGGGTGATGCTGGCCGCGGTATCGAAAATCCAGCTGCCGCTGTAGGTTTGCGTATTGCCGTCGGTCGCGAACACCCAGTCGGCCCATGACCGCAGCACGGTCGTCGGCGCAGGGAGCAGCGCGGCCGGCAGCGTGCCAGAGCGCGAAAAGATCTCCCAGCCCACCAGGATCAGCACTGGAACGATCCATCGTTCCAACCCCTTCAGTCGCGGCGACTTCACAGCGCGGCTCAATAGCCGAGATCAGACTTTGGCTTTCCGGTCGCAGCCTCAAGGAACCGGTAATCCAGATTCTTTTCCACCGCGCCCGAGACGTCCGAGTTGATGTATTTCAGGTCACGCATCATCGCTGCGATCGCGACGGCCGATGCGCGATACATCTTGGGGTCGGGATAAAGGTTGCCGATAGCATCGGCGGCCACCGCCTTGTCGAGGCCGGTCACCTTATTGATGACGTCGATCCAGGCCGGCTTGTCGCCGGCGATGTAGTCGTCGATCTTGACGATCGCCCTTACGGTTTCTTCGAGCGCCTTCGGTTCGGCGGCGATCACGTCCGAGCGGGTCAACATCAGGTTTGTAAGCTTGCCTGCCGCCTGATCATAGGGATGGGTGAACAGCTTGGCAGCGTTCATCTGCAAGATCTGCGTGCCGAACGGCTCGACGGTGCAGATCAGCTCGATTTCTCCACGCCGCAACGCCTGCAGATGATCGGATGGATTCGGAATATTGATGAACTGAACGTCCTTGTTGACGTCGATACCCTGCTTGGCGAACGCCCCGCGCATGTGGATATCCTGCGCATTGCCGCGCGAGGCGGCCACGCGGAACGGCTTGCCGTCCGCCTTGTACTGAGCGATCACTTTCTTAAGCGAGCCCCAGTCTTCCGGGGTGACGGGCAGATCGTTGGTCACCAGCATCGCAGATCCGCCATTCACCTGGCCGGATATCGCAACCACGTCGAAACCCTTATCCAGAGCGACCGCATAATGCAGATAGGTAACCTGCCCGACATCGATGCTCTTCGACACCAGCGCGGTGAGAACGTCGTTTCCGGTGCTAAAGCCGATGGCCTCGACTTTGACGCCCTTGGCATATTGCGGCAGCAGGGCGAGGGGCGTGCAGTGCGCGCATTTCGCGTAACCGAGTTTGATGGTCGGCTCGGCCTGAGCCGCCGCGGGCACGTCATTCATGGCCAGCACGGCGAGCGAGGCCATGCCCGCAACGAGGCAAATCAACTTCTTCATGAGAACACTCCGAACAGAGGGGGCACCGAGGTGTCCTACTCGTTGCAACCGCCATGCCAAATTGAATACGATATGCAAAAGACATTTCTTATAGTACAAGCAAATAGATAGAATATGACTAGAGAAGCCATTACTGCCGCTTTTGTAGGCTGCACAGGGGAAAAACGGATGAAAATGAGGCACACCGCTTCGAGCACGAGGTCAACATGACCGAAACGGCAACGCGGACCCGCGTCCGTCCGCGCTTCAAGTCGGCGCGGCTGAAGCTGTCAGTAATCCCGCCGAAGCAAGCCCTGCAACGACACTCCCTG
This sequence comes from Bradyrhizobium ottawaense, assembly GCF_900099825.1. Lineage (NCBI taxonomy): Bacteria > Pseudomonadati > Pseudomonadota > Alphaproteobacteria > Hyphomicrobiales > Nitrobacteraceae > Bradyrhizobium > Bradyrhizobium ottawaense. Next base: position 5,021,948 of record NZ_LT629693.1, on the reverse strand, counting down.
CATGACCAATTGGTGGCGAAGCTCCGCGAGATGATCCTGAACAGCGAACTGCGCCCGGGCACAGCACTGCCTGAAAAAATGTTGTGCGAGCGCTTCGGCGTATCCCGTACGCCGCTTCGCGAAGCCTTCAAGGTTCTGGCGTCGGAGGGACTGATCGAGCTGCGCCCGCACCGCACGCCTCAGATCACGCTGATTGATCCCGACGAAATCACGGCGGTGTTCGAAGTCATGGTGGCGCTAGAGCAACTGGTCGGACTTCGTTCCGCGAGCCTCGCGACACCAAAAGAGATCGCGGCAATCGACGCGATGCATGCAACACTTGTGGCGCTCCATCGCGACGGTTCACGCGCCGCTTATTTCAGCATGAACCAGCAAATCCATGCGGAAATCGCCCGGCTGGCCGGCAATCCGGTGCTACAAACGATATGGGCGGCTCTGACAGCCAAAATCGTGCGGGCCAGGTCGCTTGCCAACTTCGATGCCAAGCGGTGGGACGAGTCGATCAACGAGCACGAACATTTCATGGCGCTGTTGCGTGCGGGCGAAGCTGAAGGCTTCGCGGACGCGCTCAGCGAGCACATGCGCCGGACCGGCTCCGCCGTGTGTACCATGCTGACGGCGCTCCGCGAGGAACGATGAAGACAACTGATCAATCCAAGCACTGCTCGACTGGGAATAACGCCGTATGGGAGGCGAAGCTTTGACTTCCGATTTGAATCACTTCGACCTTTTCCTCACGGGGGCACTATTCTCACGGCAAACCCGGACCAGCCCGAGATCCGTGACGGTTCGACGGGTCACGGTGAATTTGGCGGCACATGCCGTAGACACGTGCTCTGACGGTTTTCTTCGCGAGATCTCCGAATTGGCAAGCCGCCACTCCCTGGTCGTCACCACGCATTTGGCACAGAGCATCGTCGAGGTGGATCGGGTTCGTGAGCGTACCGGCAAGACTTCGACGGAGGTACTCGAAGACGTCGGGCTACTGAATTCCCGCCTGATGGGTGGGCATTGCATCTATCTGACCGACTCCGACATTGCCCGGATGGCGCGGAGCGGTGCTCACGTCGTACATATCCCGAAATGCAACGCTTCTTCCGGCCGGTTTGCCCCGACCCCGAAGTTAAAGCGAGCCGGAATCAATATTGCGCTGGCTACCGATACACAGCACGGCGACATGGTGGAGCTCATGCGCTGGGCCCTTGTGACCGCGCGCGTGCAAACCGGGGGCGTGGACGATGAATGGCAACCGCATCACGTCTTCCACATGGCGACGCTCGGTGGAGCCAATGCGCTCGGCATAGCCGCCTCGGTCGGCAGCATTGAAGTCGGAAAGTGCGCCGACCTCGTCGTATTTGATTTTCAGCGGCCCCACTTGACGCCTCAGGTCAACCCGCTTGGCAACTTGGTGCACACAGGCCACGGACGAGATGTCGCGATGGTGCTGGTCGATGGCGAAATCTTGGTCAAGGACGGGCGGCCCACGCGCGTCGACATGGATGTCATCTGCCGCGAGGCCGAGAAAGCCGCGCGCGAGGTTTGGGGCGATGCAGGCCGTCAGTACTGGGCGGGGTGATGACGTGTTGCTCGTTTAATGCGCTGCCATAAAGGCTTAACGAGAACATGACAATTACCGGCTGGCCGATCACCACGATGATGCGCGGCCGCTTCGCCGTGCGGAGCGACAAATTTGTCGGGGAACAAAAGTGACGGGCCATGTCAGCCGCGGAAGCCGCCGCTATGACGCATTAAGCCGAGACCGGAAACATGTTCCGTTGTTGGGCACTTAGCTGACGCCGCAATTTGGCAAACGTCCACTTTGCGCCGATATTGTTGATTTAGTCTGCGGTTGAACGGCGTTGGCCGGCGTGATTCTCTCCTCGTGTTGCTTTGCGGAGGAGCGGAACGATGATGGGGACGCAGACGGCGCCGGCGCGGCTGTTTTACGATTTCTGCCTCGATGACCATGTCCCCGAAGATCACCTGCTCCGACGCATTGACAGATCGAACCGCACATCCCGGTGTTCGATAAGTCCAACCGGACCGACGGCACCTTCTCCCGATCCGACTTCGTGTTCGACGCTGAACGCAACCACTACACCTGCCCGCAGGGCAAGCTGCTGGTGCAGTTCCGGCGAACCTACGCGACGCCGCGCTCGGGCATTACCAAGGATGGGACGCGGTTATACCGATCGAGCAAGTCTGATTGCCAGGGCTGCGCCTTCAAGGCGAAGTGCTGCCCGAATACGCCGCAGCGTAAAGTGCCGCGTGACCTCGACGAAGATGCGCGCGATGTCGCCCGAAGCCTAGCAAACACGCCGGCCTACGAGCGTTCGCGTCATCGCCGGAAGAGGGTCGAGATGCTGTTCGCCCATCTCAAGCGCATTCTCCGACCCGGTCGCCTCAGATTGCGCGGCCCGAGTGGCGCGCGAGACGAGTTCCTACTCGCGGCCACGGCCCAGAACCTGAGGAAGCTCGCAAAGCTTCGACCGATGCCAGCCGCTTGCCCTGTGCCGGCATGACGGCTCCAAAGCAATCGGCGCCGATGCCCGGCCCGATCCTGAGACAACCCCCCAATAAATAGACCTGGCCCGCAAACGGAGGAGCCGGAAACAAAGCGGCGACTAAATCAACAATATCCGCCACAAGCGGGCATTCGCTGGATAACGGCGACGTGACCTGAGGACAGGCCTGCCTGCGCGGGATAATCTTTACTTCCCTCGTCAGCTTGGTCGAACGGGCTATCGGTCTTGCGCGAAGGCCTGTGCGCTCCATCGGACGGTAGGCAATTGCAGTGGGATAGTGTAGGCGGTCAGGACAGACATCGGCGGACATCTTGCTGAATCCGTCGAAGCCGGAGGTCAGCCCGCGGCCGGGTTCCTGAAGAATCCTAATTGAAGGAAAGTCATGACTTCTCGTTCCAGCCTGTATGGACCAGCGGCCTATTACCCCGATGCAACGTGGCAGCACCGGACGCCTTCAGAATCGGGCGTCCGTCCCGACCTCCTGAAGCAGGCGATCGATTTTGCAGTCGCCGGGGAGACGAAGGCACCCCGCGACCTCGTGATGAACCATTATCAAACCTTCGGCAGCGAACCGTTCGGCTACGCGATCGGGCCGATCAGGGAACGCGGCGATCCGACCGGAATCATCATTCACAACGGCTACATCGTCGCTGAATGGGGAGAGCCGCTTCGTGTAGACATGACTCACAGCGTGACCAAGAGCCTGCTTTCCAGCGTCGTCGGAATTGCCGTCGAGCGCGGCATGATCAGAAGCGTCGATGACGCCGTAAGGGAATATGTCGCACCGATACAGCTCTACGCCCCGCCCTCGACCACCAACAAATCGGATCGGCTCACCACGCCCGATCTGCTGTTGCCCTTTGAATCGCCGCACAACCGCACGATCACCTGGGACAATCTGTTGCGGCAGACCAGCGACTGGGAAGGCACGCTGTGGGGCAAGCCGGACTGGGCAGACCGGCCCGATGAGAATCCGGCGCAATGGACCACGCGGCCGCGCAACAGACCGGGCACCGTGTATAAATACAACGACGTCCGCACCAATGTCCTGGCGCTCGCAGCCCTCAATGTCTGGCGACGCCCGCTGCCGCAGGTGCTGAAGGAAACCATCATGGACCCGATCGGCGCCTCCAACAGCTGGCGCTGGTTCGGCTACGAGAATTCCTGGGTGGTGCTGGACGGCAGCCTGATGCAGTCGGTGACCGGCGGCGGCCACTGGGGCGGCGGCATGTATATCAATGCCTACGACATGGCCCGCTTCGGTTACCTAACGCTGCGTCGCGGCAAGTGGAAGGATCGTCAACTGCTCTCGGAGCAATGGATCGATCAGGCACGCACGCCGACCAGGCCGGAGCCGATCTACGGCTACATGAACTGGTTCCTCAACACCGACCGCAAGCGCTGGCCGAGTGCCCCGGCTACCGCTTTCGCCCATAGCGGCAACGGCACCAACCTGGTCTATGTCGATCCGGAGCACGATCTCGTGGCCGTGGTTCGCTGGATCGACGGTGAGGCGATCGACGGCTTCCTGAAACGGTTGCTCGCGGCCATCGATCACAGATAGGTTGGCGCGTCAGCGGCCCGCAACCACTGCGTTGGCATGCAGGTTGCTTCTATTCCCGGTGCCGTATGTTTGCGCGTAGTATGTTTCCGATGCCCTCTAAAGTGTCGGAATTGAAAAGGACCAACTAGATGCGAACCGATATCTGGCGCCGCGGCGCTCTCCTGGCCGCCTGCATGACATTGGCAATGGCGGCCCCGGCGCTTGCGCAAAAATCGGCTGACACGCTGCGCATCACCTGGCGCGACGCCATTCCCGATGTCGACCCGTACTATAATTCGCAGCGCACCGGCATGGTCGTGGCCTTCCACGCTTTCGATTGTCTGGTGTATCGCGATCCCGTCACCATGGAGATAAAGCCTGCTTTGGCCACGTCGTGGAAGCAGGTCGATGCCACCACGATCGACTTCACCTTGCGCGAGGACGTGACGTTCCAGAACGGCGACCCGTTTACCGCCGACGACGTGGTTTACACGATCAACGACATCGTCCACGACAAGCAGGTGGCCATCCCCGCCTACTACATCTCCTACGCCGGCGCGGAGAAGATCGACGACTTTCACGTCCGCCTGAAGCTGACCGGAGTGTCTCCGGCCGTGATGGAATATCTGGCGATGGTCACGCCGATCTGGCCGAAAGCCTATCGCGAGAAAATCGGTGCCGATGCCTACGCCCGTGCCCCGATCGGCACCGGCCCCTACAAGATCACCAAGGTCGACGGCACCACCGAGATCGATATGGAGCGGTATGACGGCTACTACGCCGGCAGCCCCAAGGGCCGGCCTGCCATCCGCTATATCAAGATCCACGAAGTGCCCGACGCAACCACCGAGCTGACCGAACTGCTCGGCGGAAAAGCCGACTGGATCTGGGGCTATAATGCCGATCAGTTCGCGAATATCGCGCGGATGCCAAATCTGGAGGCGGTGCGGTTCGGCACCATGCGGGTCCATTTCATGACCGTCGACGCCGCCGGCCGTTCCGGCGCCGACAATCCGCTGACCAAGCTGAAGGTGCGACAGGCGGTCATCTCGGCCATCGACCGCGGCACGATGGCCAAGCAGCTGATCCAGGGCAATTCGCAGGTCATCGACACGCCGTGTTTTCCGAGCCAGTTCGGCTGTGACATAGCGGCGGCCGTGAAATATCCATACGACCCGACCAAGGCCAAGCAGCTTCTAACCGAGGCCGGTTATCCCAACGGCTTCGATACCGAACTCGTGTCCTATGCAACACCGCAGGTTGGCGCTGCCGTGCAGAACTATCTCAAGGCTGTCGGCATCAACATGCGGATCCAGCAGCTCCAGATCGGCGCTGCCATCCAGCTGGCGGAAGCCGGCAAGGCGCCGTTGTATTCGGGGAGTTGGGGCAGCAATTCCGTCAACGATACCTCGGCGTTCATGCCCTATTGGCTCGGCGGCGGATTGAACGACTACGCGCGCGATGCCGATGTGCAAAAGCTGTTGAAACAGGCCGGAGCCAGCATCGATCCGGAGGAGCGTCGCAAGGCCTTTGGCGAGGCGATCCACCTCGCCACGGAACGCGTTGATTTCGTGCCGCTGTTCAGCGACGTCCGCTACGTCGCATTTTCAAAGCAGTTGAATTTCCAGGGCTTCCCGGACGATGTGCCGCGTTTCTATCTGTCGACCTGGAAATAGCGACTGGCGCCTGCCCTATGCCGGGATTGCCAGCAGACATTCGACCAGACGGCCATCCTTGCGGATGTTGTCCGGCATCGTAGCGGCGCATTTCGCCAATGCGCTCGGGCAACGCGGGTGGAAACGACAACCCGGCGGGATATTGGTGGGATCCGGGTAGGCGTCGCCCAGACCGACATCGGGAAGGCCGAGAGCCGGGTCCGGTGTCAGCACGGAGGCCAGCAGCGCCTGTGTGTAGGGGTGCGTGGGGGTGCGGAACAGCTCCTGCGCCGGCGCCTGCTCGACGATCCGGCCGAGGTACATCACCGCCACTTCCGTGGCGATGTATTCCACCACCGCCAGGTTGTGGCTGATGAAGAGATAGGTCAGTCCGAGCTCCCGCCGCAATTCCGCCAGCAGGTTGAGAATCTGCGCCTGCACGGAGACATCCAGCGCGCTGGTGGGCTCGTCGCACACCACGATGCGCGGGTGCAGCACGAGGGCACGCGCGATGGCCACACGCTGCCGCTGGCCGCCGGAGAGCTGGCCCGGCATGCGCTCGGCCATCTCGCTGGAAATTCCAACGCGCGCCAGCATCTCCATGACGCGATCGGCCTGCTGCGCCTTCGGCAGATTGCCCTGGGAGGCCAGCGGCAGGCCGACGATGTCGCGAATACGCTGGCGCGGGTTGAGCGAGGAGTACGGGTCCTGGAACACGGGCTGGATCAGTCGGGCACGTTCGCGCCGATCCATGCCGGCCAGGCTGCGTCCATCCACCAGAATCTCGCCCGAGGTCGGCGGCAGCAGGCCCATGATGAGACGGGCAAGCGTTGACTTGCCGCAGCCGGACTCGCCCACCACCCCCAGCACATCGCCCGCCGGAAGCGAGAACGTGACGCCGTCTACCGCGCGCACCTTGTGACGGAGGCCTGCCATAGCGCTGCGTTGCTGGAACTCGCGGTAGACATTCCGGACTTCGATCGCATGGGTCATGCGGCGGCAGCTCGCTTCCAATCCGGCGGCAGCCGGCAGAGATAGAAATGATCGCCGCCGGCATTGCGCAACGGCATGGTCTGGGCACATTCCGGCATGGCCAAAGTACAGCGGTCGCGAAACCCGCAACCGATGAAGCCCGGCGCTATGCGCGGTACCACGCCCGGAATGTTGCCCAGGGGCTCGCCCGCCCGCGTCATGCCGGGCACGGGAATGCAGTCCAATAGCCCGCGCGTGTAGGGGTGCGTGGGTGCTGCGAACACCTCGGCCACCGTACCGGTTTCGACCACCTCGCCCGCATACATCACCGAGACTCGCTGCGCCATCCGCGCCACCACGCCGAGATCATGCGTGATCAACAGCAATGCCAATCCCAACTCCTGCTGCAGCTTCTGCAGCAGCCGCAGGATCTGCGCTTGTACCGTCACATCGAGAGCCGTTGTCGGTTCGTCGGCGATCAGCAACTCCGGATCGCACATCAGCGCCATGGCGATCATCACCCGCTGGCGCAGACCGCCGGAGAGCTGATGGGGATATTGCCCGAGGCGCATCCCCGGAGCGGTAATGCCCACGCGCGCCAGCAACTCGGCCGCCCTGTCCATGGCCTGCCGCCGTGTCGCCCCACGATGGCGTTCGAACACCTCGGACATCTGCGATCCGATCGTATAGGCCGGGTTCAGGCTCGTCATCGGTTCCTGGAAGATCATCGCCATCTTGTCGCCGCGCAGCCGTGCGGTCTGCCGCTCCGACATGCCCAGCAGATCCTGCCCCTGAAAGCGAAGGTGATCGGCGGTGCGGGCGATCCCGCGCGGCAGCAGGTTCATCACCGATAGCGCGGTAACGGATTTGCCGCAGCCGGACTCGCCGACCAGGCAATGCGTTTCGCCGCGCGCCACCGCCAACGTCACGCCCCGCGCGGCTTCGGTCTGCCCGAAGGAGACACGCAGATTGGCGACGCTGAGAACCGGGTCCGGTACGACGGGTGTCATCGCCGCATATCCGCCCCGAGCAAGTCGCGCAGCCCGTCGCCCAGCAGGTTGATGCCGAGCACCAGCACGAACAGCGCGACCCCGGGGGTCATGATCACCCACGGGCTGAAGAACATGTATTCCTTGGCTTCGGCGATCATCAGCCCCCAGCTCGGCAAGGGCGGCGGCACGCCCAGTCCGAGAAATGACAGAGCCGCTTCAAGCAGGATCGCCAGCGCCATTTCCAGCGTTGCCACCACCACCAAATGATTGGCGATATTGGGAAGCACCTCGCGCAGCAGAATATGCAGGCGCGATGCACCGGCAGCCTGGGCTGCGGCGATGTAATCGAGGTTGCGTACCTGCATCGCGGTGGTACGCGCCACCACGGCGAACCGGTCCCACAGCAACAGCCCGAGCGTCAGAATCACCACCGCAAGCGAACTGCCAACCAGCGCCACCACCGTCAACGCCACCAGGATCAGCGGGATCGACAGGCGGCAGGTGATCAGGAACATCACGACGTCGTCGGTGCGCCCGCCATAGAACCCGCCGATGATTCCCAGCGTGATACCAATGACGCCGGATGTGATGACGGTCAGCATGCCGATCAGCATGGAAATGCGCGTGCCGTAGATCAGGCGTGACAGGTAATCGCGGCCGATCTGATCCGTGCCCAATAGATGCGTCGGCTGGCTGCCCTCCATCCAAACCGGAGGAATGAGGCGCTGGTTGAGATCCTGAGCGAATGGATCATGCGGCGTCAGATAGGGTGCGAAGATCGCGACCAGCACTGCGGCCCCTATGATCACTGCGCCCAGCAGCGTGGCGAGGTGACGAAATGCAGGTAACCACCGCCGGGCCGGCCGGGATTGGACAATTACAATGGCACTCATCCGCGCAACCTCGGATCGAGCAGCGCATTCATCATGTCCGCCAGCAAGGTCAGGGCGATGTAGATGACGGCCAAAAACAGCACGACGGCCTGGACCACCGGAAAATCATTCTTGGTGATAGACTCCCAGGCCAGATAGCCGACGCCCGGCAGTGCGAAGACAGACTCGATCACCACGGATCCTCCCAACATAAAGCCGAGTTGCACCGCCGCGATGGAGACCACCGGCATCGCCGCATTGCGCAAGGCATGCTTGAGGATGATCTTCGTCCGGCTCAGTCCCTTCGCGCGCGCGGTGCGAATGTAATCCGCCGCCAGCGCGTCGATCATTCCCGAGCGGGTCAGGCGCATCAAGGCTGGGATTGCCGAAAAGGCCAGCACGATCCCCGGCATGATGTAGCCTTGCCAGGTGTCCACGCCCGAAATCGGCAGCCATTGCAGGTCGAGGCCAAGCAGCACGATCATCACCAGACCGAACCAGAAGCCCGGCATAGCCTGCCCCAACAGCGCCACCATCATGATGCCCCGATCGATCGCCGAGCCCTCTCGCACCGCCGCCAGAATGCCCAGCGGCAGGGCGACCAACAGCGCGATCGCAAGGCCGGTCAGGCCAAGCGCCAGAGTGACCGGCAATCGATCGCGGATCAGTCCCCAGACCGGGACATGGTACAGGAAGGATCGGCCGAGGTCGCCCTCGGCTGCGTGGCCGGCCCATTCGAGAAACTGCACCACCAAAGGGCGGTCGAGGCCATAATTCCTGGTAATGATTGCGACATCGGCCGCGGAAGCGTTCGGGCCTGCGATCGACGCGGCCAGATCGCCGGAGAGGCGTGTCAGGATGAAGCTGACGACCAGAACGGTGAGGCACACCAAGGCGGCCAGCCACAGTCTGCGGACGATAAACAAGACCATTACCGACAACTACGATAGCGAGCCAGTCACTGCAAGTTCAGAAGTAGAAACATTGCAATGGCGACATCGAAATCTGCCGGTGTTTTTTTACATATGCTCGCAATATGTTCGCCATACGCCCAAGCCTGCGGCACCGACCGCCGCTCTCACGTACGAGCAAAAAAGGTTCATGGCGTAAGCTCATTCGCCACCGGAGGCGGGACATTCCAACACCAATTCCAAGTTTCGTCATGGCGAGCTGTTTCGTTTCGTTTAGGTTTGGCGGCGCGCCAGGATCCTGTCGCCCCCGGGCTTGTGTTACCGGTCCTATGAAGCGCCTTTGGTGCGAACCAGATAGTTCACGATCGCTTTGGCGTCGTCAGGGCTGACGGGAGCCTTGTAGGCCGTAATCATCTTGTTGACGACCTCTTGCCAGGCCTCCCTGGACAACGAAGGCTGGTTCAACACATGGTCGGCCGAGTGACAGGCCAGGCAATTGTTGTTGATCGCATCCGATCCCGGACCGGCCGGGAACATCGCGTCGCTGGTGGGGACATCCAGCTTCGGCGACTTCAATGTGGTGATCGTTGCGGCCTCGCCGGGATGTCGCAACAGAACGAGACCGGCAACGGCGGCGGCCATCAGAAGAACAGCACGCATCCTAGTTCCTCCTCAGGCCGCGACCACATGGGTCGTTTCAATGGTATTGTACATGTAGCCGGTCGGATTCCAGATCGGGAAATCGGGCTGGGCCTCGTTCCCAGTGTTGGTGCAACGAACCATCAGGGTGCGCACGCCGCGCGCCGGCAGCGTAAATTGCGTCTGCCATTGCCGGAACCCGTATGTCCCCTGGTCGGCACCGAGTTGGGTCGGCTGCCAGCTCTTGCCGCCATCGATCGACAGATCGACGCGGGCAACGCCGCAATCGCCGCCGAAGGCGATACCTCGCGCCGAAGCCGGCACCCCCGCCGGCACGCTGTCGCCGTTGCGGATATTGGTGATAAACGACCTCGGAACATTGCGGGTCACCGGAACCGTCTTGAATCCCGTCTCGCCCGGCTTGACGGTATTGTGCGGCGTATCGGGCACGCGGTAGCCGGTCGCCGTCCAGTAATTGGTGTCGGGCTGATCCAATACTTCAATGTCGTTCAGCATCTTGATCCAGTAGACGCCGCACCAGCCGGGCACGACGAGCCGCAGCGGAAATCCGTTCAACAATGGAAGCTGTTCGCCGTTCATGCCGAAAGCGATCATCACTTCGCCATCGCGGGCGTGATCGATGGTCAGCGACTTCAGGAATTTCGGCGCGTCCTGCATCGCCGGCTCGTCCAAGCCACCGAAGCGGACCTGAATGGCGCCAGGTTTTACGCCGGCACGGTCAAGCACGTCCTTGAGACGCACACCGGTCCAGATCGCGTTACTCATCGAACCATTTGCCCATTGAGCGCCGGCAACGCGTGGAACGGCGTAGATGCGCGAAGCGCCGGCGCATTGGTTGACAGCGGCGATATCGAATCTCGGCAAGCCCTGCAAGATATCTTTGAGCGACAGCGAAAGGGTCTGATTGACTAGGCCGCGCACCGTCAGACGAAAGCTGTCGACATCGATGTCGCCCGGGAAATTCGCCCAGTGCCAGCTGACATAATGCTGGTCGTTTGGGGTGAACACGCCTTTGTCGAAGACCTCGAAGGGCGTCTCAAGCCATGGCGGGCTGGATCGCTGCAAAATCATTCGGCCCTTTTGCGGATAGGAGGTAGTGATCATCCGCGTACTCGGACCGCCCGGCACATGCAGATCGACCGTCTCTTGCGCGGACGCCGGCGAAGACAATAGCGCCAGGCTGGCAACGCCCATCCCGCCCAGTACGCGCCGTCGCGTCAGTCCCGATGGTTGCACGTCGTGATCCCGCATCAGCTGCTCCTATCCTGTGCCCTTGCGGTACGGCCGAACCAGGTCCGCGGCGTCAGACTTGACGACAGCTTCAGTACGCCGGAGTGTCCGCACTGCATGCAGGACCCGTCTGTCGTACGATTTCGCGAGTGCCGGCCCGCTTTCGCGGTCACGGTTCTTCGTCTGCCGTGAACGCAAGCCAAGCGCCTCACTTTTCCAGATGTAGGAAGGAACGAGCACCATGCTCATCACGCTTGAGTGTTCGGCCACCCGCGGCGGCTGAACGGACGCCTGGCAAACGTGCGTGAAACTCTAATGTTGAGCTTGCGCGTGTCGAGCACAGCTACGTGATTTCGGAAACGTAGCGGGTCGCAGCGAGGAAGTAGCCGCCTCCCGCGAAAATTGACCTCAGCGCGGGACCGCGCCGAGGTCTTCTCATGGCAATCGACACTTATGCAGTCAGTTGACGTTTCAGACCGCGATCAACATCGATAAGCGACGGTCGATCAACCGCATACCTGGCGGGGTTGCAGACGCCAGCCATGCGCGGTGTGCACCCGTCGCCGAAGAACGTAGCAACTGCCGTCGTCGTAGTAAGAATCGTCGTAGGTGTAGTACGGATAATCGTAAGCGTAGTCGTTCCAGTAGCCATACGGCCGGTAGCCGTAGTGGTGGTGCCCGTAGTCGTGGCCATTAAATCCTCGAACGACGGGACCGGGGCCAAAGCCATGGAAGCCGCCATTGTTGGATCCTCGAACGACGGGGCCGGGGCCAAAACCGTGAAATCCTCCAGCGAAAGCGCCACTGTGGAAGCCGCCGCCACCAAAGCCGCCCATGCCTCCTCCGTGGAAGCCACCGCCACCACCAAAGCCGCCGCCACCATGTCCACCGCCGCCTCCACCGCCGCCGCCTCCACCGCCGCGCGCTTGTGCACCCGTCGCGAGCAGAGAGCCGGCAAGGAGGGCGGTTGCCAATACCGTCATCATTCTTCGTCCAGTCATGTCATTTTCCTTTCGACGGGCAGAGCCGTCAGTGATCATCGAACTTCTCGCCCCGCATGTGGCCGCCCGGCTCCCAATCGCTAACGGGAAATTTCGAAGGCGGTAACCGGAGCTGCCAATGGCACCGGCCGCTGAATTCCAGGGCGCGATGGCGCTCGGATGCCGACAGATCATCATCGGGTCGTTGGAGATTTTGAAGGCCATAGAGCGCAGCGATTGGAAGCGGCCGCTTGGCCGCTTCATTTTCCATTATCCGCGGTGCACCCGATAGTGACGGTGCAGACGAGGTTCCACGGACGCGTTGTCGTTCTGCCAGTAGCCGCCATTGGTGTACGGATTGCCCGCTCCCAGGTTTTGGCAATTTGCATTTGGGTAGAACTGCGCGCAATAGCCGGGATCGTTGATAACGGCTTGCGCCAGCGCGGGAGTTGCGAAAGCTGTCGCGGCAAAAGCGGCAGCGCCAATCGATGCGAATTTCATCTTGGTCTGCATCATCGTTCTTCGTTCAGTCATGTCATTTTCCTTTCAATGGCCAGAGCCACTAGCGATCATTTCTCGCCTAGGCCACATATGGTCGCCCGGCTCCCAATCGCTAACGGGAAATTTCGAAGGCATTGATCGAAGCAGCCGATGACGCCGGGCCAGCACACAGGCATCGCCACAATGGATGCCGACCTGGCGCGCTGCTCAGGGCGCTGCCAGTACTTCAGTGTCCCGGTCAGGCGCAATTGCTCTCTTGCTACCAGTCAGACACTCTCGGATAAGATTTCCGAGCATCCTGAATTCGACGCCGCGCGAGGATGTCGGCCGCCAAGCCAGGACCAGGGTCCGGAACGGCTTGTCTGGAGAGAGCGGCCGAATCACAACATTGCGAGTTGAAGCGAGTTCTGAATCCACCGCAATCTGGGGCATTAGCGTGATGCCAAGTTCAGCGGCCACCATCTGGACAAGCGTTCGCAGGCTGGTCGCCTGGAAGACTTCATTGCGAACCGGATCCGCGATCCGGCATGCCTGCAGTGAATGGCTGCGCAGGCAATGTCCGTCCTCGATCAGGAGCAGCTGCTCGCGCGCCAGGTCATCACGGCTCACCACCTTGTGATGGCCAAGAGAATGGTTGCGCGGCATCGCTACGACGATTGGATCTTTTGCGATTTCCATCGCCTCGACATCGCCAAGGTCATAAGGAATTGCCACCAACAAAATGTCGAGCTCTCCTCCAGCGAGCCTGTCCAGCAACACTGCAGTCGGTGCCTCCCGCACGTACAGTTTGAGCTTCGGCAGCGCAATGCCCAGATGCGACAGCAGCGAGGGCAGGACATACGGCCCGACTGTCGGGATTACCCCGAACCGGAGCGGCCCGGACAATGGCTCCTGCGCGTTGTGGGCCAACCCGACCAGCTCCTCGGCGTCGACCAGCAGTCGCCGGGCGCGCGTCGCGATCTCTTTCCCCAAGGGCGTCAGTATCACGTGGCGATGGCTGCGCTCAAACAGCGTTATGCCCAGCCGTGCCTCGAGCTCCTTGATCCCTCCGCTCAGCGTCGATTGCGTGACGGCACAACTTTCCGCAGCACGGCCGAAATGGCATTGCTCGGCCAGAGCACAGAGAAAGCGGAGTTGTTGAAGACTGGGCAGGATGGCCATCGGAATGTTCACTGAAGCTGTGCGTCTTTATCAATTGGACCAATGGCAAAGAATGCGGGCCAACCGCACACACGAGATATGAGCCAGCAGACTCTCCATGGCCGCATACTTATAAATCAATCACTTGCAAACGTGTCACTATCCGGTGAAGCACCATGAAATACCGTCAACATTTCGAAGCCATCATCAAGGCAATTTGCCGCGAGGGTGATAAATTCCGGCTTCCGGAGATTGGCGCAAAACCGGCGCAATCGCAGCAATCGAACCAAAGTCGTTGCGAAGCGGATGCATACATTTTCGGTCCGCGCCCGGTTTCTCGCAAACGCAATTCAGTCCAACTGGCGAGGTTGCGAAAGCAAGAGTAACGCTGCTGCAGAGCAGTTGCGCTGCCGGGATCTAAATATCTCGTAATACAGGAGTAATCCGTGGCCAAACGCCCCACCCTCACTACCGACAGCGGCATGCCGGTTCCCGACAACCAGAACAGCATCACGGCGGGCCCGCGCGGCCCGGTGCTGATGCAAGACTTCTTTCTGTTCGAGAAGCTTGCTCACCAGAACCGCGAGCGCATTCCCGAACGTGGCCAGCACGCCAAGGGCTCGGGCGCTTATGGCACGCTGACCATCACGCACGACATCACGAAATACACCAAGGCGAAGGTGTTACAGAAGGGAAAAACGACCGAAGCTTTCCTGCGCTTTTCGACGGTGGCGGGCGAGCGCGGCGCCGCCGACGCCGAGCGCGACGTCCGCGGCTTCGCGCTGCGCTTCTATACCGAAGAAGGCAATTGGGACTTGGTCGGCAACAATACGCCGATATTCTTCGTGCGCGACGCGTTGAAGTTCCCTGACTTCATACACACCCAGAAGCGGCACCCGAGAACCAACATGCGCTCGCCGACCGCGATGTGGGATTTCTGGTCGCTTTCGCCCGAGAGCCTGCACCAGGTTACCATCCTGATGTCCGACCGCGGCTTGCCGCAGAGCTATCGAAATATCGACGGCTTCGGCTCTCATGCCTACTCGTTCATCAACGCCAACAATGAACGGCACTGGGTGAAATTCCATTTCAAGACCATGCAGGGCATCAAGAACTGGACCAATGCCGAGGCCGCCGAGAAGGTCGCCCACGACCGCGAGACCCATCAGCGCGATCTGTTCGAGTCGATCGAGCGCGGCGATTTCCCGAAATGGAAATTCTCGGTGCAGATCATGCCCGAGAGCGACGTCGGCAAGCACTGGTATAACCCGTTCGACCTCACCAAAGTGTGGCCGCACAAGGACTATCCGCTGATCGAGGTCGGCGTTCTCGAGTTGAACCGTAATCCCGAAAATTATTTCGCGGAGGTCGAGCAGGCCGCGCTCTCACCCGCAAACATGGTGCCCGGCATCAGCCATTCGCCGGACAAGATGCTGCAGGCGCGCATCTTCTCCTATGCGGACGCGCACCGCTATCGCGTCGGCGTCAATGCTGATCAGCTTCCCGTCAACAAGCCGCGCTGCCCGGTGCATACGTACAACGTCGATGGTGCCATGCGGCTCGCTGGCAACCCGAATCCTGATGCCTATTACGAGCCGAACTCGTTCAACGGCCCCGTCCAGGACGAGCGCTTCCGCGAGCCGCCGCTGAAAATCTCCGGCGATGCCGACCGCTACAATCGCCGCGACGGCAACAACGACTATCGTCAGCCTGGCGACTTGTTCCGGCTGATGACGGCCGACCAGAAAGAGCAGCTCTTCCAGAACTACAAGGCAGCGATGGCAGGCGTGCCGGTCGAGATCGTGAAGCGGCAGATCGTCCATTGCTACAGGGCCGATCCCGAATACGGTGCTGGCGTCGCGAAGGCGATAGGCATCGATTTCAAACCGCAGACGATCGCCGCGGAGTAGGCCCGCACGCTTCGCCGGCCGGCGGCGCGCTCGCGTGCCGTCGGCCCCCTCGCCCAAACCGACGTATCGTTCCCCGGCGCAAACCTAATCGCGCCGGGCGTTCAATCTCATCTCTGGAGACAAACATGTCCAACTGGATTGCACCCAAGCTCCTTGCGGAATTCATCGGTACCTTCTCGTTCGTATTCATCGGCGCCGGCGCAGCGGCCGTGGTCGGCGGCGGTGCCGGCCTCAACGGCATCACAGCGGTTGCCTTCGCGCACGGCTTGGCCATCATGACCTTCGCCTTCGCTTACGGCCCGGTGTCGGGCGGACACATGAACCCCGCGGTCACTATCGGCGTGCTCGCCGCCGGCGCGATGCGCGTCGGTGAGGCGGCCGGTTATATCATCAGCCAGCTCATCGGTGGCATCGCTGGCGCGTTGTTGTTGCGGACGGTTCTGGGCGGGGCCGCCACAGGCCTTGGTCTGCCTGCACTCGCGCACGGTCTTGCTCTCGGCGCCACCACGGTCACGATCACGCCGGAGGCCGGCTTTGTGATCGAGGCGTTGCTCGGCTTTTTCCTGGTCACGGTCGTACTCAGCACGGCGGTTGCGGGCCGCGCCGGCAATCTTGCGCCGCTGGCAATAGGAATGACGCTGACCTTCAATATAATCATGGGTGGAGCCCTCACTGGGGCCCCCTTCAACCCGGCACGCGCGCTCGGCCCGATGGTCGCGACCGGAAATTTCAACGATGCCTGGCTGTACATGACCGCCCCGATTGTTGGCGCCGTCGTCGCAGCGCTCTTGCATACGGGCCTTGCCAGGCTTGTCCAAGAGCGAGCGATAGCAACCCAGCCGGGCAGCGCCGCGCAGACGCCGGCCGAATAAGTCCGCGAAATGGCGCCGTTGCCGGAGGACGGCGGCGCCATATCTGGTCGGAGAGCCGCTCAGTCGCGCCTCGACGCTTACGCCGCCTTGGCGAGCAGCCCGTGCGGATCGATGACGAATTTGTTGGCGACGCCGGCGTCGAAGGATTTGTAGGCTTCCGGCGCGAGCTCGAGAGTGACCACCTTGACATTGATTTTGGCGATGGGCAGCCGATCCCAGAGTATTGCCTGCATGAGCTGCCCGGCGTCTGGCCGGTGTGGAAGGTCTGGGACTTTGCCTCAAATCATCGTGACGCTCGAATTTCAACTCGGCGTGAGAGCGGCAGGCTCGGCGTCTTGACGGATTGCGCGATCGCCCTATGTCGCTTGCAGCGGACCCAAGGCGGGGAGCGAGTGAGATCGAACAATGGCCAATTCCGCCCAAGAGACATCGAGTCAATACGCTTCCCAGTCGCCTCCGGTACGTCCGATCCCCGAATATCACGCGCCGGCACCGTTGCAGTCAGGCGTTGAAGCTCGCTCGAGTGTTGACTTCTCGCCGCCTGAGATCATCAGTCGCCGCTCCGCGGCATTGCCGGGCGTGCACGTGGAAACGGTCCAGGTCATGCGGTACACGCCTTTTGAATATGGATTCCGGGCTCCCTGCCATCTTCTCATCGCGGCAGAGCTTGCTGAGCGCTACGAAGGTGAGACGTTTGTCGAGGGCCTCCCTCGATCGGCCTTGCGCGATTTCACGCGGAAGCTGACTTTCGTTCCTGCTGGACATGATTTTCGCGGATCGCAGAGACCGCGTGCGCTGACGCGTACAACCTACATCTACATTGATCCGCGCGGGCCTCTCGCCGATCCCGCGCTGCGGTTTGGCGAGGTCGAGTTCAAGCCACGCCTGTTCTTTTACGACCGTGATCTGTGGGAGATCGCTCTCAAGCTCAAGTCGCTGGTCGAGAACCCGACCTCGATATACGGGCGATACGCCGAGGCGCTCGGCACCTTGCTGACGCACGAACTCGTTCGCATCAACGGCGACGCGACCCTTAACGCGCCAGTCAACCGGGGCGGCCTTGCGTGTTGGCAGCAAAAACGGGTGTCCGCCTATATCGAGGAGCATGTCGCCGACGATATCCAGCTCGCGACCTTTGCCGAATTGGCGCGGCTGAGCCCGTACCATTTCTCCCGCTCGTTCAAACGTTCCTTTGGCATGCCGCCGCGCAGATACCATGCGAACCGCCGGATCGAACGGGCCAAGCAGCTATTGGCGAATGATCAGCTGCCCGTTACCGCGATTGCATTAGATATCGGCTTCAGCGACACGAGTACATTCACCGCCGCATTTCACCGACTGACCGGCCAAACTCCAACCCGCTATCGTCGCAGTCTCGACTAAAAGGAGTCAGAAGGAGACGCGTGATAGGCGCTTCGCTACCCGATCGGGACAGCCGAAGACGTCGATTTCGAAGCCTTTCTTGACGATAAGGGAAGATGGTGACGACCATCCCAACCCATTCTTGTGTCTGATTGTTTCTACCATTACGAGAAGCTAATACTGATTAAGAAGCCTTTACTTCGACATGTGGGTGGACCCATTCGAAACTCGTACTTACTAACTCCGCGCGCATTCGCGCACGGGGTACTCGATCGTACACGCATCTATCATTCGGCATCACGCGTTCGCGATCTCGTGAGCGTTTGTTGAACAACGCCATGCTTAATTTAACCATTGTTTGGGGACACACGCCTCCTGATGAATGCACGAGGCACACCGATGTGCGAGACCATTGTCGTCAGAGAAGGTGACGCCTTGAGGCGCGTCGTCGAAACGTTCATCCGCAATGTCTATGCCGCCGAATACGGCGCACAGTTGCAGACGTTTCCACCCCGCCTTTTTGCGCTTACGAACGAGCGCGCCGAGATCATGTGCGCCGCCGGTGTGAGGCTTCAGGAGGATGGCTTCTTCTCCGAGATTTATCTAGATTCACCCATCGAACAAGAGCTCTGCACGGCGTCCAAGCGGACCATTACTCGCAACGAGATCTTCGAGGTCACCACCTTCGCAAGCCGGGCCCCTCGGGCGACAATGAAATTCATCAAATCACTCGGACTCTTCGGCGTGCAAAACGGCTTCGCATGGTCGTTCTTTACGCTGACCCAACGTTTGCACCGGCTGGTGGAGCGATTGGGCCATCCTCTGACCCACTTGGCAGACGCAGACTACCGGCGAATTCCGGATCACCAGCGATGGGGCACCTACTACGCCTCGCAGCCGAAGGTGTTCGCAATCGCGAGTCCTCTCCTCGGGCTCGATGGCAATTACGCTCAGGGGTCAGGATCACTCCATGCGGAATCTGTTTGACGCAATGCACCGTCTCGCTCGCGAGGCGGGAGATAAAACTGCTCGTTCTGCCGCCCCATCCCGATCGTCCGCTGTGGGACAAGAACCGGCGACTTGTGATCCAGGAACGGCTCGACAGCATCGCGGCAAAGCAGTGACGGATTCTCAACGGGACCTGTCTCGGGGCGACGACCTCGTCGTGCGCCCCCGTCACATTTTGGATTGGCTATGGCATGCTTTGGGTGCGCAGTTACAGCATCCGTCCGGCGTTTTCGGGTCTCTGATCGGATGGCTCATGGCGCTCGTTAATGACGAGCCCAACCGGTTGGCTGTCGATGCCTTGAACCTGGGGCCGGGTGAAAATGTCCTTGAACTCGGCTTCGGCCCGGGTTGGGGCCTCCGAAGCATCGCCGAGCGTACTCGCGGTGCCCGAGTGTACGGCGTGGACCAATCCGCCCGAATGCTCGAGCAGGCTAAGCGTGAATGAGGTGGCGGTATCCTCGGGTCGAATGGTGCTGGTGCAGGGGCCTTTCAGTCCGCTTCCCTGGATCGACGAGACGTTCGACAAGGTGTTGCTGGTCAACGTGGCTTATTTTTTCGATTCCGATGGCCGGGATATGTCTGAAGTTTATCGCGTGCTGCGGTCGGGCGGTCGTTCCGTCATCTACCTCACGTCTCGCGAAACCATGGCCAAATGGCCGTTTACTGGTCCCGAAACACATAAACTCTATGACCGCTGTGAGCTACTCGATCTTCTCGTTGGCGCTGGATTTCAGCCATCGGACATAGCCATTGAAGACGTGCGACTTCCTTTCGGAATAATGGGTCTCTTGGCGACCGCTGCAAAATCTTGGAGTACGCCCGATGGACCCACGCCGGCCACGCGGCGGCAAAGGCTGAATCCGCCACCCTAGAGCACCTCTGCGCGGCATTGCCGAATCGAAAGCGCAGGGGGATTGCACATTCAGCAGACGAGCCACACAGAACTGGGAAGAAAGAAAGCCGCGCGAACGCGCCTACAGACATGGCGGCCTGCTTGGTTGGAAGTAACCCAGCGCGACTGACCCAAAGGCGAAATCGCTTCAGCAACTGGGGAGCCCATAAGTCGAATTTTAAACTCGAATTTACTTGAGCTGGTCGAGGTTGAGTGATGTTCGTGGTGGCACAAGAAACGAAGCCCTTCAGGAACTGCGCCCCATGACCCAACACCGCCTTCTCGGCCTCTCCGGCAGCCTGCGCCGGGCTTCCAACGGCACCGCGGTACTGCGCGGTCTTCAGGACGCACTTGCGCCGAAGGCTGTGCTCGACATTTTCTCCTTGCATGGGTTGCCGCTCTATAACGAGGATAACGATGGTGAGCACGCGCCAGAATCAGTCCGCGCTCTGCGTTTGGCCATCGAGACAACGGATGGCGTAATCATGGTATCGCCCGAGTACAATCACGGCATGTCCGGCGTCCTGAAGAACGCGCTCGACTGGGCCTCCCGGCCTTATGGATGTTCAGTGCTGAGGAGCAAGCCGGTATTGACGATGACGACCTCGCCTGCCTTCACTGGCGGCGTGCGCGCGCAGCAGCAAATGAACGAGACGCTCGCATCGATCCCAGCGCGTCCTGTGCTTCGGCCCCAGATCGTGATCGGGAGCGTGCATGAAAAGGTCAGCGACGGGCGCATCGTCGACGAGGCCACGCTGCGCTTTGCGCTGGCAGGCGTGGATGACCTCCTCGACGAGATCAGGGCCGCACGCCTTGTTCGAGTGGCGGCATGAGGTGACGACCGCTCTGCTGATGCCCGGTGGCGATGTGCGCGTCGGTTATTGGCACGAAGTGTTGCAAACTCCTACAGTGTCGACTCGCAGGCTATTCAGGGTCGGCTTGAGGGGGATCCGATATGAAAATACAGAGCGCAATTTTGGCGATCGCGGCTGCGGTACTCGCAGTCGCTATGGGCGCGGACCCGCCCGGCGCGGAGGAGAGAAGCTCAAACCTCTCGCCTCAGGTATTGCAGGAAATTGCGAGGGTCGAGACCAAGATTGACCTTACCGAGGCGAGAGCGATCGAACGGCTTGCGGCGCCGCCGGACAATCAAATCCAGCAGATCGAATTGCTCGGCAAGCTGATGCTGTATGACAAGAATTTGTCGGTAAACCGCAACGAGGCTTGCGCCTTTTGCCACATGCCCGAGACAGGCTTTACGGGTCCGGTGTCGGAGTTGAACCGGACCACGGGCGCTTACCCGGGTTCGGTTCGCACGCGTTTCAGCAACCGCAAGCCTCAATCTCACGCCTACGCGCCGCTGTCGCCCGTGCTGCATTTCAATCCCGGACAGGGCGACCTCGTCGGCGGAAATTTCTGGGACATGCGCGCGACGGGACGCCGGCTCGGCAATCCGGCCGCCGAGCAGGCGCAAGGTCCGCCCACCAATCCCGTGGAGATGGGGCTGCCAGATATCGCATGCGCGGTCTATCGCGTCTCGCAGCGGCCCTATCGCCCCCTATTCGAGGGCGTATGGGGTCCGCAGAGTTTTGCGATTGCATGGCCGGGCGACATCGAGCAGGTCTGCAACAGGCCTGGGCCGGCCGCCGCGGCCGATCCGTTGCCGGTCCATCTGAGCCCGATCGATCGCGGCCGCGCCGGTGCGACCTTCGATCAGATGGCACAGTCGATCGCCGGCTATGAAGCCTCGGCCGAGGTGACGTCGTTCACTTCGAAATTCGACGCGGTGCTCGCTAAGCAGGCGCAGTTTACGCCGCAGGAGCAGCAGGGCTACGATCTGTTCCGAGGCAAGGCGCGATGCAATGAATGTCACCGCGACGGTGAGCCAGGTGAGGACCCGCTATTCACAGACTTCACCGCCAGCAATATCGGCACTCCCGCCAACCCGAGACTTCCCTACTATAGCGAGGACCGGCCCGACGCGTTGGGCTACGTCGCCAATCCAATGGGATCGTCCTTCGTCGATAGGGGTGTCGGTACTTTTCTCAGCAGCGGACATCTGCTAAGCCAGCCCTCGGCGATCGACGCGCGATGGCTCAAGCTGGCACCGGATAACCAGGCGCGAATACAGGTGCCCACACTGCGCAACGTGGACAAGCGGCCTGATCCGGCCTTCGTGAAGGCCTACGGGCATAATGGATATTTTACCAGCCTGAAGCAGATCGTGCATTTCTACAACACGCGCGATGTGCTGCCGCGCTGCCAGCCCCATGATCCGGGCGAAAGTACGATCTGCTGGCCGGCGCCGGAGTCGACTGCCAATATGAACAAGAGCAAAGTTGGTCGTTTGGGTCTATCAGATGCAGAAGAGGACGCGCTCGTTCGCTTCATGCAGACGCTGACGGATGGGTTTATGCACTAATCGCGTCTTGATGGGCTTGCCTTCCTTATCTTCGCGAGGCGCCTCACAAGCTCGCCGCGACGAGATTCGCGCGCCGCGCGCGACACAAAGGAGGCGAAATCACCTTCTGCCCGCGCAGCATCGGAATGCGCCATGCCGCGTTTCGCAAGTATCTCCACGATCACGGCGTGATCCCGGACACGGAGGCGGTCGCGGCAATACTGGCCTAATTGCCCCGCCTCGTCTAAGCGACCCTTTTGATGCGGTTCATTGCAGTGGCCCCGTGACCTTATCATGGATGGGGTATTCCCACGCGACACCTTCCGGATCGTTTTGTTCTAACCATTCATCGGCGGCGTCGCTGGAGGAAAACACCTTAACCCAATCTTCATCGCCGATGCGCCCATAGTCGGTCACGTAGATCCAGACCGTTTTCATTGGATGACTCTGAACTTGCAGGTTGCGAGCGGAGGCGCTTGCGCCGGGCGCGGCGGATCGAAGGCACGATCAAGGTGACGGCTGATCGCCTTTGCGCCTGACGCTCATGTAGGTTCGCATTCCTCCGAGACCACTAAATTGAATTTTACGAGGGCACGAAGCGCCGCGATGGCTGGCGAGCGATTTCCTGCAAGAACGCTTCAGTGGCTGGCGATGAGTTGGCTAACGCGTGCGACAATCTCGGTGGCGTCCAACCCAATGACGGATTTTCACGTTCTAAGGAGCTTGCTGAATGGTAACTGGCGAAACGCTGGAGGCCTGCCCATCTTCCCGTTACACCAACTACTTCGTTACACTTACCAGGAGACCAAGATGAAACTCGCACTGATTGGCATCGCTGCTGTCGCTACGGCAGCTTTCGCAACGCCCGTGCTGGCGCAACAGGTGATCGAAGACCCCGGCTATTGCGCGCAGTTCTACCCGAACGCCAATTGTCAAAACCTGGGTCCCGGCAATCCCTACACCGACGGCAACTGGCGGAACGGAAACGCCTCCATGGAGCAGCCCCGTGTGCACCTTCGCCATCCGCCCCACCGCGGATGATGGAAGAAGAGTGCCCGTAAGGCCGCTTCTTTGCTCAAAGATCGTCAGCACACCCTCGGCGCGCTGCTTGGTGCCACCCGGAATGGCATGGGCTCAGGTCGATCCCAATCCGGCATCTTGAGATCGCCGGGTTTGATGAGGATGTGCTCGGCATGCTGGCGACCCTCAACGAGTTGTTCGGCGAGGCAGCCCCTCCCAGAATTGATGCCTATGCTCAAGCAACTCGACTTGTGAGGGCGTAAAACGCGCTGGTTCGCCGAACATGGCGAACCAGCCGCGTGACGACGGCGTAGGAAAATCCGGGCTGACAATGCTCGACGACCTCGATCGCTCGGCGATGCAAAGCAGCGATGAGCGGTCCGGCTGACGCAGAGGCGTGATCGGTGGGCTTTCCTGCTGCCCGAAGAGCAAACCAGAATGTGCTCCTCGGGCCAAGCAGGCATACGCGAAACTATTTGCGCATCGCGCAAACGTACATGTTGATTTCCATACCAACCTGCACTTCAACGATCTTCGGTGTCTTCCCGGTCATTAGAGCACTCCCAAATAAGAGGAAGGTAACCAAAGCTGCGGAAATGTTCCGGAGTCTTGGTCCAGCTTGCGAGACGCGCGCCTTCATCGCTATCTTTCCTACGTAGCGATGCGATGCCGACCTCCAACTAAATTGGCGTTTAGCGTTGTGAGGCGGGGTTACTAACGGACCCGGTGGGTGTCTTTTGCTTTTTTCTCAGCAGTCCGTGCGGCGCGTTCTGCGACATGGCGCGGCGGATATAGTCGAACGATGTTGTGGCGTATGGCCAGTAGCTGCTGCCGACGGTCCTCACCCGGTTTGGCGTAGCGAGTGTGCCCTGCCCGCCGACAAGCCGACCACCAACACTACCCTCACCTCTTGCGCCGTGACAAGCCGCGCATTGCTGATCAAAGATTTCGCGGCCGTGATTGACGGTACCGCTTCCTAGCGGAGGGTCTGTGGCGACCCTCGCAGTCGTCTCCGACACGAAAGTGCCTCGACCAACCCGGGCATCAATCAGGCCGCGCCGCCGTGCTTCGCTGTAAGCACGTGTCACCGTCGTGAGATCAATGTCGAGCGCGCGCGCCGGGGCGCGGTGCGTCGGGAGTTGCTGGCCGCGCGTCAGACGACCGCTCGCGATATCGGCCGAAAGTACATCAACGATGCGGATGTAAACCGGCCCCGACCGCTCCGTAATTGTAGGGATCCATTCCATGCAATTTGGCCAGACTGTTTTGATTGTCTGCTATTTCGTACTTACTGTATGGAGCATCGAATTGCGATCAAGGAATATTTGGATGAAACCCATCATGATCGAATCTCCCGGGCACAGCAATGTGGCGCGGCTTTTTGGGAAAGTGCTCTAGCTGTGGAAAGGGTTCGCTGTTCGGTCGCTTCCTGAAGGTCACCGACCAATGCGAGCGGTGCGGCGAGGACTTCCATCATCAACGTGCCGACGACCTTCCGGCCTATCTTGTGATTATTGTTGTCGGTCACTCGATCGTACCGGCGATCCTCGCAGTTGAAATGGCTTATGCGCCGCCGGCGTGGCTTCAACTCGCTATATGGCTGCCTGTGCCTGTCGTAAATCAACTCCGAACATATTGGTGGTGCAGCCCGCCCAGGACCGGGCGGCAAAGAATGGTCCCGGCCAGTTTGACGGCGCGCGAGACCGGCGCATCCTTCTCCAAAGATAAATGCGTCCTTATCTCGTTGTGATATTTCATGTACGACGGCAGTACATGACGGAGGTGTCGCTCGCCGAACACAACAACGTGGTCAAGGCACTCCCGCCGGATCGAACCGATCAGCCGTTCGGCATATCCGTTTTGCCATGGGGAGTGCGGCGATGTCGGCCGGTCACGAATGCCCATTGATCGAAGTCTTCGGATGAAGACCTCACCATAGGCCCCATCCCGGTCACGGATCAGGTAGCGGGGAGCCTGTTCCCAACCGCATGCTTCCGTGACTGATTTGCGATCCATTCTGCAGTGGGGTTAGCTGTGACGCCAAACCACAAAATTTGTCCTCGGCCGTGCCCCATGATCAGCAATCCATAGAGCAGGCGAAACGAGATCGTCAGCACGACGAACAAATCCATCGCCGCGATGCCGTCGGCATGGTTATGAAGAAACGTCTTCCAGCCTTCGTCTCTTCACCATATACTTGGCCACGCTCGTCTGGCCGATATCGATGCCGAGCTTAAGCAACTCTCCGTGGATCCGCGGCGCTCCCCACAGCGGGTTGGCGATGCTCATCTCGCGGATAAGCTTGCGTATCTCTGTCGATAAGTTTGGTCGGCCACCACGACGTCGTGACCTCCAGCGCCAGTACGATCTGAACCCGGCGCGGTGCCACTTTATAACGGTATCTGGCTTCAAAACCGCCAGAGCGTTCAGGACTGTTGGCGCCAATCGATACAGCCCGGCTCAAGCGGTCCATGACGCTGAACGTCTTCCTCTTGGGCGAATGCCGTCTCAGTATGTTAATCTGATGCCGAAGGACCAGGATCTCGGCTGCCAACGAGGCCCGCGATCGGAGCAATAATACCAGCGCCGACCAGATCAGGCTGCAAGCTTCTCTCATAAGATAGAAACATTGCGCGATTCGGCTTCACTTGCCAGCCGAATTAGGTTTCCGACAGGGACAGGTCAGGCAAGTAGGGTTTCGGCTTTCAGTAACCGCTTGCCTCATGCGAAGCGGGATCAAAAAAGAGCAGAAAGGGCTCTGCTCCGCTGTCGAGAAACTCCTTGCCGCGTTGGGGAGAATAGCCTGAAGTTAGGATTTTTAATTACGGCGACGCTCGATGGCGGCTAACCCCTACAACAAAGTATGTCAAATCTGGAGTCCGAGATGGGTCAAAAACTCCGTTCCGGCAACCGGCTGGCCACTTCCGTCTACCCCGATAACCGGACGTTCTCAGACTTCGGCGGCAAGTCGCAAAGTGCCAATAGGTAAATCTAGCCGTGGGGCGGCTCACATAGAAAACGAAGCGGCCCGGAGGGGCCGTGACGCCGCGGCCTATGGCGTGTTTCCGACCCCGGTTAAGGCTATCATGGAAGCTGCGAAGCTCACTGTCGTCGACGACGAAATTCTGAACGCCAGCTTTCTCGAGCGCTTTATCAAATCGGCCAAGGCGAGCGTTGCAACGATCAAGTCCGCGCTGAGCAAGGTTTTGGGCCTGTTCGAGGCCAACGACCGGCTGGTGATCATCGACAAGGACACCCCTGCGCCGCGCATTCCGTTTGTAAAACTGCATGAGGCCGGTCACGGGACAATGCCGCATCAGAGCAAGGTGTATTCGCTGATACACGATTGCGAAAAGACCCTCGATCCCGAAATAGCCGATTTGTTCGAACGCGAAGCTAACGTGTTCGCCTCGGAAGCGCTGTTTCAGGGCGAGCTATGGGCCCAGCACGCGAACGATCATAAATTTGGAATCAAGACTGGAATGGCACTCGCCAAACAGTTCGGTGGCTCCAATTATGCGACGTTTCGCCGGTACGTCACCAGCAATGCCAGCGCCTGCTGCCTCGTGGTGCTGGAACCAAAGCTCACATACGATCATGCCGGCTTTCGAGCCGATATCCGGCGGGTCGTGGTGTCAAAGACGTTTCATCGCATGTACGACGCTGCGGGCTTTGGCACCGCCATTGTTTCCGGACATTCGCTCGCGTCGCTGGTGCCGAGAGGTGCCAAGCAGCGGATGGTTGCACCACGTGAGTTCGTTTTGACCGATAGGAACGGTGATACGCGAACCTGCACGGGCGAAGCCTTCAAGACTCCTCATCAAATCCTGGTGCTCGTGCGCGACGAACACCCGAAAGCAAAGCTGGTGGCTCTGCCCGGAGAAACCGAGTTCAATACGATCCTCAGCGCATCTACGCGAAAGCAGATCAGTTAGTCCGCCATGGTCGGGCGGCAGTCGTGATCGAACGGGTCTCCGCCGAAAATCTCTGCAAAACGGGAATTTCCGCGGACAGGGCCGGAGACTTTCGGCAATTTCGCTCCCTAGATTTGGAGATCGGGAGTCTGGAGACAAAGTCGAATGCGCGAAAAGCCGGGATTTCCGGGCCTGTGAGGCCCAGGTTGCAAACCGTCGCCAACCGCAGGAATGGCCGGCTGACCACGCAGGGATCGAACCACAACATTCCCACCTGAAAAAAGACCTTTGAAATATCTAAAGAATTTCCGCCAATTTGGCGCCAAATTCGACCTGGAGACTTTTGCAGTTCGAAGCTGCGACAGCTGCCGATCTGATTACCCCCGTTCGGGGTTAGGGACGGATTGTGGGCGATTGCCGGCCACCCAAGTCGTAAGGACCTCGAGGTTTGGTGTTAATGCGACGATGTCTCCTTGAGCCCCAGCAACTAGCGTACCGCGATGTCTTTCGATTCCCAAAAACCGTGCCGGCACAAGCGATGCAGCGCGAAGCGCCTCGTCGAGGAACATTCCCCCGAATGTTGCGGCATTTTTGACAGCCGATGCCAGGTTTAGGTGGGCGCCGGCGAGCGTGCCGTTTTCGCAGACTAATCGGCCGTCCCGCAGTTGAATCTGCCTTCCCATGAGTTCGAAATGATCTTGCTCAGTGCCGACAGTGGGCATTGCGTCACTTACAAGCGCAATATTATTGCGATTTTTTGCAGAGAAGGCGGCGCGTACGACAACAGGATCGACATGGATGCCGTCGACAATAATGCCGACAACAGGATCGACATGGATGCCGTCGACAATAATGCCCGCTGTGAGACGGTCGTCTGTAAGGGCCATGCCAACGATGCCGGGTTCTCGGGCGCTCATGGCGGGCATTGCATTGAAGAGGTGTGTAACACCACTAAGCCCCTCGTCAACGGCAGCTGTCAGGGTGTCGGCAGTTGCCTCGCTATGACCGACTGAACATCGAATCCCGCTTGTAGCAAGGGTCTTCACAAATCTCGCAGGTACGCATTCTGGCGCCAGGGTCACCATGGACGAGCCGACTGCCGATAGCTCCCCTAGCCAATCAAGGTCTTCCATTGTCGCAGTCGCGATGTAATCGCCGCGATGAATCCCGGGACGTCGAGGACTGATAAAAGGACCTTCGAGAAGAAGACCCAGGATTCCGTCACCACCTGCGACGGATTTTGCTGCAGCAATTGCAACGATGGCCTTCGCGCGGGTATCGCTTATCAACGTAGGCAAGCAGCTTGTGGTGCCGTACCGGCGATGCGCTTGGGCGATGGCACGCATCGCGTCCGGCGTTGGCTGATCATTGAGGAGAATGCCACCGCCGCCATTGACTTGCAGGTCGATGAACCCAGGCGCGAGTATCGTTCCGGGCGGCATAACTTCGGTTGACCAGCGACTCGCACTCTCATCACGGGACGTGATAGACTGAACGATCCCACCTGCGATCAAAATGAGCGCATGATTGTGCCATCGGTATCCATCGAAAATGCGGTCCGCCGAAATTGCAAACGGGGGTGGTTCGGCTTTCTCTGAACCCATCGCCTCACTTCCTCACTGGCGATCCTTGGTCGGGATGTGTTGCCCGCCTCGGTGCGCAGGAGCCATGGTAGCGGAACTCAACGAGCCAGCAAACGTTCCTGAGAGGGCAGCCGGAGCTTTTGCGCGTCAGCGCCACACAATTCACGAGTAATTGGATGAGCACCCCCGTTTCACCCAACTCTACTCAGCTCTATATCGGTATCGATGGAGGTGGAACCAGTTGCCGTGCCCGCATCGAAGACGCGGAGGGTAACGTATTAGGTCAAGGCACCGCTGGTCCCGCTACAACGCGGATTGGCGTCGATAGTTCTATGCAGGCGGTGCGCACGGCGAGTGAGGCGGCAGTAATGGATGCCAGTCTTATGCCGAGTGCCCTTGGTCATTTGATAGCAGGAGTGGGATTGGCCGGAATTGACCGTAAGGGAGCCCGTGAAGCGCTTATGAGCGTCACCCATCCGTTCCAAGACGTGGTCTTCGCAAGTGACGCGAACGTTGCTTGCTTAGGGGCACATCGTGGTCGCGATGGTGGTATTGTCGTTCTGGGTACCGGCAGTATTGGTTTCGCTAGCGTAAAAGGCCGCGAGCTCCGTATCGGAGGATACGGATTCCCAATCTCTGATGAGGGAAGTGGTGCCGATCTCGGACTTCAGGCCGTGCGGCTCGCGCTTCGCGCACATGACGGCAGGATAAGTCCGAGCCCCTTTTTGCTAGAAGTGATCGAAAAGCTTGGGTCTGATCCGGTTGCGTTGGTCGCATGGGCCGAACAGGCGACAGCCAAAGACTATGCGAGCTTGGCTCCGGTTGCGTTGACCTACGCAGAGGCACGTGACCCGTTTGCGGAGGAGATCGTAGCCGAAGGCGCCCGGCAGGCTGGCGTGCTCATTCGTTCCTTGGTGGAATTCGGTGCGCCCCACATCTCTCTGCTTGGGGGTCTGGCATCGCGCATGGTTCAGTGGCTTTCACCTGAGGTCGCGCACTTTCTGTCCCCGCCCGAGGCTGATGCAGTAGCTGGGGCCCTGCTTTTGGCCCGGCGCAAAGGATCCGTCCCAATCGATTCCAGCGGGCAGAGGAAAGGTGCGCAGATATGCTGACAGAGCACATAAATCCGCGCTTCGTCGACCTCGATTCGTGGTCCACCAGCGATATGATCGAAGCTATGTATGACGGGCAACTCACCGCTTGCGCAGCCGTAAGACCGGCCTTGCCGGCAATAAATGCCGCCGTGGATGACGCGGTACCGGCCCTGAAATGTGGTGGTCGCCTGGTTTATGTAGGGGCTGGCACTTCTGGCCGTATTGCTATTCAGGACGGCGCAGAGCTTGGTCCAACGTACGATTGGCCAAGCGACCGTATCGTTTTCGTAATGGCTGGAGGGCTGCAAGCGGTACTGGAGAGCGTTGAGGGCGCCGAAGACGACGAAACAAAAGGGGCTGAAGCAATCGCCAATGCTGAGCTTAATGAAAATGACGTTGTCATAGCTGTCGCTGCGAGCGGCACCACACCGTTCACTATCGGCGCGCTACGTTCCGCAAGAGCGAGGGGAGCCCTCTGTATTGCTGTGGCGAACAACCGAGGAGCGCGCCTTTTCGAACCAGCCCACCATCGTATCTTGATAGAGACCGGCACTGAGGTGCTTGCTGGCTCAACGCGGATGCAAGCGGGAACGGCACAAAAGATTGTCCTTAATCTGTTCTCTACCGCCGTAATGGTCAAGCTCGGCCGGGTTTACCGGGGTTTGATGGTCAGTATGCGCGCCAGCAATGCAAAGCTTCTTCGGCGCGCAGAGGTCATTGTTCGCCAGATTGTGGGATGCGCCGAGAATGATGCTGCCAAGTTCGTTGAACACGCGGAGGGCGACGTTAAAGTCGCAGTACTACTCGGTCTTGGATGGGAGCAGGCCGACGCCCGTGAAGCATTGCTCAAACACGAGGGTAATCTGAGAGCGGCCATTGACGAGCTAGCCCGTGATCGACGATGACCGCTCCCAAACGGCCATGGCTCGAGAGATCCGTGAGATCCCGACGACGGCTGAGCGACTTCTGGCAGAACAGGCCTCAATCATAACAGTCGCAAATCGCATCAGACAGGCCGATCCGCGCGTCGTTGTGATTTCAGGCCGCGGGAGCTCCGGGAATGCTGGAACACTCCTTCGCTACCTGTTTGAAGCGCGGGCAGGTTTACTCGTTTCCACCTCAGCTCCGTCGGTTATGACAACCTACGAACAATCGATTGACATGCGGAACGCCGTTTTCATCGTCATATCACAATCCGGTCGAAGCCCGGATCTCGTGATGGGGGCCCAATCGGCAAGAAAAAATGGAGCGCTGACAATTGCAATTGTGAACGATTTGACCTCCCCCGTTGCCTTGGCCTGCGAATTGACGCTGCCGATTGGCGCCGGCCTGGAGCGTTCAGTCGCAGCCACAAAATCGGTTGTCCTTTCAATGATGATAGGGGCGCAACTCGTTGCATCGCTTACCTCCAATGATGATTTGATGGAAAAGATCAGGCAGCTCCCACAAAGATTTAGTGACGCACTTACCTGCGATTGGTCGGCATGGAGCAGCAGCCTAGCGGCAGCACGTGCTGGGTTTGTAATTGGACGCGGGTTTGGATTAGGATCGGCGCGCGAGATCGGGCTTAAGGTCGCCGAAACCATGCGGCTACCAACGTTAAGCTATAGCGCAGCAGAGGTGAGGCATGGTCCCCTCTCCTGTGCTACCGTTGAGACGCCATTTCTCGTCCTAAGGCAGAACGACGGATCGTCTGCGATGGTGGATACCTTAATCGCCGATCTTCGCGCCAGGAACCTCAATGTCTTTTCCGTAGGGGATTCAGGCGGCACACTCCCTTGGATAGGAAACGACGATCCGATTTGCGATGCAATTACGATGTTGCTGCCAGCCTATGCCGCCGTAGAGCAGGCCGCACGAGATCGCGGTTTCGATCCAGACAATCCGCCAAATCTCACCAAAATTACAGAAACAATGTAATCGATGGCCATCGCGGCGACGCTAGATCAGGGAATGCAAAGCCTTGACCGCGGCTTCGCGAGTCTCGACAGGAACAAATAGGTTTACCGAATGCGGTGACAAAACATATTTGTCGGCGATAATTCCGTGATGTTGCAGAATCTGAATTGCCTTAAAGGGCAGGTCTGAAGAAACGCCGCCGAAGCAAGTCAAGCTCACAGAACTTAAAGTCTCGCGCTGTTTGCGTAAGTCTTTGGTCCTTTCCACCGTTCGCAGCAAAGTGTCGAGCGACTCCGCGTCGCAAGTCATCATAATGCGCGTTTTTCCGGCAGTGAAAGCTGAAGCGAGAAGTTGCGGCCAAGGTAAGCCGTTCTCTTTGAGATGCCGCGCGAACTTCTCAAAACCTTGATTGAGATCTGACGAATCGATCTCAACATGCTCAACGCGAGCCATTGAGTTGACGGCCAAAACCTTTCCGCTTTCCATTCCTGCAACCCCTTTCATGACTTGCGTGCTGTGTTCTTCGCCGCCGCCCCATTTTTTTAGAACCAAGGGCACATTTTGGCTTTGTGCCAGCTCCACGCTGCGAAAATGCAAAACCTTCGCACCCCAAAAACACATTTCGGATAACGATGCAAAATCCAATTGGCGTATGGACTTTGCATTCGCTACGATGTGCGGATCGGCCGAGCAAACTCCGTCGACCTCTTTGATAATTTCACAGCAGTTAGCTTTTAACACCGCGGCCATGGCGACCGCAGTAGTGTCGCTGCCGCCCCGGCCCAGTGTGGTGATTTCTTTGGTCACCGGATTCACGCCCTGAAAGCCCGCTAAAACCACGATGCGTCCGCGATCGAGTTCTTCGCGCACGCGAACGGGCCGCACATCTAAGATGCGCGCGGAGGAATGGGATTCGTCGGTCATCACTCCGGCTTGGCTGCCGGTAAAACTAATCGCCGGCACGCCTAGATCAGACAGCGCCATGCTCATTAACGACATGCTGATGCGCTCACCAGCGGTTAGTAACATATCGAGTTCACGGCGATTTGGATGCGAGCTCACTTGATACGCGGTCTTAACAAGTTCGTCGGTGGTCTTACCCATCGCTGAAACGATCGCCACAACACGATGGCCACGGCTATGCAAATCGGCGAGACTGCTTGCGACCGCGCGAATTTTTGTCGGCGTTTCAAGACAGGCGCCGCCGTACTTTTGCACGATGATCGGATTGATGCGCATTTTACCTACCGGAGAATGCCCTGAAGACCGACATACCAGCGCGAACGAACTACCAGGTGGCTCTAAGCCCTTTCGGAATGCGAATGCGATCGTTGTGAACGCCCCTTCCCCATCCGCCGCGGCGCCGCGGCAAGGTGTGGGGCAAGGAGCCTTGACGCGCCAAGTTTTCGGCATTCAACAATTGCAAAGATTCCAGGCTTCGTTAGGGCCTCCCGTTGACGAAGTTGACTGCATCCTACACCGCTCATTGCGTCATGATTGTCCAGTTCTGCCCGAGAATCGGCCGGCGCTGGAACTGCCACCTCTACCATTCAGTGGGATCGAAATCTGTCTCCGCCTAAAGTCTCCTCAAAACGGGAATTTCTGCGGTATTGGCTGGAGACTTTCAGCAGATTCTCGCTAGAGTTGCCGTTTTTCGGAGACTGGAGACGCCCCACGAATGCGCAAAAACCCCTATAAATGCGGGGTTTTCGCCCACAAAGTGCTCGCTATCTCTAGTTGAGCGAGTGCGTGGCTGGGGCGGAAGGGATCGAACCTCGATATGGCGATCTCAAAAGCGGATGCTCTTGCCTGTTCGAGAGGATTTGAAGAACCCCATTTCATCAGCATGCACAAACTGCTCGAAACAATCGACTTTCTAGAACCGTACCGAACTCGCAGAGTCCAGAGTTCTGGAGAGAATTGGGCTATTCGGAGAAGAATGGGCGGGCTCTGCCGATTAGGAGTCCGCAACTCAGATCAGAAATCACTGCTAATACTGGCCTCACATTGCCAACATCCAGGCGCAGAGAACAAGCGGCTGCGGCGAAGCTGGCGGAGGGAGAGGGATTCGAATTGGCGATACGCTCGTTCGGCGCGTGGTGAATGAATGGCCTTCCGAAAAAGCAAGAAGCCGTTCTTCGAGCCGCGTTATCGGCCGACCCTGCCAATCACATTGTCGGGAGTATACGTCGGCCGGCATCCAAGAAATACCGTTTGAAAAACGGTTTTAGTCGGCGCGGCTCAAACGGTGAAACCCGCTAGGCTCTTGAAAGGGCTGGTGGGCGCACCAGGGCTCGAAGCTGGGACCCGATGATTAGGAGTCAGCTGCTTCAGCAGCGAGAGACCAATCTTGGCACCTCTACCTGAGTCACAGCACCAGTTTCGCACCAGAAACGCCCCAACCAATACGCAGCAAACGCGATCGGACGGCTTCTCCCCGGACGGTTCGTTCATCGGCGAGATTATGCTCGCACACCTTAAAGGATATCGCACGTTCATTAGTTCGACATGTTGGTGTCAAGGAGCGCCAGAAGTGAACGCACCACTACTAGTCGCCGACGTCCGATCGTTGTCGTGACGATACGCCCAGCTCCTATCAATTCGTAAAGCTTCGTGCGTCCCAAGCCGGTCACTTCGCATGCATCGTCAATCGTGCAGGTGAACCGCTGGGCGAATGGCATCGTGCTCGGTTCCGCGGCTTTCGGAGCGGATAGACTGACATGTGACTGTTGTCCGCCAGTTTTCTCTCGTCGATTGTATCTCACGTGGCCCTCCTATTCGCACAAAGCTCGGCAGGACAAGAGTTGATTGTGCGACGAGCAACGTCAATGCGAACATCCGAGCGCGCTCGCGTACGACAGCGCACGTCAGCGGCGGTTTGAATATTTCCGGACACCAAGGGCGACGAGGAAATTTTTTGCGAATGCGCCAGCCACAGTGAGGCATCGCGCCGAGGCTAGTCCGCTAATGTCGGCAGCAAATTCCCAAAGCGTTCGCCGCGGTTCACCAGCGTCTTATTCAACCATTATTCAACGAACGCGGCTGATGGCTACCTAAGTGCCTGAGTTTACTGGCGCTCCCTAGGGGAATCGAACCCCTGTTTCAGCCTTGAGAGGGCCGCGCACTAGAACCGCCGCAAACTATTAGCTTCTAAAAACCCCTGTAATGGTAGATACTTAGAACAACGGCAAACGGCGGA
Source organism: Bradyrhizobium ottawaense (assembly GCF_900099825.1). Classification (NCBI taxonomy): domain Bacteria; kingdom Pseudomonadati; phylum Pseudomonadota; class Alphaproteobacteria; order Hyphomicrobiales; family Nitrobacteraceae; genus Bradyrhizobium; species Bradyrhizobium ottawaense. The sequence continues at coordinate 4,986,813 of NZ_LT629693.1, read as the reverse complement.
GAACCGCCGCAAAGCCCTCTATACCCGGTCCATACCCGGTCGGATTGAGGCTCATAAAGCCGCTTCGTGCTTCCAGCAGGAGGATTCAATATGGCCCGAACCGTTAAGCACGCGAAGCTCGATAGCCGCACCGCCCGGCTTAAACTTAGGAAGGGGCGTCAGCCGCATTGGCAGGAGCTACAGCCGCAAAACCATCTCGGATATCAGCGCCAGAAATCTTCCAAAGATGGAAGATGGGTTTTGAGACGCTACTTAGGCGGCGGAAACAAGTATCGCGTTATTCCGCTGGGCTTGGCCGACGATGACGCCGATTCCGATGGCACTAAAATCCTGAGCTTTGATCAGGCGAAATCCAAGGCGTTGGCGATGATGGAGACGCCGGACGGCGATAAGAAGATACAACGCATCACAGTCCGCCAAGGAATGGCGCTGTATGTCGCACAGAAGAAGCGGCTCGGCCAATCTGTGGCTGACGTATCATCAAGAGGTACCGCACACATCCTGCCCAAGCTGGGCGACCGGATAGTGAGCGAGTTAACCGATGAGCAGTTGCAGCAATGGCTGTTCGATATCGCGGAGGCCCCTGCTCAAAACCGTCCTAAGAAAGGTGTAGTGCAGTTCCGGCCAGCGCCAGTCGGTGAAGACGCTATCCGTAAGCGGCGCGCCACCGCCAACCGGGTACTAACGATGCTGAAGGCAATTTTGAATTACGTCTATGACAAGGGCCACGTCAGCCATCGTGACGCTTGGGGACGGAAGTTGAAACCTTTCCCGCAGGTGGATGCGCCACCCGTTCGATATCTGAGCATCGTCGAAGTTCAGCGGTTCTACAACAGATGTGAGTCCGAGTTTCGGCCATTGGTGCGCGGCGCGCTAGAGACTGGCGCACGCTATGCCGAACTAGCGCGAATGCTGGTGGCGGATTTTAATCCCGACAGCGGCACCGTTGCTGTCCGGAAAAGCAAGTCAGGAAAAGCGCGACAGATTATCCTGACGAAGGAAGGCGCGGCATTCTTCAAGGCGCATACCGCTGGACGTGCCGGATCGGAATTGATGTTCGCGCACGCGGATGGATCGCCTTGGAACACTTCTGAGCAGAGACGGCCAATACTGGAGGCTAACAAAAATGCACAGATAACCCCTCCGATAACATTTCACGGAACGCGACACACCTGGGCTTCGCATGCGGTTATGAATGGAACGCCGCTGATCGTGGTGGCGAAAAATCTGGGACATCGCGACACCCGACAAGTCGAGCGCGTCTATGGCCATCTCGCTCCGGGTTTCGTGGTGGATGCGATCCGCAAAGGCGCACCGAAGTATGGCATCAAGGCGGATAAGAAGGTGGTGCCGCTCCGATAGTGGTGCCGCTCCGATCAGCGCGGCGTCAGTGCAAAATCGGACTTTGCCCTGCCGTCGCGGCTTGGTGCTACTTTCTTTCTTTCTTTCCCCTCCGGTTTCTAGTCGTTTTAGGGGGTTTCTAACCGGAAGGCGAAGGCCTATAATAAGGCCGCATAAGTAAGCCGTACGAGCGGAAGGCCGAAATAGCTCGCCCTTTTTCGAGGGAACTCGCATCTAGCTTAAGAGCTGCGATACGGTAAAGCGGCACGCTGCGCTGACCTAGTCTCGGCCCGACCTTCTAAGGTTGTATCTTCCAGTAATGGAAGTTGGATCCCGACGACTCTCGCCCCTCTCCGTAGGGATATAGAACGCGACCCGTCAGGTGAATGGTCCTCTCTCTAAGGCCCGGTAGCTCCGGCCTTTCGCGTACACGCCTCCAGCAAATGCTGTGCGGTTCGCTTAAGAGAAGGACCGCGACCGTGACCGATAATAATCCCGTTACAGAACCATCACGCGACGACCAACAGCCGCGCTCGATGACTCGCAAGCAATTCTGCGAGTTAGAAAACATGAGTCTTTCGACGTTTCATAAATTGAAACGTGCCGGTAACGGACCTGCCGAAACCCATTTTCCCGGAATGACGTTCGCCCGGATTACTCCGGAAGCCCGCCGCGAATGGCATGCCAAGATTGAAGAGCAGCGCAAGTCAGAGGCAGCCAAGCTCGAAGCGCAACGCCGTAGCGCGTTTGCAGAGAACGCCGGAAGGAACGCTGCAGCGTCACCACTACATGTATCCAAGCGCCAAAAAGGCAAGTCCAAGTCTAAGTCGGCGAAGGCGTGATGGTCATGGCCTTATTCAATAGCTCCCATGTCGAAGCCGCCCTGCGCCATATTACCCTCCTCCTCGGCGGCAGAACCTTTACCGACTGGGTCAGGATCATCCGGGTCAACACCAGCCGTCTTTCCGATCATCTCGTCCTCGACCTGAAACACGACAACACGCTGCCGGAGAGTTTCGACAGCCTCGATCAATTCCGTTCGTATCTGATCTCACAGCATGCCTGTCTAATTGCGATAAGGCTCGCGCCAAGGGTCTGGAGACGATACCGGCGGTGGGTTGAGCGTCTGACTGGATTGGAGGCGCGCCATGAGTGACGCCCTCGCCATCGCTTCTAGGTACAAAGCCAGAGGTTGGAACCCTGTGCCGATACCATATCGCAAAAAGAAGCCGGTCGATGACGCATGGCAGACGCGCGATCTAACCGAAGCCACGCTGCCGAAATACTTCAACGGTGCTCTTCAGAACGTTGGTGTACAGCTTGGCCCTAGGTCCAATGGGCTCACCGACATTGATCTCGATTGTCACGAGGCCATCAGTTTGGCTCGTTATTTCCTGCCCAAGACTGATTCTATTTTTGGCAGAGCCGGCAAGCCGCGCTCGCATCTCCTTTATTACATCGACAACGCGCCGGAAGGTGCATCGATCAAACTGACCGATGTAACTCCCGAAGGCCGCCGAGGCGACTGCATTGCCGAACTGCGGATGGGCGGCGGGACCAAAGGCGCCCAGACTGTTTTTCCGGGTAGCGTGCATGAATCGGGCGAAGCCATCGAATGGGCGAAAGATGGTGAACCCGCTAAGTCCAACTTTGCCGAACTCAGGACAGCAGTAACGAAAATCGCCATCGCGACGATCCTGATCCGCAGGTTCCCGGCTAAGGGCAGTCGCCACGACGCAGCGCTGGCGCTCGGTGGTTTCCTCGCCCGCGCCGGGTGGGAAATTAACGGCATCCGGTATTTCGTGGAGATCGTCGCGCGGCTCGGAGGGTCCACCGATGCTCCTGGCCGGGCGAAGGATGCTGTTGACGCTGCTGAATCACACTCGCGCGGCGAAAAGGTCTATGGACTTCCGGGACTGATCGAGTTCTTTGGCGACGCGCCAGCCAAGAAGGTGGCCAAGATATTGGGCTACACCGGCGATAGGCCGGAAGATACAGCGCAATGGGAGTATAGCGACGACCACATCAAGCGCAGTCTTGGATTAGATTCATCGCCACCGGATGAAAGTCCACCGCTACAAGATCCACCACCACACCAAACGTCCGAACTGCCACCCCGCAGTAGCGTAAAACCCCTAGCAACGTTCAAGCACGGCGAAGTACGCGCGGAGGCAATGCGATGGGTGGTGCGCAACCGGCTGCCGGAAACCGGCGCAGGGCTAATGATCGGGCAGTGGGGAATGTATAAAACTTTCCTAGCACTCGATCTGTCAGCCCACATCATGCTCGGTTGGTCTTGGACCGGCGAACGTATCTATCGCCAAGGCGGTGTACTCCTATTAGCGCCAGAGGGCGCAAACAGCATCGCATTACGGCTGGCGGCGCTCGTGGAGAACAAGATCGCCAAGCGTAGGGATGAAGTGACCTTTGATCCAGAACGGTTGCCGTTCGAGTGGACGAATTCTTGTCCACCCCTGCTAGGCAAAAATCCATTGCCGACGCTGGTGGCGACCGCCGCGACTGCCGCCGCGCGCTTTAGGACGGAGTATGACTTGCCACTATCGCTGATCTGGATCGACACAATGGCGACCGCTGCCGGATGGAAAGATGAGAACGACAATGCAGAGGCTTCGCGTGCGATGGCCATGCTGCGCGACTTGAGTACGGCAACCGGCGCAGTGGTTATGGGTATCGATCATCTAGGCAAGAATGCCGAGGCAGGAGCCCGCGGCGCTTCGGCCAAGGAGTCCAATTCTGATTTTGTCCTAACCGCCACCGGCAATAAGGCGCAAGACGGCAGCGTCAAGGATACTGAGCTAGTCCTGCGCAAGCTAAGAGATGGCCCGCAAGGGCTCACCATCCCCTTCACAGCGGACCTAGTGAATATGGGGCAGGATGAGCACGGCGAGCTAGTTACCTCGCGCATCATCAATTGGACTGTGCAACCTAGATCGAAGTATCGTTCTGAAAATGAAACGCTGCTCGAAAAGGTTCTGAACGAAGTGCTCGCCGCGAAGGGGAAGGTGGTGGGCAAAATAAAAATGGCGCGGCGGGAAGATGTTCGCAACGCGTTTCGGGATGCCTACAAGTCAGAGAAAGAGAACGTGGCCAAAGCGGCTAAGGACGAACGCTTCCGAAAGGCACTCAAAAGTCATGACAAGATTAAGAGTACCGATATCGAGGGGGTCGAATATCTATCCTGGCTCGAAGATGAAGAGCCGTTCTAAGTCATGACGCGATCCGCGTCGTCGTCGTCTGCAGCGTCGTCGTCGTCGTCTGCAGCGTCGTCGTCGTCGTCGGCGGCATCGTCGTCGGCGAAAAAACCGCTTTATTGCGGAACCGCCTGGAAGGCGACAGGAATTTCAGGTCAAGTGCGCACCGTAAAGGGAGGCTGAAAAAACAGGGTCTCCCGCCGCCCTGGGGCCGCCCCTAGGCCGGGACGAAACGGACGAACGGAGCGCGTCCGGAGGGGCGCGGCGGGGCGGTTCCGTTGAGGGTCGAGGGTCGCGGGTTAAGCAGGTTTCCCGGGTCCGGTTCCGGTTCCCCCTGAAGGCGTCTAGTTGCCCGTTCGGCGCAAACGCTGCAAACTTTCCTAAGGAAAAGTTTGCAGTTTGTGTTTGCAAGCCGCCAAAACACACCAAACCGCAAACGAATTTGCAAATATTTGCGTTTGCGCCTCGTTTGCACTCCCCGTCGGTTCCGCCCGCCCGGTTCCGATATCGCTATTTCACACACCACAAAATTCGCGCGCGTCCCTACAGCCCCAACTTTTTCCTGCCAACGATTGTCCCAACACACGCGACACACGCGACACACGCGACGAAAACCAACTTCACTACCTCTGGTCACTCAACAATAATTCTAATCGCACGTATCTGTTCGCGGTCGTCTCCCGTCGTTCGCGGTCGTTCCTCCGCCTCACTACGGCGGAAACGAAATCACAATTTCCCTTTAAAAACAGCCGTTTTTGGCGTCTAAATCCTCGCGGACCGGGTATCCGACCGGGTACCGCTGGGAAGATCGCTGGTTTTTAGCGGGTCGGCCAGAGGCCCGGACTGCTGTTCGAAAATGCCCGCGAAATGCGAACGCGAACCGTAAATCCTTAGTCAAGGAACCGCTAATGACGACAACCGAAAATGTAGGATTTGCAAAAATAGGGTTTGCCAAAACCGGGCAGCCGAAAAACCCAGGCCATCGTTATCAGCCTGGCCACCCGCATCACCCACGAAAGCATGGCAGCCGAACGCAGGCGCGTGTCTTCAAACGCCGGGCTGCTAAAATTTTCGCGGCGATCGTAGCGGAGCGCGACAACGAACTCAGTGTAACTCAACTTATTCACGCGCAGAACGCGGCGGACCTCGGTGCATCAATAATGGAAATGAAAGACCGGCGGGAGACCGGCGAATTCATTGATCCTATCTCGATCACTAATCTCGTGAACGCGCAGCGGCGCTCGCTTTCCGCCTTGGACGAATGAGGGCGCAATGACAAAACCTAAAACCCCCGACCCGGTAGACCCCAAGCTTGCGTTCATCGAGGTATTTAAGCGGACCGGCGGCATTGCAGGCATGACGACCTGGGCAAGGACACATCGAACATTATTCTATTCGCTTTTCGGAAAGCTCATTAGCCAGCCCGTTGTGCAAACGAATATCAACAACACCGTCAAGTTCGATGAAGTTCAAGCGCGCGCGGCGCTAGCGCATGCCTTCCATCGCATCATCGATGCCAAAGGGAAAGACACAGGTGCAGTCTATGTAGACGGTGAACGAGTTTATGAAGATGGGCAAGCTCCGGTTACCATTGAGCATGCACCGCAGACCATAGATGGCAGTCCACCGTCTCCCGCCTTCGCTAAAGCTACGGCGGACAAGCCCGCGCCTGACCCTGCACAGCAGTCTGCCGCGTCGCAGCCTGACAATGTAGTCACACTGAAGCCATTTCATCCCGCCGCTCGGCCGCCGCAGGCAGCACCGCGCGAGCCGACATCAACCGAATTATTCTATGAATGGTCAGCGTCACGCCGCGATCCATGGAGTCCACAATGAGATTGGAGGATTGGAAATGGATTTTCAAAAACGCAAATCAAGCATGCTTTTCACTTTCACGGGGCACGCACCAGAGCGAGCGAGCGGCCCGGAATTTTAAAAAATAACATGATGTAATAATTTTTAATGGAGAAAAAATACTATGACCCAGGACATTGAAAAAGACCTTGAAAAGGCAACGCGCGATCTCAACAGCATCGAGGAACAAAGAGAGGCGCTTATTTCCCGTGCCAAGCTGCTCAACAAGCAGCGCGAGGCCGTGGCCTTTGCTGCTCATACAGGCGACGCCAAGGCTAAGGAGAAGCTGCGCGGCATTAATCTGGAGGACATCGGCCTCGCCTCCAACATTGCTTCCGTTGAGGCGGCCCTAGTAGTGGCCCGCGCTAACGTCGCGAACGCGCAGGCTGCTGAAGCGCAATCCGCCGACCGCACCAAGGCGGAACAGATCGCCGGGCTGAATGCGCAATTCCGCGAACAACTCCATGATGCGGAGGACGCACTCGCTGATGCTATCTCCTCAGTGCTCACCGCGAAAGAATTGCTTTCGCAATTGCACAGCCTCGGTGTCACTTCGCCAACTGATCCGATGTTCAGGATCAATTCCATCATCGCGATAAAAACAGCGCTGCAACTCCTGCCCCAAAATTATATTTCAGATTTTGAATTCGCCCGACTTGCTCCATCACAGAAGCGGCAGTTTAAGCAGCTTGCGGAGGCGTGGGGCTTGACGATTGAAAACCAGATTGCCGCTCGCTTTGGAGAGAAGCGCAAGGAGGTGGCGTGATGCCGCACAACACGCTCATTGATAAGTCGATGGAGGCACTGGCTGCGTCAGTCGCTTCGATCATTACCGCTGACGATAACAATGTGGCTAAGGCTGCTGCCATGACCAAGACCTTCGAGCAGTTCGGCGACTATCTGAAAGCAAATGTTTCTGACGACGTCACCGGTGACCATCCCGGCGATACCGACAAGAAACTATCCGGCAAGCTGAAAGAAATGGTCGCCGCACTGATCGCTTCCGTACCTTCCCTTTCCGAAGAACACGCGATGCATTTCCTGCTGCATTCCCCGCATGGCCGCAAGCTGGCCGAGCACCTCAATTCAATTTCCAAAGCAAAGGAACACCGAATGCCCCAAATCGATATTATGAAAGTAATTGCCATCACAGAGCAAGGTCTCCTAGCGCAGGTCACGAAGTGCCCCGGCGAAAGCTACGCCAAGTCCTTCAGCCGAAAATATGAAAACGACATCGATTTCAGGAAACAGTGGCGCGACCTTACAGATGCCAAGCACCTTATGGCGCTGGGCAAGGGCATGGCGTCGCTCGAACCTACCTCCACCGAAGTCGGCAGCACCCAGGTATCAGACGACAGTGCGGAAGCTGTCCGGCTACTGAGCGAGATGGCGGAAAAACAGCACCGCAGCTTTACTCAGGTGTTTGAAGACCCAGCTAATCGCGCGTTGGCAAACCGCACCTATACGCGGCACCATCTTCCCAGCAGTTCAACGAGCGGTGACGAGCTTCAGGGCAGCGGTCGGGATCGAGTGCCATGACTATCGCCCGTCGCAACGGAGAAGTTGAACTCTGATAAATTGGTTTCGCGATGGCATCACGTGGAGTTGCGGCCGCGCGTCATCGCGAGGGGTGGTGGCGGTTTCTTTTTCTCCTTTGGTGGAGCGCCATCACCCAATTTTTCCGGGAACGGGTCAGTCCATTCCTTCCCGGCGTGCGCAGTGGGTGGTCGTGCGGGAAAAACAACGCCCACAGCCAGGGCGGCCTTAGACAGGGTGCAACTCCCTCTTCGTCGTTACCTCCGAAGACTGGCCCTGGCACTTTAAAAGTTGTTTTTGGAAAGTTGTTTTTGGAATTCGTTCGTGGCGCGGGCCATGTCCGCTCTATATGCGCATAACGGACCTAGGTCAGACATCGCGCCATGGCGGAAAAGTGCCAATTGCCGACGTGCGGTGGGATGTACCCACAACACTCCTTCATTACGGGTTCCAAAAGCCATTGAGGCGGCCACAAGTTTAGCGTTAGTGTGCTCTCGCTTGCGACTTTTAGGTATCCTGAAAATGGCGCGTGTACGAACGATTATTGTCAGACCAGTCAACCGCTCAAGTCCGCTGCCCGAGAAAAAGGAGCGGCATTGGATAGCATTTTCTATCTCGGCAGTATCCTTTGTGATCTCCGTTCTCAGCTTCTTCTTTTCCACATTGTTGGAAGCGGACGATGTTCGGATGGTGATTGAACATACGCCGTCAGTTGGAATCGACGCACACAGCGGCGAACTGATAATTTCGGGCAATGTTGGGCTCGCCTTTGTGAATTCCGGGAATCGATCTGCGTCGATAATGAATGTTAAAGCTACATCTAGAAAGGCAACAATCGACGAAGGAATCGGAGCAAAGTGCTCTAGCGATAAAGCGTTCGGGACAGATTGGTTTGACTTTGGTGTTGAGCCGTTCGTCCTAAAGCCTGGCGATATAATGAATGTGCAATCTAAAGCTCTGAAGGGTGGCGGCGTCTCCCCGAAGAAGGGGGAGAAAGATACCTACAAGTTGAATAAGGATACCTTCTCGCCAAAAGTTGGCGACGTTATTTTGGTTTGCGCAGAGACGAATTTGGTGACGCCCGACAGTTTAATTCTCGCTTGGAAGCTGCCGATATTGAGGTACCTATTCAAAAATGACACTGATTTTGGTTTGACGGTGGAAGAAGAGCCCCTCTTTGACGCAGGGAAGCCTATCGTTCTTATCAACCGGAACAAATGGTTCGGAAAATTGACTGCTGCATTGAAACCTTAGGTGCAGACACTGGATATCCGTTGTGGGTCAAACCCGGAAATACTCGCTGCGAGCAAATGTCTTCCAGTGTCACCCAACAACGGACATGCAGCGACCACGGCGGCACTTCCGGTTTGTGCCAATAGGCGACATTGTCTGCCTACCTCACTTCTGGTTCGGAGCAGACTTCCGAGGCGTTGATGTGTACGATTGAGAACTGCCACATGCGGAGCCGGCACGCTCCTTAATGCATGATCCCGCCACCGAAGGCGACCACTATGGCTAGAACGATCCTGTTTCTCGCGGCCAATCCCAAGAACACAGCAAGGCTCCGTCTCGATGAGGAATTTCGCGAAGTTCAGAGCGGGCTAGAGAGAGCGCGCAAACGGGACCAATTCGTTCTCGCGCAGAGGCTCGCCCCACGCTCTGCAGATATCCGTCGCGCAATGCTCGACATTAGGCCAGGAATTGTTCATTTTTGCGGGCACGGGTCCGGAAGCGAAGGACTCGTTTTTGAAGACCCACTTGGAAACGCAAAACTCGTAAGCACGCGGGCGCTTGGGGGCCTATTCAAGCTCTTCGCCGACTCGGTCGACTGCGTGCTTCTAAACGCCTGCTACTCGGCTGTGCAAGCCAGAGGTATCTCAAAGCACATACAGTATGTGATAGGAATGAAGAAAGCCATTGGAGACCGGGCGGCGATAGAATTTTCAGTAGCCTTCTATGATGCTCTAGGATCGGGAGAGTCGTACGAATTTGCGTATCACATTGCCTGCAACGCGCTTAGCTGGAGCACCATTTCAGAACATTTAACGCCTATTTTGATAACCAACGATGGAGTAGGAAAAAAACGTCTCGCGGACTCTAAACTAGCGGCGCAACATCCAAGTGGGGCCGCTGACGAAGATGAAAACTACTATCTCGGCAACCTCTTCCGTATTTGGACACATTCTGGCTTGTTGCAAGAAGATGCGGAGGGTTACAAATATGTGCTGTCTGCGTTTTTCGGCTTGCTTGTCGCTAATGGAACTAAAAACCCCCCGGAAACAATGCAACAGTTTTTGAACGAGGCCAAAAGAGAGGCTTCGGAAGCAACGAGTACTCCAAAGAGCATGTTTGGTTTTCTGGAGTTCGACGTCTCTGGTCCTTACGAGTCCCTTGATGTCGAAGAAGGTTATTTCCGGCTTTGGAAATTAGCTTGTCAGGAACGCAGAATGATTTGCGCGTACTGCATGGCAACAGTTCGTCTTGCACTAACCCAATCCGTAGGTGAGGCACGTCAACAACAGCTAATTGGATCATGGCAGAAGCGTCTGAATTTGTGATTTTCGAAAATGGTAAAAGTGCATCGGCCGAGTTCACCGTCTACAATTCTGCTTAGGGTCAAAAGCTGCCCTGAGGGCCCCAACGTCCAACTTCCGCTTTGCCCCCGATAGCGGGTAGAGTCGAAGTGTGACGCGGTAGTTTTAGGTTCGAACATATCTGTTTCCGCCCCTTTCGTTTGGCGGTGCCTTACTGGTTCGACCATGGCCCCCGTTTTCACACTCCGCTCATCGAACCGGACAGGCGGATTTCCCGCATCCGGCTCTCGGACAAAACGTCACGCCTTCACCCACGGCACGTCGTGCCCAAGCATGCTCAGCCGTACGAGCCCGAAGTGCCCGTAGAGATGCGGGAGTGGATAGGTCCCGCCCTTGCGTCGCCTGACCTTGTGCTTGATGCGCAACCACCGGCGCAACCGCATCGCGGTGTAGCTATCGAGTGCCCGATACGCCTTGCTGACAGTGCCTACTTGGAAGTAGTTCGACCATCCGCGCAGCGTGCGGTTCACCTTGCCCACCAGCTTTGTGGTTTCTTGCCATGTCCCCGTTCGGTCTGTCAGTGCGTGGATTTTCTCAACCATGCGCTTGATGCTCTTCTTCGATGGCCGGTATCCCAGGCGCGCCTGGCCGGTTCTCTCTGAGAACATCCGTCCGAACGTGTAGCCCAAGAAGTCGAACTCACCTTCCGGAACCCTGCAGATTCGTGTCTTCTCCTCGTTGACCGTGAGCTTCAGCTTGCTCATGATCTTGCGCAGTTGCTGCAAGGCTTCTTCGGCTTTGCCTCTCCGACACAGGATCACGAGATCGTCGGCGTAGGTCACGATACGAGAGCCGAGGCTTTGCTCCAACCCGAGCATATTCCATCCCAGCACAAACCGGCGCATGTAAATATTCGCCAGTAGTGGGGAGATGGGTGACCCTTGCGGGATGCCTCGCCGGTTGTCCCGGGCTTCGGTCGTGCGTGTCTTCCTTCCTCGATCATCGGTTTCTTCTACGGGGCATTCCAGCCACATCTTGATCAGATGCAGCACGCGCCGATCAACAATCCGGCGCGCTACCGACTTTAGTAGTTCGGCATGGGGGATGCTCCCGAAGTAGTCCGCGAGGTCGGCGTCAACGACTTCCGGATGGCCTCGGAACAGCAGCCGGTCCACCTCAATTACCGCCTGCTGGGCATTTCGCCCAGGACGGTACGCGTACTGTTCGGGTGGAAGGTCGGCTTCGAAGATCGGTTCCAGCACCAGCATCGCTGCCGTCATGCAGACCCGATCCCGCACGGTCGAGATGCCCAGCGGCCTGAGCTTGCCGTTGGCCTTCGGGATGAACACTCTTCTGATAGGATCCGGTCGGTAGCTTTCCTCCCGGAGCGCAAGCGCCAGTTCGCCAAGCCATCGCCCTACGCCATACGCATCGATATCCGCAAAGTCTTGACCGTCCACACCCGGTGCGCCCTTGTTGGAGCGGCACTGGGCATAGGCATGGGCCAGAATGTCCTCGCGGCTGATCTTGTCGTACAGGGCATAGAACCGATAGCCGGCTTCTGCCTTCGCTTTCGCGTGCAACGCCTTCTGCAGTTTCTGAACAGTTTTCGGAGTTGATAGGTTACCCAATCTCCAAATCCCTCACTACTTGTTGCGTCTGTCTTGAACTGAGGTCCCTTCCCTCCACCGGCGTTACCCGGCTTCAGCGGTACTGCGAACCTCTCCGCCACCCCAAGGCGCCCGACCTGTCCCTCGCGGGCGTTCGGTTGGTCATCGCTGGCCACGCCATGGGGCTTCCCGTGTTGCGTACGCTTTCCTTGTGTACATGCCGTCGCCACTACCCCGGCGCAGCGGCTGGGAGTATTAATTCGCTCTTGCACCCAACCGTATCAGCCTTCCCCGAAAGAGTGGTCGGGTCGGCCTGCGCATCGTCCTTTTCGAGGTTTGCTCGGCGTTTACTCGCGTTACGGCCTGCACACTCGCGCTGTCACCAATTCGTGACACGCATACCGAAGGCTTCAGCCACTTTGTTACCTCCATGACTGCTCCGGTTGCTTCCGGCTGGAGCGGTTGCCGGGTGGGACTTACACCCACTGGAAAGCGCCGCCTTTCCACGGCGCACACTCAAGTCAGACATCGCGCCATGTCCGAAAAGTGTGCCAGATGCAGGCATCGGCACAAGAATGCGTCCCGACCAACCTATCCATGGCAAAGAACTCAATGTGCCCGAATCGCCAGCGGGGATCGACCAAAACCTGTTCGAAACCCCGCGCGGTAGAAAAATGCCTACTAGTCGCGTTTGCCGTTCTTGTCCTGCACCACCTTTTTTTCCTCCCCGCTCAGCTGCGCCGGCTCCAACCTGAAGGTAAGCTTGTTCAACTCGCCATCGAATGCGAACGGGACCTGATAGTCCTTGTCTTCGACGCTCGTGCCGGTGTCGGAGCCGACATCGAAACTTTCGTCAACGCCGAAGACAAACGGAACGCTGTGCGGGATCGTCTGGCGCGCCGCTTCCACGCCGTCAACGGACAGCACGCCCGTGCCGCCCTTTCCAAATCCTGGTCCATCGTATTTGAAACTGAATGCGATGCTGTGCTTGCCAGGCGTAAGTGCCTGCGCGCCTTCCCAACGAAATCTTGCGACGCCCTCCAGATTGTACAACAGAACCGGCTTCCCCTTGAGAAGATAGAAGCCATAGCCACCGAAGCGCCCGCCATCGGTCACGAGCATCCCGTTCCCGCCGCCTGCTGGAACGGTGACGTCGGCGGTGATGACGTAGGATTTGTTCAAAATGTTCGGCTCGTTACCGGGAAGGATGCCGGTCAGCGGCTTCACATAGGTGAACTCGGCCCGTCCTGCCGTAATGCTCGGGCGCTGAGTGAGAATGCGCGTAAGGCTGGACGCGTCGAGTGGGAGCACCTCGTATTTGTTCGCCTCCACCAAAAACAGGTCTTGTAGTTCCCGGAGTTTGGCCGGATTGGTCGCCGCCACATCGTTGAACTGCGTCCAGTCCTTGGTGATATCGTAGAGTTCCCATTTCACTCCATTGATGATGTCCTTGGGCGTCGGCGCGGTGATGTCCCACGGCGCCCTGTACGGCGTCGTCGAAGCGATCCAGCCCTCGTGGTAGAGCGCCCGCATTCCTACCATTTCGAAATATTGCGTGGTCCGGGTGGAAGGCTTGTCGGCGTTCGCCTTGTCGAAGGTATAAACCATGCTCACGCCCTCGATGGGCTTTTGCGCGATTCCGTCCACTTGGAGCGGAGCAGCGACGCCTGTCGCTTCGAGGATCGTCGGCACGATGTCGATGACATGGTGGAACTGGTTGCGGATTCCGCCGGCGTCCTTGATACGATTGGGCCAGGACACGGCGACGCCCTGGCGCGTGCCTCCGAAATGTGACGCGACCTGCTTGGTCCATTTGAAGGGCGTATCCATGGCCCAGGTCCAGCCCACTGGCATGTGCGGATAAGTGACGTCCGAACCCCAGACATCGTAGTATTTCAATTGGTCCGCGACAGGCACGTCGATGCCGTTGAAATTGGTCATCTCGTTCGGCGTGCCGTGGATGGTGCCTTCGGCGCTGGAGCCGTTGTCGCCACTGATATAGATGATGAGCGTGTTATCGAGCTTTCCCATATCCTCGACAGCCTGAATCACCCGCCCGATTTCATGATCGGTATAGGCCAGATAGGCTGCATAAACTTCCATCTGACGGGCATACAATTTCTTCTCGTCTGCCGGCAGGTCGTCCCATTTCTTCAGGAGATCGTCGGGCCACGGCGTTAGCTTCGCATCCTGCGGGATGACGCCCAGCCGCTTCTGATTGGCGAATATCTGATCGCGCGCGGCATTCCAGCCCATGTCGAATTTGCCGTTGAACTTCGCAATCCATTCGGGCGTCGGGTGGTGCGGCGCATGAGTGCCGCCGGGTGCGTAGTAGAGAAAGAACGGCTTCTGCGGCGCGAGCGCGTTGAGTTGGTTCAGATAGCCAACGGCGTCGTCCGCCATCGCCGTGATCAGATTCCAGCCCGGCTTGCCGACATAAGGATGGATCGGCGTGGTGTTGCGGACAAGATTGCCAGGCTGCCATTGGTTGGTTTCCCCGCCCATGAATCCGTAGAAATAATCAAAACCCATCCCGATGGGCCACTGATCGAACGGACCGGCTTGTGAGGCTTGGAACGACGGCGTGTTATGGTTTTTGCCAAACCAAGAGGTCGCGTAGCCATTGTCCTTGAGGATCTGGCCGATGGTGGTCTTGTCCTTGGTGATGACGCTGTTGTAACCGGGATAACCCGTCGAAAGCTCCGAGATGACGCCAAAGCCGACCGAGTGGTGGTTGCGTCCGGTGATCAAGGCCGCGCGCGTAGGCGAGCACAACGCCGTCGAATGGAATTGTGTGAAACGCAGACCTGCATTCGCGATGCGATCCAGATTGGGAGTGGGAATAAGACCGCCGAAAGTGCTCGGCGCCCCGAAGCCGACGTCGTCGGTTATGATAAGCAACACATTCGGCGCTCCTTTCGGGGGAACGACCGTCGGCGGCCAATACGGTGTCGAGTTCGTGGCATCGAGGTTGATGACGCCGCCGAAGGGCGCCGGCGGGTTAGGGATGTAGCGACCGTCGAGGGTGGTGGTGGCTGCCGGGGAACCGGGAACGCCACTGGTTTGCTGGGCCAAAGCAGGAACCGCCGTAAGAACCGCCAGTGTTACAGCGGAAAACACTCGTGCGCAGGCTTTCATAGTACCTCCTCCGATTCGTTCACCCGGGGCGTTCAATTTGATCAGTGGCGATGCAATCGCTTGACGGGGATCAGGGCCGATCGGCAATATTCGCCGCAAGTTCCTCCCGCATACGAGCACGACGTATTTTTCGAAGGCTATGCGATTTCGGCCGCGCGGGGGCTATCACGGCAGCGTGATCGAGTGTTGATGACGTCTTTCGCCAAATATCGACTTTATTTTCGGAATTTCCCGTCGGCCGCGCTCTTGTGCGGCAGGCTCGCACGTGACTGCATCTCTTTCGGCGGCAACAAGTTCACCTAGATGAGGTCCGTTCATGGTCGTCAAAAACGGTCCTGACACCCTCGAAATGGGATGTCTGTAGTACCCCCCTGAAAGCAGACATCGGTCAGCTACGCTGCCGATTGCGGTGTCATCACCTGCTATGGTGCAGCAAACGGTCTATGACGAGTACCTGGCTGCCACCGTGCATTGCGTTGGATGACGAGATTATCGGATCTCTCTGAAGCGCCGTGAGCGACGCAGGCGCGACCGTCACGTCTATTTTCGGGCAACCAATAGAACAAGCCGCCCGGGCGATCACCGGACGGCTCATTCCGCAACTGCCGGCACGGCGCCGGTTCCATCGCACATTGCTTATTTGGGCGGGGCCGTCGCCCTGGGGCAGAGCGGCGGTCCCTTATCGCGCGGTACCCATGGCCGGGTTTTGCGGCGTCGGCACAATCCGCACGACTATCGATATGCTAAAACTTAGAATGCTACTGGCAATTGCAATTTCGAATTAACCCTTAAGGCTATGGCGTTGGCGCTCATGGCCCACGTGCCGGACGTTATCGGACAGGCATCCGTCATCGACGGCGACACCATCGAAATCCACGGCACCCGAATTCGCATATTCGGAATCGATGCTCAGCGTCAAACCCACAATCGGACGCCGACCCAACTAGAGGCGGCTGCGGATCGGGCCATCGCGGCGCGCGGCTTGCGGCGGCGATGCTCGGTGAAGCCGTCAAGGCGCTGATCGTCGCAAACCATTTTCTCGAAACCGACCTGGAGAAACACTAAGGGCTGCGGTCTCGACGGGCTAAGGCGAAGTAGGCAACTTACGCCTCAAAACAGTTTTTGCGCCGGTTTGCACTCACCATAGAATTTCTTAAGTCCGTTATATTCAATGAAGTGAGCACTTACCGCGCCAGTTATTCGGTTGAGCGTGACGCTGCCTTTGTCTGGGTCCATAGAAACAATCGTTTCGCGCGAGGCGTCTCCGGCAATCGGCCAACTCACGCCGTTGATCATGATGGTTTTGCTGGCGGTATCTACTGCAACCGCGATCGAAGATTTTTCATCTACCGGGTTGACCTGCTTGCCTTGCTGAATCAGTTCAACTGTTCCCCAGCATGACAACAGAGCCTCCCCGGCTTTCGCGTTGCCGGAAGCGATGAGAGCTAAAGTTAATGCTGAGGCCGCTAATGCACGCTCCATTTTATTTATAGCCCTTGGCTTGTCACGCGGCACATTCCCTTTTTTATAGCCGCTGGCTCGATCATTCTCTCTCCACCCACCCTATGGTTGCAATTCAGTCTGGCACTGATAGCGTGAGAAGATCAATCGCAAAATGGGCGGTACACGCGACCTCACTGCCGCGTTTAACTAATTTCCGAGGACTTATAAATGGGACAGTTCGATGAAAATGCTGAGTGAGGGTGTGGGTAAGATGATTGAGCATCTTGCGTTTACTGAATTTGATATGACGGGCATCACCAATACTGTCACTCGCTACAAAGAGGCGGGATGGCAAGCCGACTTCGACATAAACGACAAACAGTTAGGCGTCGTTGGCATAGCTCTCGAAAATCCAATCAGGAGAGACGGTACCATCGTGATATTCGAAATTCATAAGCTCGCTAAACCGGGATTGTTTGGCCGAAAGGCACATTGGGTGGTGCAACTCTATTCGCAAGATGGCGGGCCTAGTTCGCGTATTAAACGCGGCTGTGTAGCAGCTTCAATGCAAGCCTACGCAATATCGAGCGCCGAGAAAGACCTATATCATGGATTTTTGAGCGTCGCTGATTTTGATCTGGCGGCGATTGCGTATTGAACTTCACACCCCAAACAGGAGCCGCGATGTCACTTCAGGAAATCTTTCAGGACATCCAAGGCTGGCTGGCCGAGTTGTGGAATTATCCCATCCCATGGGGGATGCTATTTCTTTGGGCGGCGATAATTATTGGCGCGATGGCGGTGTTCGTTGCCTTGGCTGTACTCACAGCAGTTTTTCTCGACAGGAAGCGCAAATCCGATGCCCAGACGCCACCGAAGACAATTGCCGAGCTTGAGATCGAATGCCTGAAGGTCTTGAAGTATAATCCGCACACGCGCGACATAACGCGGGTCGGAATTGTCAGATTGAACCCGGAAGGCAGCGGTCCGAATTGGACGGTCGGCAAGTATGAGCCATTGCCGAGCGCTATTGGATTGCAGATCGCTCGCGACTTGATCGCGGGAATTTCTGAAACATTTGCGCTTGCGGATTAATCGCGACGTTTATCGCCTCATCAATTGAGCCATGTAGATGACGGCTGCTCCGACGATGGCGCGAAGATATCTTCCGCGCTGTACGCGGATTTATGCAGCGCCTCTCGGAAAAACTTTTACAGGTTTAGTGGCTAAACCCGGTTTGACATAAAGTTGTGACTCGCCCAAAGTTCCACTTTTGCGCCTGAAAAATCACTTTCAGGTGGAATTTTGAGCAATGTCAATGGCTTACGAGAAGCCAACGCACTCTTTGAACCAGATCGACAGGGCCGGGAAAGCCATCCTAGAGCCGTTCGACGCTGCCGCAGGAATTCAGGTACTTAATAGCTGGCGCGTTGCCCATCGTTACCCGCTCAACGCGCTGCATATGACCCTTCGGAATAGGTCGATACGCATCGACGGTAACGCAGTCACCGCACAGCGATTGAAGCGGTTGGAATCTGTCGTTCGAAAGCTGTACCGACAACCAACTCTGCAAATGTCTCAGATGCAGGACATTGGCGGATGTCGTGCGGTCCTTTCGACCATGAACCGCGTTAATATGCTGCGATTCATGTACGAAACTAATCCTCTGCGCCACAAGCTGGCGCGCACCAGAGATTACATTTCTAACCCGAAGGAGGATGGCTATCGAAGCGTCCATCTCATTTATCGATTTGTGGGTAAGGCGACGTCCTCACCGTGGAATAAGCTATGGATCGAAATTCAACTGCGTACCAGTTTGCAACACGCTTGGGCGACTGCCGTCGAAACGGTAGATGCCTTCACCAGTGAGAATCTAAAATTCGGAAGCGGGTCTGACGACTGGAAGCGCTTTTTTCAATTAATCGGAGCTCTGCACGCGCGAACGGAAAAGACTGCTCCGATTCCGAATGTGCCCACCGCTTACGACGCCTTAGCGAGAGAGGCAAAACTGCTGGAACGAAAACTGGGTGTCATTCATCGGCTTGAACAATACGCGCATATCACACAACAAATCACCCGGAAGAAGCGCGGGGTGAATTTTGACTGGTACGTGATGCAGATCCTCCCAGATTCGGGGCGAGTTATTGTTAGAGGATTCCCGCTTCAAGCGTTCGATCAAGCGCAGGAGTCTCTGATCTTATTGGAGGCAAAATTTAAAGGAACCAGGAACCAGGCGGTGCTTGTTGCCACGGCCTCACTTAATGAATTGCGGCGCGCATATCCGAACTATTTTGCGGATACTAAGTTTTTCATTGAGGTGTTGCGGTCACTCGTTCGCTGAAGTTTAGGTCCGCGGTTTTAAAGGGGCGATCTTCTTGAATGCCCTTTCGAAGGCGGTCCCCCTGAGCGCGATCAAAAAAAGACCCCGCCGAAGCTGGGGCCTTAAATCAATCTACGCCAGAGGCTTTCAGTCGCCGCGCTGATACTGATGCTTCATAAGAATAATCATCCTTGTCAAACCGTCATCAGAAAGACCTTTGGCCGCGTCTGGACCCGCGCTCCGCAGGAAAGTGATGATATGTCGAGGACCCACTACACCGTTGAAGGCATTCCACGCGCGAACGATCAAGTTGTTGGTTTCATACCAGCGATCAGGTTTGTCATATAGACCACGCAATCTGATGATCTCGATCAGTTCCTTTAAAATCTGCATATCGTCCGTTCCATAGCTTATTTGGCTGAAGTGCAGAACGGCCACAGCTTTTTCGAAATTTGTAATGTCCTTGTGACGGACGCCTTCCAAGACTCGCATCATTTCATTACAAACTTTTGTCGTATCTGACCAACTAAACACCTCAATAGAAACGCTTGGCGGCAAACCTTCGCGGTCACTTGGGAAAATCTTCGGAGTGCATTTCGTTACCAGTGTTATGTCTCGATCCGCATCGACATCCGCCAAGACCGGTGAAGATATGATGGTGAACGTCAACGCGATTGCTGCCAGATATTTCATTTCACTTCTCCTTGTATTTGAGCGCGGGCATCGGCGCATCACTGCCAGTCGAGCTTCCGCAGTAGCCACGGCAGCAGGCAATCCATTAAGCTCGGGTTCTTGTTATGGCTGTCCGAGCCTGTTGAAACCAGCCCGATGGCTGCACCATTGATATCAATGATCGGCGAGCCCGACATTCCGCCCTTGATGGCATCCGCCCCCTCAGTGATGACCAAGAGTCGGCCGTTATTGTAGACCGTGCAACATTGCCATTCGCCTTTGAGCGACAGCGTGAAGGCCGTCGTGCCGGGGTGATCTTCCCAAAGATGCGGCGCTAGAACATCAGGCGATTTGCCGAGCGCCATCGCCGCAGCTCCGGTAAATTCTTCATACCTGGCGCATTGATCGTACAGCTCTTGATCGTCCGGTGCAGCGAACGCCGCAACATCATCGGTGAGATTGAACATGCAAAGTTCGCCCCAGATCGTCAGCTTCTTTGCGTGGAGCGGGCCGATGATGTCCTCGAACGTATATTCGTTGATGCTGTTCGCGAGATGCGGCGTCGGAAGCCGCTCCAATGGCAAACAATGCGCGGCGGTGATGACAAATCGATCCTCACCAGCGCCGACGATAAAGCCGCGACCACCGGCACCGACCCGAACGATGGCGCGCTTCGCAGCCTGCAATTTATCTTTTGCAACTGTCAGTGCCTGTCGTCGCTTTGCTTGGTCGGTCATAACGCACCTCCAAATCGATTTGGGCGGGAGCGGCCCTCGACAGCCTAGAAACGGGCCGCCCGCGCGTTCTCCTCACCCCTGCGAAGGCAGGCTCCTCGATACCCGGTTCCGGAAGGCAGCCTCTAGACCGTTTAAGGAAGGTGCTCCGACATTGCGGAACGGTGCTGCCGGGACGTTCTACCGGCTAGGCCCTCCCGGTAGCGCCTTTCCGGGTCCGCGCCCCTAGGCGGGCCGCTCTACAGGCTTCCTTTAGGCCGCCTTCGCGATACCCGGTTAATACTTGGTCGGAGGGACCGAACGCGGCGGGAAATTCGCCTAAGTTATTGAAAAGATTGGCGCTCCCTAGGGGAATTGAACCCCTGTTTCAGCCTTGAGAGGGCCGCGTCCTAACCGCTAGACGAAGGGAGCGTTGGCTGGAGGGAATAGCCTCGAAATCGGCCTGCTGCAAGGCGGTACGGTTCTATTCGTCATGCCCGGGCTTGTCCCGGGCATCCACGTCCTGGCTGCCAAATGAAGAAAGACGTGGATGGCCGGGTCAAGCCCGGCCATGACAGGGGCTCAGGGTTCGCTGACGAACTTGAGTTTTCCGGCCGGTTTTAGCGTTTTGGCGTCGAAGGTGCGGATTTCGGTCACCCCGCCGATATCCAGGGTCACCACCAGCCGCTCGCCGGCTGTGCCGGTCGAGACGATCCGGGCGCCCTTCGGCAGCGTCGCGGTGACATCCGAGGTGGCCGCCGTGGCGCTTCCCTCGCCGCGATAAAGGCGGTAACCGACAGCGATCAGGACGATGCAGACGGCCAGCGCCGAGGTCAGGCCTGCGATCACCATCATCCGCCGCACCCGCGCAAACAAGGCGGCTTGCTCGGGGCTCGGTTCGGGCGCAACAGCATCGGTCATGCAGAACTCTTCTTTGGAACAGGGCTCGGTTTTGGATCAAGGCACTTCAACTGGCGGACAAAGGCTGGAGGTCACCGTCGGCGGCGACGAGGGCTCGACCCGTCTCGACCGTGTGCTCGCGGTGCTCCGCCCGGAACTGTCGCGCTCGCGGCTGAAGGCGCTGATCCTGGCCGGTTCCGTCACCGCCAGGGGCACCCCCGTCCGCGACCCCGCTTATCATGTCACCACCGGCGATACGATCACAATCGACGTCCCGGAGGCGGTGGCGCCGGAGCCGAAGGGTGAGAATATCGCGCTCGATATCGTCTACGAGGATGACGACATCATCGTCATCGACAAGCCCAAGGGACTGGTCGTGCATCCGGCCGCCGGCCATGAGAGCGGCACCCTGGTCAACGCGCTGATCGCCCATTGCGGCGCAAGCCTCTCGGGGATTGGTGGTGTCCGCCGCCCCGGCATCGTGCACCGGCTCGACAAGGACACCACCGGGCTGATGGTGGTCGCCAAGAACGACCACGCCCATCAATCGCTGACCGCGCAATTCGCCGACCATGGCCGCACGGGGCCGATGCAGCGCGGCTACATGGCCTTCATCTGGGGCGCGCCCGGCCGCCAGCGCGGCACGGTCGACGCCCCGATCGACCGCCATCCCTATGCCCGCGAAAAGATGGCGGTGCGCGAGGGTGGGCGCGAAGCGGTGACCCATTGGGAGCTGCAGGCGGCCTATCAGGGCCGCGACGGCAAGCCGGTCGCTTCCCTGCTCGCCTGCCAGCTCGAGACCGGGCGGACTCACCAGATCCGGGTGCATCTGTCCCATATCGACCACCCGCTGATGGGCGACGCCGTCTACGGCTCCCACTTCAAGACCAAGGCCGGCCACCTCGGGCCCCAGGCCCAGGCCGCACTCTCTGCCTTGGGCAGGCAGGCCCTGCACGCCTACCTGCTGGCCCTGGAGCACCCGCGGACCGGGGAACTTTTGCACTGGGAAGCGGCTTTGCCGGAGGATTTGCTTCTCTTAAGGAGCGCCCTGGAAGCGGCGCTATGACGCAGGCCTTTTGGAAAAGCGTTGCCATGCCAACAGGTTATGGCAGGCACACGGGGACGTGACGTCAGCAATCCTTCCCTAAATGGTCAGGTTTGGTGTATGTTGCACCTGCGCTGAATATCCAGCGCGGAACATCGCAGCCTGGCCGGCTTTAACACAGCGGCCGTCTGCCGGGCCCGCCGCTATCGGGGGCCTGAACCACTGGAGGGCGCTACAATGGCCCGTACAGCTACTTTACCGGTTCTCAATGGAGAACACGGTCTTTCCCGTTACCTCGCCGAGATCCGCAAATTTCCGATGCTGGAACCCCAGCAGGAATACATGTTCGCCAAGCGTTGGCGCGAACATGACGATCGCGACGCGGCGCATCACCTTGTCACCAGCCATCTCCGGCTCGTGGCCAAGATCGCCATGGGCTATCGCGGCTACGGCTTGCCGATTTCCGAGGTGGTCTCGGAAGGCAATGTCGGCCTGATGCAGGCGGTCAAGCGCTTCGAACCCGAAAAGGGCTTCCGGCTCGCTACCTACGCCATGTGGTGGATCAAGGCGTCGATTCAAGAGTACATCCTGCGTTCCTGGTCGCTCGTGAAAATGGGCACCACCGCGAACCAGAAGAAGCTGTTCTTCAACCTGCGCAAGGCGAAGAGCAAGATCTCGGCTCTGGACGAAGGCGATCTCCGCCCCGACCAGGTCAAGATCATTGCCAAGCGCCTCGGCGTCACGGCCCAGGACGTGATCGACATGAACCGCCGCCTCGGTGGCGACGCGTCGCTCAACGCGCCGATCCGCGACGACGGTGAAGCCGGCGAATGGCAGGACTGGCTGGTCGATAACTCGCCCAACCAAGAAGCCGTAATGGCCGAACACGAGGAGTTCGATCATCGCCGGCAGGCGCTGAACGGCGCCATCGGCGTGCTCAACCCGCGTGAACGCCGCATCTTCGAGGCGCGGCGTCTGGCGGAAGACCCGATGACGCTGGAAGACCTCGCCGCCGAATTCGGCGTCAGCCGCGAACGCGTGCGGCAGATCGAGGTCCGGGCTTTCGAAAAGGTGCAGTCGGCCGTCAAGGGCACGATCGCGAA
This sequence comes from Bradyrhizobium ottawaense, assembly GCF_900099825.1. Classification (NCBI taxonomy): domain Bacteria; kingdom Pseudomonadati; phylum Pseudomonadota; class Alphaproteobacteria; order Hyphomicrobiales; family Nitrobacteraceae; genus Bradyrhizobium; species Bradyrhizobium ottawaense. Next base: position 4,963,392 of record NZ_LT629693.1, on the reverse strand, counting down.
GGCGGACGCCGCCGTTCTGGAAGCCGCGCTCTAACCGCGCGCGAAGCGACAACTGACGAAAGCCGGCGGCGACGCCGGCTTTTTGTTTTTGGGGCGAGCCTTATATCAGGACGTCATGGCCGGGCTTGACCCGGCCATCCATCTCCTTCGCAAGAATTTTCCGAAGCGTGATGGATACGCGGGTCAAGCCCGCGTATGACGGCTGTTCTGGTGGGCAGCCCGCCGTCGTCCCCCTCAATAATACGTCTGCAGATAATCGGCGATGCTGGTGGGCTGGTTGAGCGAGGTCCAGTCGTAGGGATCGCCATAGAGCAACGCGCTGGCCTGGGTCTGGTAGTCGGGCGCGACGGTGTCGGGCTGATCGACCGGCCTGGCGAGGATGTCGCGATAATTCTGATAGGCCGCCTGCGTGCCGATGAAGATGCAGACGCAGTGGATCGGCTCGGCATAGAGATAGCGCACGTCGTTGCCGTAGCGGTGAACGACGAAGCGATGCGGCGGCAATGCGTGCAGCGCCTGCCTGCCCGCGGCATCGTTGACGACCTGCACCTTGAAGCCGGACGACGACAGATAGAAGCTGTTCTTGTCGAGGAACGGCTTGCTCGGCACTTCCAGCGCCGCCAGCAGTGTGGCGCCAAGCAACAGCGCGATCGCCGGCACCGCGCCGAAGGCTTTCCTGGCGCGTGAATACGGCAAGGCCATCGAAGCAGACGTCATCAATTCAAATCCTTTCAGCCCACCGCCAAGTGAGATTGCTTGAACCCGATCAGGCGGTCAATCGGCTTACTCGCCCCACTCCCGCGCCAGTTTCGCCAGCGCGCAGCCTTCGCAATAGCGGGCGTCCTTGAAGTCGATCCAGTTGTGGGCGTAGACGCGTTCGAGCGGAATGCCGTAGCGCGCCCGCAACACCTTCACCAGGATCCGCCACGCCGCGACCTGTGCTTCCGTCGCGCCGCGCGTCACGTCGGGATAATTGCCAGCGAATTCGACGCCGATCGAGGTGTCCTTGTTGACCTGGCGATAGGTTTTGCTGTTGTCGATATATTTGTTGTCGTTGCGGTCGGCGCCGTCGGTATGGGTCGGTACCAGATTTTCCGCGACCGCCCAGTACACCGTGCCGTCGGTCTCGACCCAGACCATGACGCCGCGCCGGGTCGGATTTTTGTTCTGCTCCTGCGCGCCGCCGCGGGCGGAGCCGCTTGGGCCTTCGGTCTGGTGCACGATGATGTTGCGCCAGGGATGGGCCTTTGCGGGGTCGCCCCATGGCGCCAGCCAGACCATTTTCAGGCCGGGAATGTCGGGGGTGCCCGACGCGCGCGCGATGGCCGCGAGGTCGGGCGTTTGCGCCGAAGCCGGAACGGCGAATGCCAAGGAGAACGTGAAGGCGCCAACAAGCGCCACGGCGGCGAAACGTAGGTTCATGATCTCAGTCCAGTGGCCTCACTGGCGCGTATCACGCCCGCTTGCGCGCGGCCATATCCGAAACCACGGGGCTTGTGAGTTCTGGGACCAGCGGCGGCGCCGCCTCGAAGGTCGCAAACCGGTTGCGGCCCCCCTTCTTGGCGTCGTACAGCGCCTGGTCGGCCGCCGCGATCAGTTGATCGGGCGATGCGCCCATCTCCCGGGCCCACTGCGCGACGCCGATCGAGACCGAGATCGGAATATCTGCGCCGACGCATTGCTCGGCATCGGCGCGGCAGACTTCCAGCACGCGGCGGGCGATCATGGCGCCCTCGCGCAGCGTCGAGGACGGCAGCACGATGCAGAACTCGTCGCCACCGGAGCGCGCCAGCATGTCGCCGGGCCGCAAGCGGGTTTGCGCCATCAGGGTGAAATGCTGCAGGCAGGCGTCGCCGGCGGCATGGCCGTGGGTGTCGTTGATGCCCTTGAAGCCGTCGAGATCGATCACGAGCAGCGAAAACGGCTGGCCGCTGCGCTCCGATCGCGCGCATTCCTCGGCGAGGCGCTGCACCAGATGGCGGCGGTTGCCGACGCCGGTGAGGTCATCGAGCAGCGCCAGATCCGCGACCTCGTCGCGCAGGCGATCCATCGCCATCAGCAGGAAGCCGAAATTCAACGCCATCGACAGGAACACCAGCAGCAGGACCAGCACCGACTGGACCGGGCTGAAGTAGGCATAGGCGAAACCGCCAGCCAATCCGGTCAGTCCGCAAAGCAGCCGCACACCGAAAATGGCGATGATGAACGTCGCAACAATGCCGGCCAGCCGCGCCCCCGGATTGATGCGCCCCTCCTGCGGGGTCAGCAGCAGCCTCAGGTTCAGCGCCAGCGGGATCGTCTCGGCAATCGTAAAGACGGTGAGCCGCCCCGGCACGCTGTCATAGGCGAATGTAAAGAGGGAAAGGCCGGCAAAACCCAGCCCGGTCACGAGCAGCGTAAAACGCCACGTCAGCGGCTTGTCGAAGAATTTCCGAATGCCCATCGCAGCCAGGCAGATCGCCAGGATCAGCGCCGTGCCGCCCAGTACTAGCGGCACCAGCGAGTCCGTCATCACGACGCGGAGCGTCGCCACCGCGGCCCCTACCGCCGCCACGAACGACGAGCCGGTCCAGAACCGCGCCGGCGCGAACGCCGGATAGCTGCGCACCACGTAGGCCCAGATCAGGCCGAGCGCGAGAAAGTTGATGACGAACACTGTCCAAAGCGTCGGAACGCTCAGCATCGCTGATACCCCAAGGCCTATGCGGCCCCGTCTCCCCTGTTGCCCAACCAAACGCCGGAAACTTGCGCCCCCGGGGCCTTCCCCCACGACAATCCCCGTTGTCTTGGCAACAAGGTGCATCGGCGCCGCTTAACGGACTCTCACCGCTGTCGGCGAATCCAAATGGTGGTTTTAAATTGATGAAGAGGGCGCGTATTTCCTCGTCGTTAAGCATGACGCGCGCGCCGCGAACGGACGTGACCAGCGGCGTTTTGATGAAAAATCGCGTCGAAACGCATAATGGCTGTGGATAACGCGATGACATCAGCATGACAGCACGCGGAATCGCGCTGCGAATCTGTTGGGATTGTCATTGAGGATGTTGTGAGGCTGGCCCTCCGCCAAACATGCCTCGGTGTCGCGTTTCAATCCATTAAAACCTTGAGAGGATACTATGGCTAAGAAAGCGAAGAAGGCGAAAAAGGCGAAGAAGGCGAAGAAGGCCAAGAAGTCCAAGAAGTGAATTTTCGCCCGGGTGGAGCGCTCAGTTCCGCCCGGGCATCCAATCTTCCAAAGCTGGCGGGCCCTCGGGTCCGCCTTTTTGATTTTTGGAGAAGCTCAAACTTGTAACCCGGATGAGCCAACGGGTCGCGCGAATGCGCGCCCGATGACAGGCTCCGCGACATCCGGGGAAACACACGCACCGGTCCCGGATATCGCTTCGCTCATCCGGGCTACGGTCTCGGCGTCCGTAACGACAGCTACTACCGCTCCGCGAACGCCAGCCTGGCGCCGAGCGCGGCGAAGCCGGCGGCAAAGCTGCGGCGCAGCCAGGCCATCACCTTCGGCCGCGAGATGACGCGGTCGCGGACCGAGGCGGCGAACAGGCCGTAGACGGCGAACACCGCAAACGTCATCGCCATGAAGGTGCCGCTCAGTTCGAGCATGCGCGCCAGGGGATGGCGCTCGTCGGCGGCAATGAACTGCGGCAGGAAGGCCAGGAAGAAGATCGACAGCTTTGGATTGAGGATGTTGATCAGGATCGCCGTGACGATGACGCGTCGGCTGGATCGCTCGCCTGCGGCGGGACGTGTGTCGAGCGCCAGCGCCCCGGTCTCGCGCAGCGCCTGCCAGGCCATGTACAGCAGATAGACCACGCCGCAATATTTCAGCGCGGCAAATGCCAGCGCGCTGGTGTGCAGCACCGCGGCCAGGCCCAGCATGGCCGCCAGCATCTGCGGCACGATGCCGAGCGTACAGCCGAAGGCGGCGGCGATGCTCGGCCGGGCGCCCTGTGTCAGCGCCACCGCCAGCGTGTACAGCACGCCGGTGCCGGGCGAGGCGACCACGATCAGCGAGGTCAGGAGAAAGGACAGTGTCATGAACGGAAATTACCACGGCGGCCTCCGCCGTGGTAGCTCTTGACATAACAGCACCAAGACTCGGCAGCGCTAAGACTTGGCAGCGCTAAGACTTGGCAGCACCAAGACCTGGCAGCGCCAGACCGGCGGGCGCGATCACGCAGGCGGGCGCCGTCGGCTCTGCGCATCGATGCTCCAGGCATAGGCCATCCGCTCCGCTTCGCGGATCACGTCGAGCGGCGCCCATGGCTTGGACCAGAACTGTGCGCCGTCGGGCAATTCCTGAGGTAAGGGCCTGCCTGACGTGACGATCACCCCGATGCCGGGATTGTACTTGCGGGCGATGTACGCGAGTTCGACGCCATTCATGTTGCCGGCGAGGTGCACGTCGGTCATCATCATCACCACGTTGTCGCCGACGTTTTCCAGCACCAGTTCGGCGGCCTCCGCGCTTTCGCACTCGATGACGTCGACGTCGCTTTCCTCCAGCAGCAGGCAGATCATTTCCCGTTGCATCGGGTCGTCCTCGACGATCAGTGCGGTCGCGCGGAAGGGTTTCGATTGTCCCATTTGGTCGCCTCCGTTTTGATGTTGCCCAGAGCCGTCAGGGTTAAGCGCCGAAACCGCTTTATGGTTCGGTTCCAATTTGCCAATGTCCGGGAACAAGCAATTTTTCGCGAGTTCCCATCCCGTTTCCCCGACCTCAATGGAGTCCAAATGACTGCGATCTCCGGAAGTGCCGCCGCCGTCACCGGCGCCGCCAGCGGCATCGGCCGCGCACTGGCGCTGGAATTGGCCGCGCGCGGCTGCGATCTCGCGCTCGCCGACCGCGACGAGGCCGGGTTGCAACAACTCGCCGCCGAGATCGGCCGCAATCCCGATTGCAAGGTCAGCGTGCACCGCGTCGATGTCGGCGAGCCCGGACAGATCCGGGATTTCGCTCAGGCCGCCACCGCCGCGCATCCTTCGCTCAACATCCTCATCAACAATGCCGGCGTCGCCTTGCTCGGCACTTTCGCCGAAGTCGAGCAGGCGCAGATGGAATGGCTGATCAACATCAATTTCTGGGGCGTGGTGCACGGCACCCGCGCCTTCCTGCCGCATCTTTCCAGTCAACGCGCGGCACATATCGTCAACCTGTCCTCGATCTTCGGCATCATCGCCCCGCCCGGCCAGACCGCCTATTGCGCGGCGAAATTCGCGGTGCGCGGCTTTTCCGAAAGCCTGCGCCATGAACTCGCGATGGCGAACAGTTCGGTGAAACTGTCGGTGGTGCATCCCGGCGGTGTTTCGACCAACATCGCGCGCAACTCCCGCACCGGCGCCGGCGTCACCGACAACGCCCGCCGCGCCCAATCGATCGACCGTTTTGACGCGATGGCAAAGACCACGCCGGCCGCGGCGGCGTTGCGCATCATCGAAGGCATCGAGAAGAACCAGCCCCGCATCCTGATCGGCAACGACGCCTGGTTCATGGATCTGTTGCAACGGTTTCGGCCGGCGACGTACTGGGCGGTGCTGGCGAAGCGGCTGGAGAAGATGGCGGCACAGGCGGGGAAGTGAGTTCGGCGTTGCGAGCGAAGCGACTCGTGCGCCGAAGCTCAACGAGCGAAGGCGGAAGCAATCCATAGCGCGGCTTGCCGATACATGGATTGCTTCGTCGCTATCGCTCCTCGCAATGACGAAACAACTCTATCCGTCATTCCGGAGCGATGCGCAGCATCGAATCCGGAATCTCGAGATTCCGGGTTCGCGCTATCGCGCGCCCCGGAATGACGGAGTCTACCGCCCGCCCAACTGGTCCGCGAAATACCCGATCGTCTTGCGATAGATCGTCGCCCTGTTCCATTCGCGCATCGCTTCGAAATTGGCAGTGCCTTCGCCGTAGGGCGCGCCCATCTTGAAGCCCGAGGTGTGCAAGAGGTTGGCGGTGGAGGCGAGCACGTCGGGCACGCTGTGGCGGAGATCGACATGGCCGTCGCCGTCGAAATCGACGCCATACTTGATGTAGGACGACGGCAAAAATTGCGTCTGGCCGATCTCGCCGGCATAGGCGCCGATCATGTCATTCAGACGCAAGTCGCCGCGCTGCACGATTTTCAGCGCCGCCAGCAATTCGCCCTGGAACAGTTCGGTGCGGCGGCAGTCATGCGCCATGGTCGAGAGCACGCGAAACACCGGCAATTTTCCCATGTCGCCCTTGCCGAAATCGGTCTCCAGTCCCCAGATCGCGACCAGGATCTGCCGCGGCACGCCGAACTTCTGCTCGATGCTCGACAGCAGCGCCGCATGCCTCTGCAGCATCGCGCGGCCGGCATTGATGCGGCCGGCCCCGACGCGGGTCGAGACATACTGCTCGAACGACTTGTTGAAGGTGCCGCGCTGGCGCCGGTCGAACGCCAGCACGCCGCCATCCTGCTGCACCCCGCCGAGCGCCTGTGAGATCACGCCTTGCGAAATGCCTGATGCCGCGGCCTCCTGCGACATCGCCGCCACGAAGGTGTTGAAGTCGCCGCCGCAGCGGGCGGCGTAAGACGGGGTGGCGAGGATGAGCGTGGCGAGCACAGAGGCGCAGAAGGCAAAGGCGGGACGGAAATGCATGGGGAGCCGTTTTCTGAGAGGGCGCGGGACAATTGAATCGGCTTCTACCATACCTGCCGCTGTTGTTCGAGAGACGCAGCCCTCACCAATGTCCCTTCCATCTATTCCAGGCGAACAGGACATCCGCGAACCTGTCATAGCCGAACCGTGTCAGCGGCAGCATCAGGCGGTTGCCGAACAGCGACGCCAGCCAGCCTTCACCCGGCGTCACCTTCCACATCGCAATGACGACGTCGGCGCCGACGATCAGGCGGCCGGTCTCGTCGGTCGCATGCAGGCGGCGGCGGATGTCATCGAGCGAGGCGCCGAAACCGGCGAGTGCGTCGGGCTGTTCGTTGATGTCGGAGAAGGAAATGTCGCCGGCGCGCACCGCGGCAAGCAGCTTGTTGCGTTGCCAGTCGATGCCGGCATCGCAGACGGGGCAGCGCGTGTTGTACCAGACAACAAGCCGGCGGCCGGTCATGGTGGGTTCCTTCGGGTGGGCTTCCCGGAACGTATCAATTTCCGGCATTTCCCGCCATCGGCCGGGCCGTCAGACGCCGGCCAGCCATCACGGAAGCAATAATTGACACCAGCCGCCTTATCGGAGACAAGCCCGCTTATGGCCAAGAAACCCGGCACCAATCCCAAAGGCGAATTCGCCTTTTTCAACGTCGTCTATGAAGACGGCTCCCAGCGCTCCAACCGGCGCGTGCCGGCCGAGCTGCTCGGCGGCCTCGACGGCGACGAGCCGGCGCGCGGCTATATTCTCGAGCAGGACCGCGAGATCGCCGAGAAATCCGGCCGCAGCACGCTGGCGATCAAGAGCCTCGAGCGGGTCGGCGCGAAGAAGAAGTAGCGACGGTCCAGGACATCAGAACGAAAACGGCGGGCTTTGGGCCCGCCGTTTGTTTTAGATGGATTGCCGGGTCAAGCCCGGCAATGACGGCTTGAATTAGTTATCCAGGAACGACCGCAGCTTCCTCGACCTTGACGGATGCTTCAGCTTGCGCAGCGCTTTCGCTTCGATCTGACGAATACGCTCTCTCGTCACCGAGAACTGCTGGCCGACTTCTTCCAGCGTGTGGTCGGTGTTCATGCCGATGCCGAAGCGCATGCGGAGCACGCGTTCTTCACGGGGCGTGAGCGAGGCCAGTACGCGGGTGGTGGTTTCGCGCAGGTTGGACTGGATCGCCGCGTCGATCGGCAGGATCGCGTTCTTGTCCTCGATGAAGTCGCCGAGATGCGAATCTTCCTCGTCACCGACGGGGGTTTCGAGCGAGAGCGGTTCTTTCGCGATCTTGAGGACCTTGCGGACCTTCTCCAGGGGCATGCCGAGCTTTTCGGCGAGCTCTTCCGGGGTCGGCTCGCGGCCGATCTCGTTCAGCATCTGGCGCGAGGTGCGCACGATCTTGTTGATGGTCTCGATCATGTGCACGGGAATGCGGATGGTGCGCGCTTGATCTGCAATGCTTCGCGTGATCGCCTGCCGGATCCACCACGTCGCATAGGTCGAGAACTTGTAGCCGCGGCGGTATTCGAACTTATCGACCGCCTTCATCAGGCCGATATTGCCTTCCTGGATCAGGTCGAGGAACTGCAGGCCGCGGTTGGTGTACTTCTTGGCGATCGAAATCACGAGACGCAGGTTGGCCTCGACCATTTCCTTCTTGGCCTGGCGCGCCTCGCGCTCGCCCTTCTGCACGCCGTGCACGATCTTGCGGAATTCGCCGATCTCGAGACCGGTCAATGCCGCGAGCTGCTGGACCTCGCCGCGCAGTTCCTTGATGCGGTCCTTTTCGTGATGGACGAAATTCTTCCAGCCCTTGGCGGAGAGTTTCGAGACACGGTTGAGCCAGCGCGGATCGAGCTCCGAGCCCTGGTAGTTGCGCAGGAAATCCTCGCGCGCGACGCCGTGGCTGTCGCCGAGGCGCAGCAGGCGGCCTTCGAACGAGACCAGCTTCTTGTTGATGTCGTAGAGCTGCTCGACCAGCGAATCGATACGGGCCTGGTTCAGCCGCAGCGACTTCACCTCGACGATGATTTCGTCCTTCAGCTTCTTGTACTTGCGCTCCTGCGAGGGCGACAGCGTCTCGCTCTGCAACTGGTTGGCGATGTCCTGCTCCTGCAGGCGGCGCAGCTTCTTGTATTCGGACGCGATCTTGTCGAAGGTCTCGACCACCTTCGGCTTCAGCTCGGCCTCGATGGCCGCGAGCGACATCTGGTTTTCGAACTCGTCGTCGTCCATGTCGCCGTCGGCGGCGGACTCGGCCGGATCCTTTTCCACGGTCTCGCCACCGGCCGCGGGTGCAGCGGCTGCGGCGCGGAACGGGGTCGGCGACGGCGGGGCGGCCGGGGGTGCTACATGCGCGGGCGCGGCACCTGCGGCGGCCGGCAGCGGCTGGCCGTCGGGACCGACGGGCGCTGCGATCAGCGCCGGGTTCATGTTGTTCTTGGCGTCGGGGCCGGCGTAGGTGGCTTCGAGATCGATGATGTCGCGAAGGAAGATCTTTCCTTCGTTGAGTTCGTCGCGCCAGATGATGATGGCCTGGAACGTCAGCGGGCTTTCGCAGAGACCCGCGATCATCGCCTCGCGGCCGGCCTCGATGCGCTTGGCGATCGCGATTTCGCCCTCGCGCGACAACAGCTCGACCGTGCCCATCTCGCGCAGATACATGCGGACGGGGTCGTCGGTGCGCTCGCCGGGCTCGGATTTCTTGACCTCGGTGACGGCCTTCTGCGTGACCTCGACGAGTTCGTTGTCGGTGTCGTCCTCGGCCTCTTCCTTTTCGTCCTCAGAGTCGGCCTCTTCGGCTTCAGACACGTTGATGCCCATGTCCGAGAGCATCGACATGATGTCTTCGATCTGTTCGGGCGAGGTGGTGTCGGAGGGCAGCACTTCGTTGAGCTGATCGAAGGTCACGAAGCCGCGCTTCTTGGCCTGCTTGATCATCTTCTTGACCGCGGCATCCGACAGGTCGAGCAACGGCGACGGCGCGTCCGGCGAATCCTTCTCAGGGGCGTCCGCTGCCTTGTCGTCTTTTTCCTTGTCTTTAACCTGCAGCGTCTTTGCCTTGGTGGCCATTCATCAAGCTCCCGAAACGCGCTCATGCGGGACAGCGTCAGCCGCTGCCTGCCTTGAATTACTGGAGACAACTTTTCTGCGAAAAGCCGTCCCGCTCGATTTCACTCTTCGAGCATGATCCTCATGCTCATGACGCGGAAAGGGCGGCGCAAACCGTCGCCACCCCTAAACCCCTCGTCACCGGTGTTATGCCAATAGCCTTGCTATCTCTAAGTAAGCCTTGCTATCGCTGAGTACCCTTCACCGCTCGTGTACCCTTGCGGCTATTAAGTTTCGCTTAACCCTGTTTTTGCAGCCAAACCATGGGTTTGGCGAGTCTTTTAACGGCTCCGGCCGCGGCCGTCCGCATGAATTTTTCATCAGACGCTTTTTCGGAACCGGCCCGAAAGTTCGCCAAAACCCTCAATCAGGGCCTCGGTGCCGTCCAGCGAGTCCAGCCGGGCGCTGACATCTCTCAGCCACCCCATATTCGCCTCGCTAGAGTCCTCGCCCAGGGCCAGCTCGGCGTCCTTCTTCTCCCTAAGTAAGGCGTGGGTTTTCTGATGCAAGACAACGAGTTGCTGCCAGGTGGCTAAAACATCTTCCCTTGCTGCGCCGGGCTTGCTCCCCCACACCGCCGAAGTCGTGATCGCCCGTTCAACCCTTTGAAGAATCTCACCTAATCCGCGCGCCTCGAGATCGGCCCGCATCTTTTCGGCCTGCTCTTCCGGCTCCGGCGAATGGTGATGGTCGTTGGCAAAGGCCGCGATAATGCCGGCGCGGAGCTTGTTGGCCTCCGGATGGGCCAGTTCCAGCGCCGCCACCTCCTCCAGATGATCGTGCAACAGCCAGGGGTGGTTGATCAGAGATTGCAGGATCAAGGCCTCGCGGCGGGAGATCGCCGAGCGCTGGCCGCGCATGATCGGGCTGTTGGCCAACTGGGGGCTGGCCGCCTGGTAGGGACCCCGGTTGATGGTCTGGCTGGCCGACGCTCCCTGCCCGCGGCCGCCGCCGGCGGCAAATCGGCCGGCCGGACCCGGGGTGAACGAGCCGCGGGGGGCAAAACGGCGGCCTGATTCGCCGCCTCCGCCGCGGTTGAAATTGCCTCTGCCGTAGCCGCCGCCGCGCCCGCCTTCCGGCGCAAAGGTGCGCTGCAGCCGTTCAGCGAGATCCTGGCGATAATAGCGCCGCACCACTTCGTCGCGGATGCCGTTACTGAGTTCGCCGATCCGCGCTTCCAGCGCCGCGCGGCGTTCGGGCGTGGCAAAGCTGCCGCCCTCGATCTCGCGCGACCACAGCATGTCGGCGAGGCCACGCGCGGCACCAATGACTTCCTCGACAGCAGCTCGTCCGCCGGAGCGCGCGAGATCGTCGGGGTCCTGGCCTTCGGGCAGCAACGCAAAGCGCAGACTTTTTCCGGGCTTGAGATGCGGCAGCGCCAGGTCAGCGGCGCGGTAGGCGGCCTTCTGTCCGGCGCGGTCGCCGTCGAAACAAAGGATCGGCTCGTCCGCCATCTTCCAGATCAGTGCGAGCTGGTTTTCGGTGAGCGCGGTCCCGAGCGGCGCGACGGCGCCGCCAAAGCCCGAGGTGACCATGGCGATGACGTCGACATAGCCTTCGACCACGATCAGGGGCGCGCCGTTATGGGTCGCCTGCCGCGCTGAGCTAAGGTTGTAGAGGTTGTCGCCCTTGTGAAACAGCGGCGTTTCCGGCGAGTTCAGGTACTTTGCCGGAACATCCTTTTCCAACGCGCGGCCGCCGAATGCGATCACCCGGTTACGAATGTCGGTGATCGGAAACATCACGCGGTCGCGAAAGCGATCGTAGGGCACGGGAATATCGTCGCCGCCGATCAGAAGTCCGGCTTCGACCATGTCCTCGGTCGGAATGCCCTGGGCGCCGAGATATTCCTTCAGCGCAAAGCGCTCGCCCGGGCCGCCCGGCGCATAGCCGATGCGGAACTGGAGCTGCGTCGCCGGCGTAATGGCGCGATCGGCGAGATAGCCGCGCGCCTTGGCGCCGAAGCGCGAGGCCAGCGTGTCGCAGAAGAATTTTGCGGCGAGATCCATTACGTCATAGAGCGTCTTGCGGCGCTGATCCTGCCGCGCGGCATCCGGCGTCACCGCCGGCAGCGCCATGCCGGCCATCGAGGCCAGCCGCTCGACCGCTTCGGTGAAGCCGACGCCCTCGGTCTCCATCAAAAACGAGATGATGTCGCCGTGCTTGCCGGAGGAGAAGTCGTGGTAAAATCCCTTCTGGTCGTTGACCGTGAAGGACGGCGACTTCTCCTGCTGGAACGGCGACAGCCCCTTATATTCCCGCCCCGCCTTCTTCAACTTCACGCGCCGGCCCACGACTTCCGAAACCGGAAGCCGGGCACGCAGTTCGTCGAGAAATTGGGGCGTGAAGCGCATGGGGTTGGTGAGTGCCTTAAGTCGGCGGCCTTGTGCCAACCGATCATGGATATAGCAAAATATGAGATGTTTCTCAGTTCTTGCCACTATTCACAGGGGCAAAGTGACAATCTCTTCTCGTCATCGCCGGGCTTGACGACGGTTAGCGCACCTTACTCCGCTTGAATCATTTCGGGTTCCACGCTTCCATATCCCCCATGTTCTCGGTGTTCAGGGGCGGACAAAGCGGGGCGTGGCAGGTGAAGCGGCTGGCGGCGGTGAAGGGCGAGGGCCTGACGCCGACGCCGGCGCTGTCCGTCACCCATTCCGACTCGGTCGCGCTGCCGATCCTGCCCTCGCAGACCGGCTGGCGGCTCGTCGGCGTCGCCAGCCATGTGCGCTATGTCGAACGCGCCGAGAAAGAGCAACTTGCCGCCGCGCAGGCCGGGCTCGGCCGGCCCGAGGCGACGCTCGCGGCGCTGATCCCGATCCGAAAATCGGCGGCCTGGTGGGAACTGACGCAAGAAGAACGGCGCGGGATTTTCGAGGACAAGTCGCACCACATCGCCTCCACCCTGAGATTCCTGCCCGCGATCGCGCGGCAGCTCTACCATTGCCGCGACCTCGGCGGCGCCTTCGATTTCCTGACCTGGTTCGAATACCGGCTGGCGCACGAATCGCTGTTCGAGGAACTGGTCGGCATGCTGCGCGAGACCGAAGAATGGAGCTATGTCGAGCGCGAGGTGGATATTCGGGTGGAGCGCGAGCGGCTGGATGCTGTTTGATTTTGCTTGTCATGGCCGGGCTTGACCCGGCCATCCATCCACTTCGCAAAATGCTCTTCTTTTTGATGGATTGCCGGGTCAAGCCCGGCAATGACAGTTCACGGCTCCAGAAACTTCCCCGAGGCGATGTGCGGCAGGCCGGTGACGGGCCAGCTGTAGACATAGGTCCACGCCTCGCTTGCGGTGCCGTCTTCCTGCGTGACCTGCAGCATCCTTCTTAGGTATTCGGTCGGCTCCGGAAAGCCTTCGCCGCAGGCTTCGTACATGTCGAACTCGCCGAGCAGTGCGTCGCGGTCGCGCAGGCGGTACAGCTCACCGAACACGATTTCCGAAGGGTCCTCCGACAGCACCAGCCCCGGATAATGCTTGATCAGATAGAGCCGGCCCTGACATCGCGCTTCGCCCAGAAAATCCGCGCTGCGCGACAGCAGCGTCGCCATCGGATGGTCGAAGCCGCGCATCAGGGTGCCGTAGACGAACAGACGATCTGAAATCATGGCGCGCAGTTATCCCGTCAACGCGGCCGGGATCAAGCCGCCACCACCTCGTTGGTCACCACCACGAATTTGACGAGGTCCATCCGGCCAAAACTCGTGGTCAGCGCGACATCGGCTGCATCGCGGCCGGTGCCCATCAGGATGCGGCCGATGCGCGGGTGATTGTGGCGGGCGTCGAAGGTGTACCACTGGCCGGACAGATAGACCTGAAACCAGCCGGAGAAATCCATCGGCGCCGGATCCGGCGGCACGCCGATATCGCCGAGATAGCCGGTGCAGTAGCGCGCCGGGATGTTCATGCAGCGGCAGAAGGTCAGCGCCAGATGCGCAAAATCGCGGCAGACGCCGGTGCGCTGCTCATGGACGTCATGCGCCGACTTCATGTGATGCGCGTGCTCGTAGCCGAAGGTGACGTGGTCGTGGACGAAATCGACGATGGCCTGCACCCGCGCCCAGCCGGGTTTGGTCGCTGAAAACAGCGACCAGGCGATGTCGATCAGCTTGTCGGTCTCGCAATAGCGGCTCGGCATCAGATATTGCAGCACGTCATCGGGCAACCGGTCGATCGGCAATTGCTGCGCGGTCGGCGCCACCGCATCCGGCAGCCCGGAATCGCGCACCCGCGCCTTTCCCTTCAATGTCACGCCACCGGCGGGCGCCACCAGCCGGCCGCAGACATTGCCAAAGCCGTCGCGGTAGAAACCGATCGGCACATCGGGTTCGGCGACGATGCTTTCCTGGCCGATGATGTCGAACATGCGCGACGGGTGGATCGAGAGCATCATCACCATCGGCGTCGGCGCCACCGCCGCATAAGAAATCTCGAAGCCGACGTCGATCTCCATGGTCAGACCTTCTCGGGAGACTGACTCTGGGACTGCGCTACGGACCGCGCGTCGGATTCTTCTTCAGGCACGTCCCGGACAGGCGCTTCGAGCTGTTCAAGCGCCTCGTCGGATCGCACTTCGTCATCGCCGACCGACACCACGTTGATGCCGATCTCCATGCCGACATAGGCGTCGGCCGAACCGAGATAGCAGCCGTGCAGCGGGACCGCCTGGCGCGGGTCGCGCGCCACCGCGACGCGGATCAGGTCGCGGGTGCCGACGATGCCGTTGGTCGGATCGAACTCGATCCAGCCGGCGCTGGGCAGATAGACCTGCACCCAGGCATGGGTCGAGCCGCCGCCGACATAACCGTGCGCGCTGTCGCCGGGAATGAACAGATAGCCGGAGACGAAGCGCGCGGCGATGCCGAGCCGGCGCAGCGCCTCGATCATGAACATCGCATAGTCGCGGCAGGTGCCCGAACCGGTCTGCAGCGTGTCGAGCGGATGCTGGGTGCCGTGCTCGTGGCGCTTGCGATAGGTGAAGGCCTCGCGGATGCCATGCGTCATGCCGCTGAGGATGTTGAAGGTCGGCGTCGGCCCGTCCGCGTCGAGAAACTGCCGCGCCCACGCCGACAGCTCACCGTTCGGATCGCCATACTGCGGCGCGATGAACTGCTGCAGGTCGGGAAATTCCTCGCGGTCGTAGATGAACGGATAGAAATAGGCGGTGTCGTCGGCGGTCAGCGCGAACTCTTCGGCCGGATTGTGCTCGACGGTCGCCATCGAGGTGAACGACAGCGTTTCCGCGCGCTCGTCGAAGGTTGCAATCGCGACGCTGTTGCCGAACACGTCGTGGATCCAGCGCAGCGACATCGGCTCCGGTGAAATCTCGAGGCTGGACGACAGCACGCGCTGGTCATGGCCGTCGCGCGGGCGCAGCATGATACGATGCTCGCCAAACGCCACCGGGCGGTTGTAGCGATATACGGTCTTGTGGTGGATGGTCAGGAGCGGCATCGTTCAACAATCATCGATTCTGGGTGTGCTAATCTAGACCGAACCGTGCTCATTTGCAGGTCGTATGCCGCTTGAATAGGCATCAATCAGGGGAAAAATGCTTTTGAAGCCCGCAGACGACACAGGCTTACTTCTGGGAACCGAAGATGTTCCCCCGGTCCAAGAGTTCAATGAAGCGGGACGATCGCCGTTCTTTTTCACCTGCGACCATTACGGCAGGCTCGTTCCGCGCGGGCTCGACGATCTCGGGCTGCCCGAGAGCGAGTTGACGCGGCATATCGCCTGGGACATCGGCATTGCCGGCGTCGCGGAGTCCATGTCGAAACAGCTCGACGCGCATCTGATCGTGCAGCGCTACTCGCGGCTCGTGATCGACTGCAACCGCCCGCCCGATGCCGCAAGCTCGATCCCGCGCATCAGCGAGGCCACCACCATTCCCGGCAACGAGGGGCTTTCGCGCGAGGCTGCGGAACTGCGGCGCGTAAAAATCTTCGAGCCCTATCACCGCCGCATCGGCGAGATCATCGATGCGCGCCGCGCTGCCGGCCTGCCGACGGTGCTGGTGTCGCTGCACAGCTTTACCCCCGCCTATGCCGGGATCGCACGGCCATGGCACATCGGAACGCTCTACCACCGCGACACCCGCCTGCCGCCGCTGGTGCTGAAGGGCTTGCGCGCCGAGGGCGATCTCGTGGTCGGCGACAACGAGCCGTATGCGGTGAGCGACGACACCGACTACACCATTCCCGTGCACGGCGAGGCGCGCGGCCTGATCAACACCGGGATCGAAATCCGCCAGGATCTGATCTCCGATCCCGCCGGCGAGAAATCCTGGGCCGACCGGCTGGCGCGGATTTTCACCGAGATCGAGCCGTTGCTGCGGGCGCAGCGATTGCTTTCTGCCTAACTATTTTCGGCCCAACCATGGACCGCCGTGTAGTAGGTGACGCCCGCGAACCCGGCTGCGAGCAGCCACAACACCCAGGCGAAACTGGTGCGCGGGTTCAGTGTCGCCTCCGACGGATTGAGCGGATTGACGTAGACCTTGACGACGGAGCCGTCCTGATAGGCCGTCATGAACTTGCGCATCAGCCAGCCCGAGGTCGAGTTGCTGCCGGTGGCGAAGCGGGCTTCGATGGCGGTGTAGTCGACATCGTTGAACCGGTAAGCGTACGACACCTGCCGCTGGTACATCATCGCGCCGCGCGATCCCTGCTCGCTCGGCGCCGCCCGGTATTGTTCGACATCCGACATCTGGACGGTGCCTGACACGACCGGCCATTTCATCGCGAGCCGCTGCTGCTTCTGCATCACCAGCGCGAACAGCGCGATGACGACGCCGAACGCGCCGAACGCCATCACCAGCGGCGACACCTTTGGATCCGCCAGCCGGGCCGAAAGGAACTCGGAAAACCGATTGAGTCCGAATACGCCGCCGAACACGATCGCGAGCACGACCGCCGTGCCGATGCCGAGGCAGCCCCACAGGCCCTTCGGCAAATCGCGCTCCAGCACGGCTTCGTTCGGATGCAGCGGATTATAGAAGACGGTGACAGCCATGCCGGCCGGATATTTCGCGATGGTTTCCGCAACTTCGAAATTGCCGCGGTCCTCGCCGATGCTGACGCGGTTGTTGCGCAGCACCTTTCCTCGGACGGTGTATTCGTAAACGATGTTGGCGAAGTTGCGCTCTTCGAAGCGATGGCCGATCTCCCTGCTATCGTCGAGCACGCGGACGTCGCGCACTTCGGAATTCGAGATCACCACCTTGCCCGGCGCCGACGGCCATTCGCGGGCGGCACGCACCTGCAATGCCTTGTAAGCCGCGACGACGAGAATGAGCGCGAGCGGCGCGAGCAGCATCGCATAGACGTACCACGGCAGATTGGGCATCAGGCTTCCCCCCAGAGACGGCGCTGGGATTAGACGCGCCGTCGCGGCTTGGGGTTCAAGTGGCCTGGATTCAAAACAGCCTGCGCTTCACCTTGCCCGCGTCAGCGCCAGCCAGATGCCGCCGCCGATCATGAAGCCGCCGGAGACGCGCGACAGCAGCCGTGTGCGTTTGGCCGAGAAGAACCGCCGCGCCCGGCCGGCCAGCACCGCATAGATCGAATCGGTGATGGCGCCGGTGATCATGAAGGTGAAGCCGAGCAGCGCCACCTGCGAGAAGTGATCCTTGCTCATGTCCATGAACTGCGGAATGAAGGCGCCGAAGAAAATCAACACCTTGGGGTTGCTGAGCAGCACCAGAAAGCCCTGCAGGAAAAACCCGCCGCGCGGCGGCGGTGGCGGCTCGTCGGCATTGACGCCTTCGACCGGAAAACGAACCAGTTTGTAGCCGAGCCAGATCAGATAAGCGGCGCCGGCAAAGCGCACCCAGTCGAACCAGTAGCCCATGGTCGCCATCAGCGTGGTCAGTCCGACCGCGACGATGCCGATCACGATGGTCAGGCCGGCCTGAACGCCGGCGATGTTGGTCAGGGCCGCGCGCGTGCCATGCCGCAGGCCGTTGGCGATCACCAGCGTCACCACCGGACCCGGGATGAGCGCCAGCGCGACGCAGGCGGCAACGAAAGCGAGATAGGCCTGAAGGGACATAGGGGGAAATCCGGTGAGAGGCGGTTTTCCGAATTATGCCTGCGGCGGGTGGAGATGGAAACCGGGGTTCTGCCCTTTCCGCGACCACGCCTTAATACATAACCAGCGGGATATGCTGGAGAGCATCGTCCAGGCGATCGGGTCCCCACAGCCAAGACCATATCAAAGCATTCTCGCCGGCGACCCACGATTTTCCCGGTTGACTAACCCATATCTCGTCGGTTATGCATTAATCCATAGCCAGAGAGTTATCGATCTCAGATGCCGAACGCTTCCGACACGCTGTTCAAAACGCTCGCCGATCCGACCCGGCGGGCGATCTTCGAGCAATTGTGCCGCAAGGGAGAGCAAACGGTCGGGGCGCTGACGACCCAGGCAGGCGTCTCGCAACCGGCGGTCTCAAAACATCTCGGAGTGCTGAAGCAGGCCGGGCTGGTACGCGACCGCCACGAAGGTCGCCAGACTCACTACAGCGCCCAGCTCGGCGCGCTCGGCCCGCTGATCGACTGGACCAGCCAGATGGCCGGCTTCTGGCAAAGCCGGTTCGACCACCTCGAAGACCTGCTGAAAAGGATGGACCAGTGAACGCACCCGCGACCGAAACGCTTTCCGTCATTGTCGAACGCGAAATCCCCTTCCCGCCGGAAAAGATCTGGCGCGCGCTGACGCAACCGCACCTGATCGAGGAGTGGCTGATGAAGAGCGACTTCAGCCCCGCGGTGGACCACCGTTTCAGTTTTCGCGCCGACTGGGGCTCTGTCGATTGTCAGGTCATGGCCATCGAGCCGAACAAGACATTGTCTTACACCTGGGCGGCCCATGGTCTCGACAGTGTCGTCACCTGGACGCTGACGCCATCAGGCACGGGGACGCTGCTGCGCATGGAGCAAGCGGGCTTCCGGCCGGATCAGAAGCAGGCGTTCCACGGCGCCCGGTTCGGATGGCAGAAATTCCTGGCAAGCCTGGAACAGGTATTGGCGCGGGTCGATTGAGGCGAAGACCGATTAAGGCCCCGCGATTCAAGACCTGACTGGGACACACCACGCGTTAGTACCGACAACCGGAACCACCCCTCATGAAAGATACTACTCTACGTTCGATCGTGCGCTGGATTCACATCATCTGCGCGATTCCGATCATCGGCTACATCTATAGTCCGTTCGAGGTGATTCCGGATTATGCTCCCCCGACCCGGTTCGTGTTCTTTCCCGTCATGCTGCTGTCGGGGCTGTGGATGTGGAAGGGCCATGTTGTTCGACGGCTGGTTAATCGCAGTATGAGGACGCAATGACTCCATCGCAGCGTATCGACCAATTGATCGAAGGAATCACCGACTGGCGCGGCAAGACCTTTGCCGGCGTCCGCAAGACCATCCTCGAGGCGGACAAAGAGATCATCGAGGAGTGGAAGTGGATGGGAAGCCCGGTGTGGTCGCGCGACGGAATCATTGCCGTCGCCAACGCCCATAAAGGAAAGGTGAAGCTGACCTTCATGTACGGGGCGAAGCTGGCCGATCCCGACAAACTGTTCAACGCGGGCCTCGAAGGCAATGCGCGGCGCGCGATCGACTTTCTCGAAGGCGACAAGATCAACCAGCGAGCGCTGAAGGATCTCATCCGCGCCGCCATCGAATACAATCAGAGCCGGGTGAAGAAGAAAGCGCCTGCGGATAGCCGGGCGAAAAAAGCCAAAAAGACTTGAAGCCGTTCCCTCGCTCGGGAACCGCTGCACCAAGCCGCGTACTGATCAATCGAGACGGCTATATTCAACGAATCTCGGCGCGGCCGTCATGCGCCGAATGTTCGTTCGACCGCGCTCTGAGGAAAACAACGAATGACGAATGACGATCGTACCAAGGTGATCTCCCGGAGAACGCCGGAATCGGCAACCATGCTGGCAAACGTCAAACGAGCGATGGCGATCACCGCCAATCTCAACCGTTTGACGTTCAATGATGCGGACGAAGTCCGGGCCTTGTTCAGCGAACTCATCGGGAAGAAGGTGGACGACAGCTTTTTATTGATCCCGCCATTTTACACGACCGGCGGACCCGACATCCGTATCGGGCGCAATGTTTTCGTAAATCAGAACTGCACTTTTTATGATCTTGGCGGGCTCGATATCGCCGACGATGTGATGATCGGGCCGAACGTGAGCATCATCACGTCTGGCCATCCTCTTGAACCGTCTCGGCGGCGCGCTGTCACCATCGCCAAGCCCATCGTGATTGAAAGAAACGTATGGATCGCCGCCGGCGCAACGATTATCGGCGGAGTGACGGTTGGCGAAAATTCCGTTGTGGCGGCGGGTTCCGTGGTCACCAAGAACGTTCCCCCCAACACTTTTGTCGGAGGAAACCCGGCGAGAGTCATTCGTTCGATTGCCGACTGATCGCACCAGCAAGTTCAGTCGTGTCCGAAATGAAGCCGAAAGCAGAAGTAGATTCAGAATATCCGCTCCCGCGCGTATCCTAGCTGTGCGCGGGCCAGTGCCGCTCGCGGAACCAGGCGCGGTAGTCCGACATCTTTGCGCGCTGGGCCGCCGGCGCATGACGCTTGCACGTCGAGGCCTCATCGCTGTTCGCGGCAGCGGCCCATCGCAGCTCCACGCAGTCGTTGGGGTTGTAGGCCATCTCGAAATCGACTGCCCGATCGACCACATCCTTGACCGATAGCGTCCACTGCGAGCCGTCGCTGCGCGTATAGGAGATCTTGCGTGAGGCAAGCTCGGCCGCCAGCATGCCCTGCAGTTCGGCCTTGACGTCCGCAACGCTTTTGCCGGCCGGTATCGCGTACCGGGCCGAGCGACGCGCGAAGCGATCGGGAAAATTCCGCACCACGTCGACGGCGATCAACAGGCGGAAATCGCGCGCCGGCGTCGAAAAATCCTCCCAGGCGCCGGTGGTCGCGAAGATCGCAGCGCCATCCGGCATGGTCGCGTCGCCGGTGGCCTTGGCCTGCCACTTCCGCCCGTTTTCAATCGAGGTGACGCGCGTCTTGATCTGCTCGGTAAGGCTGGTGATGGCGTCCGTCATCGCGCGCACCGGATCGAGCGGCTCGGGCGACATCACGTCGTCCATGCGATCGTAGAAATCCTCCATCGTCATTTGCGACTGCTCGGCCGAATAATCGCCGTAACTCGGATTCTTGCCGATCTCGGCATTGCTCAGCCGCTTCAACGGGCCGTTCTTTTCCTTCACGATGGGACGGAAATGCTTGAAGCCGGCGCTGCCGAGCGTGGGCTCGTGCGCGAACAGGAAATTGCCGCGCCAGAAACGCTTGCGAGTCACCGATCCATCCGGTTCGGAATCGACGGCGAGGAAGACGCCCGGCGTGCCGTTCACCTCGGGAACGCGGCGCACCAGCATCAGCACGTGACCGTACGGATCGGCATATACCGTGCCCGGGCGCAACGCCTTCTCGGTCAGCGGCACTGTGTAGAAATCGGCATTGTCGTCGCCCGCGCGCACCGCGCCGGTGTGAACGACGTCGCCGACGTCGCGCACATATTCGGCGAAATTGGTCGGCGGCTTCGGCTTGGGCGGAGCAGGCTTCGCGGGCGCCGTTACCGACGGGTCGGCCGGCGGCGGCTCCGATCGCCCGAAGATGCCGAGGATCTTCGGCTGCTCCGCGGGCGGCGGCGCGGCGGCGGCGTTCGTCGCCCCGGCGTTCGGGTCGGGTGGCGGCGGCGGACGCGTTACCTCGGGGTGTTCGACGTCGAACCACTGGTAGCACTTCGGCGGACTTCCACCGGCGCCGCGCGAGCAATTCGAATAGCCAAACGGCAGCCCCATCTTGAACGCGAAATAAGCGCGCAGGAAATAGACGAAGTCGGCACAGTCGGGACGCGAGCCGGTCTGTGTCTTGTCCTCGTTGCGGCCGAGATGGTTGTAGAGGAAGTTGCGTGACTGGTCGCGCAGCACTTCGTACCAGACCTTCCAGTCCAGGTTCTGGTCGGGCGGCGCGTCGAACAGTTTTGCGATCCATGCCGAGAACAGCGCTTCGTTGGTGGCGTTCCAGCTATCGCGCACCCGCCAGATGCTTCCCGCCGGAATACGAAACTCCGGCTTTTTGCCGCTGACGGCGATTTCGCGCGTGACCGGGCTGCAATCCGCCGCCGCGCCGCTCGACAGCGTCACGCGCCAGGTGCCGGCGGCGGGGGCTGCGACTTCAGCGAACCAGGAATAAGGTGGCCCTTCGTGCCGCTCGGACGACTTAACAGCGGCAGTTCCGTCGGGCGCGATCAGCGACAGCACGCCCTCTACCGGCTTTTCGGTGACGACCATGACGCGCAGCGGCGCGCCGGTCCAGGGCGCTAGCGGCGACGGCAACACGGTAACTTCGGCTGAAGTCGCGCAGCTGCCGGATGCCGCTGCGGCCGGGGATTGCGCCGTTGCGAAAAGCAGGAGCAGAAATCCGTGTGTGATCAGCAAGCATGTCGTCGCGGCTGAAGCTGAGCGGCGCGCAAGAAGCATTTCAATATAACCCCTGCCAAAGCACCCGGAACCTGCATTCGACCCAAGTGGGCCGGATGGCACGATACCGAATTAGCGGGAACAAGTCAGCGGAATTGATTAGACTTCAGCGGCGTTTCGCGGCCATGAGACGACACCGAACGGGAGAGAGGAGTTTCATGTCTTTGGCAGTTTCAAGCCGCGAATTGAAAATTCGGCCGGGGCTCACCGACATCATCTTTGGAACGTTGACGGGGGTCTGCCTGCTGGTTGGCTGCGTTTGGTCACTGGTCATGGTGTCGGCCGCCCATGCGGCCTCGGTGACGCCGGTAGCCGCGGAAAAGGGCATGGTGGTCACTGCACAGCACCTGGCGACCGAGGTCGGCGTCGACATTCTCAAGCACGGCGGCAGTGCGATAGATGCGGCTGTCGCGGTGGGGTATGCCCTGGCCGTCGTCTATCCGGCCGCCGGCAATCTGGGCGGTGGCGGCTTCATGACGATCCGGTTTGCCGATGGACGAAAGACCTTCCTCGATTTTCGAGAGAAGGCTCCCCGTGCGGCGAGCCGGGACATGTACCTCGACAAGGACGGAACCATCATCAAGGGCCTGAGTACGACCGGATGGCTGGCAGTTGGCGTCCCCGGTACTGTCTCGGGTCTGGAATATGCGCGAAAAAAGTATGGAACGATGACGCTGAAATCGTTGATCGAGCCGGCGATCAAACTGGCCGAGGATGGCTTCAGCCTTGAGCAAGGCGACGTCGACATGCTCGCTTCTGCGACCGAGGACTTGAGAAAAGTTCCGGCCACTACTGAAATTTTTCTCAACAAGGGACAGCCTTTTGCGGCTGGCCAAAGGCTGGTGCAGCCTGACCTTGCAGGCACGTTACGTCTGATCAGAAAGCACGGCGCCGACAGCTTCTACAAGGGCAAGACGGGGGCGGCCATCGTCAAGGCCAGTCGGGCGGGCGGAGGGATCATCGATCAGGAAGATCTGGACCGCTACAAGACTCGCGAACTCCCGCCCGTCGAGTGCGATTACCGCAGCTATCACGTGATCTCGGCACCCCCGCCCAGTTCTGGCGGTGTCGCCATCTGCGAGATGCTGAACATCCTGGAGGAATATCCGCTCCGCGACCTGGGTTGGGGATCCGCGCAGGCGCTGCATTACGAAATCGAGGCGATGCGTCACGCTTTTGCCGATAGAAACGGTCTTGTCGGTGATCCCGACTTTGTCGGCATTCCGATCCAAAAGCTGATCGACAAGGGCTACGCCGCAAAAATCCGGGACACGATAAAGCCGGATCGGGCCGGAATCTCCGGTGATATCAGGCAGGGTGTTGCGCCTCACGAAGGCAGCAACACAACGCACTTCTCGATCATCGACGATGCCGGCAATGCCGTTTCGATGACGGTTACGCTTAATGACTGGTTCGGAGCGAAGGTCGTTGCGTCAGGCACCGGCGTTTTGATGAATGACGAAATGGACGATTTCACCTCGAACCCGGGTGCCGCCAATAGTTACGGGTTTGTCCAGGGAGATGCGAACGCCATCGTGCCGGGCAAGACACCCCGAAGTTCGATGACTCCAACGATCATGACGAGGGACGGCAAGCCTGTCCTCATTCTCGGCACTCCGGGCGGAAGCCGGATTATCACGACTGTTCTGCAAACAATCCTGAACGTCGTCGATTTCCAGATGAACATTCAGGAAGCCGTCGATGTCCCCCGCATCCATCATCAGTGGATGCCGGATGTGACGAATATGGAGCGCTACGCGCTTTCGCCTGACACAAGCAAGGTGCTGGAGAGCATGGGGCATCGGTTCGAAAATTCGGAGCCGACAAATCACGTAGCGGCGATTCTTGTCGGTGCTCCCAAGCTTGGGGGAAAGGCGATCGGTCGAAACAGGTTTTACGGTGCGAACGATCCGCGTGGCGGCACGGGACAGGCGCTGGGTTACTAGCTGGGGTATTCGCGCGGAACGGTTCGTTCGGGTCATCATTCACTACCGGGTTAAACCAGCAGTAAGTCCGGCACGTCCACCAGGCCGAGCGCTAGCGTCCCTCCATCGCCGCGCTCATCCAGTTCGACATCTCCGCCAGAAAGTCCAGCGCGGCGCGCTGGACGGCTGTCGCGTCGCCACTGCCTTTGGCCACCGCGACCATCAGGTCGCAGCGGTGTGACACCGCGATCCCGATGGCGGTGTGGCGAGACCCGTCGGACATCGCGAGCTCGTAGGGCCTGATGCGTCCCGGCATATCGGCGACGCGAACCACCTTGCCCGGTTCCAGCGGCGCGAAATGCGCGCTGATCAGATCGAGATCGGCGACGCGATCGACTTCGTCGTCATCGGTCACGCCGGCGTCGCAATTGCAGAAGCCGATCTTGGGACGGACATAGACCTCGACCTCGCCGCCGCAACCGGTCGCGCCACAGCGGAAAGCCTTGCCGGCGGGCCAGCCGTCGCGGGGAAACGGCCAGGCGATTTCCTGCCATTCCGGTTTCCCGGGGTTTTTGCCCGGCGCGACGCGTTCATAAGCGGCGCCACCCGACAACGCGCCGAGCCCGACGATCAAGGCTGCGATGATGAGCCCGCGTCGCACGCGTCACATCCCTAGGGCAAGCCGGCCGCGGCGCGCGCCGGGCCGGTCAGTTCCAGAATGTGCAGCCCGGTATTGGCGCGATCGACGATATAGACGTAGCCGCGCTCGTCGGTTTCGACATTGTTGGTCTGGATCGCGACCTTGCAGCGGTCCTTGCCGTCGACGGTGACGCAGCGCTTGTCGGTCGCCGCCGTGATCGACGGAATGAAATAGCCGACTTCTGTGGGGTGATAGGGGTCGCGGATGTCGAGCGCGCGGACGCCGGCATTGAAGAAGGCGATGAACGCCATCTTCTTGTAGAAAACCGGCGCCATGCTCTCGTTGGAGGAATGCGAGCCGAACCGGCCGCCCCGCTCGCAGAAGTCGCCGCTGGCCTCCGGCACGGTGAAGCTCGAGATCATCATCGGGCGGTTTTCCACCGTGACGTCGGCGAACCAGACCATCTGCCGCGGCTCGCTGCATTCGTTCAGGATCGCCTCGTCGACGATCATCACGATATCGCGGTTCTTGCCGTCCTTGTCCCTGGCAAATTCCGCGATCGGCATGCCCAGCATCGGGAACGTGGTGTGGGCGCCGTTCAGCGCCGACATCGGCATCCGCGAAATCTCGGGCAGCCGCAGATTGTCCGGCGTCGGCTCCTTCGGTCCGTTGATGAGCTTGTCGCGGTCGACGATCTGCACGAAACCGCCCTTGTTGGTGCCGTAACCGAAATAGACCCGGTTGCCGATTGGCCCGGTCGAGATCGGGCCGTGCAGTTCGGTCGGCACCGCGCCGGTCGAACCGGGCTCCTGGCCAGGCAAACCAAAATCCCGGATCTTCACGGGATGGGCGGGATCGGAGAGATCGTAGACCTGCGTCATGCGGCGGGTGCGCCAGTCCGGCGCGCCGGAGACCAGAAACGCAATGCCGGTGTCGCATTCCCACCAGTTCTTGTGGGTGTCCTTCAATCCGCCGAGCCGCGTGATCAAGACCGGATTGGCGGGATCGGCGACGTTCCAGATCTCATGGGCTTCGCTGCCGAAGCTCCTGAGCATGTAGACCGCGTTGCGATCGCCCTTCGGCAGTTGCTTGCCGTCGCAGATCCTCACCATCTGCGCGCCGCCGGCTTCATATTTTCCTTCCTGCCCGGGAATGTGACGCAGATATTTCGGCTGCGCAGGATCGGTGACGTCGACGATCGAGGTGCCGTTCGGTTCGGCCTTGCCGGTCTGCGGATTGACCGGCGCCGGAATCTCGTCGGTACCGCCGTGATGACCGATATAGGCGATCCAGCGGTCGCCCTGATGATGAATGGTCGGCTGATAGGCGCTGCGTGCCTGCAGGTCGCTGGTTCCGACCAGCTTCATGTTGGACGCTTCCGGCGGCGCGCCGATCTTCTGCGGCTGCGCCGCGGCGCCATCGGTGCAGGCGATTGAAAATGCGGCGAGAATTGCGAGTTTGACGCGACCACTCATGTTTCCACCCCGGTTACCGGCCAATCTTTGCTGGCTCGTTCGAGAGGTTAGCATAGCGGAGTTCACCCGCGTTGCACTACGCTATGCAAAAACAAATTGCCGGTGATCGACCTCTGAGAGTTTGGCCCACGACAATCAGGAAAGGATCAGCCATGAAGAGCAACAACAAATCTAAAATCGCCCTCGCGACAGCCGTGCTCGCCGTTCTCGGCGGCGCGGCCGTTTACGCGCAAGACAAATACGCGCTGAAATCGCCTGACGGCGTAGCGTTCTCCGACTTTAGGGGATACGAGGACTGGGCGGTGGTCTCCTCGGCCCGGACCGACGAAGTGCTGAAGGTGATCGTCGCCAATCCGGCCATGATCGAAGCCTACAAGGCCGGCATCCCCGGCAACGGCAAGCCGTTCCCGGACGGCGCCATGATCGCGAAGCTGCAGTGGAAGCCGAAGAAGAGCACGGAGGCCCCCTTCGCCGTGGATGTGCCTGACGTCTTCTCGCAGGCGTTCGTCATGGAAAAGGACAGCGCAAGATTTCCGAAGAGCGGCGGGTGGGGATATGCGTTGTTCAACTTTGAGGCCGCATCCGACACGTTCGCGGCCGATCCCAGCCCCTCGGATTGCGGACACGCCTGCCACGTCGCCGTGAAGGCGAAGGATTACATCTTCCACCCGTACCAGAAACGTTGAGCCGCGACGATGATTCATCATCGCGCTTCATTGTCGTGACCGGGGCGGCTCAACGGACCAGAAAGACCAGCTTGCCGCGAAAGTGGCGGGATTGGCTGACCTCGTGCGCGGCGACCGCTTCGCTGAGCTTGTAGCGTGTCACTTCCGGCGGCCGGACGGCGCCCGCGGCGACCAGCGCCGCGATGCGTTCGAGATGCGGCCGGTCGCGGCCGACCGCCGGCCTCAAGCCAACGACGTCGCTACGGTCAGGCTTTGGCGCCTGCGGTCCCGAGGCAATAAAGGCCGCCCGGCCGCCTGGCTTCAGCACGGCAAAGGATCGCTGCGCGACATCTCCCCCGACAGTATCGAATACCGCGTCGCAATCTTTCACCACCTTGGTGAAATCCACCGCATTGTAGTCGATGATCTCGTCGGCGCCGATCTCGCGCAGGTAGTCATGGTTCGACCGGCTCGCGGTCGTGATCACGCGAGCGCCCAGATGTTTCGCCAACTGGATGGCAAAGCTGGCGACACCGCCGGCGCCTCCCTGGATCAGGATGGTTTCGCCGGCCTTGAGTTTCAACGTGTCCTCGACGGCGCAGATCGCCGTCAATCCGGCCAACGCAAGTGCTGCGGCATCGACATGGGACAGGCGGTCGGTTTTTCGGGCGACGATGGCTGCCTTGATCGCAATCTTCTCGGCATAGGCGCCCTCCTGGCCGACGTCGCAGACGCCGAACACTTCGTCGCCGACGCGCAAGTCCTCAACCCCTGCCCCGATGGCGGAAACGACTCCGGAAAAATCCCGTCCGAGAATATAGGGGAAACGGGCAAGCTGACCGGATTTGCCCTCACGCACCTTCCAGTCCGCGCCATTGACGCTGGCGGCGACGATATCGACCACGACCTCGCCGGATGAGGCCACCGGATCCGGCATCTCGCCGAATTTGAGAACCTCCGGTCCGCCGTGCCGTTCGATGAAGGCAGCTTTCATGGTCGTTCCCCGATGTGATCGAACGACGGTCGCATTTTTAACCGTCGCATTCAAATGCGGCTGCCCTCCTCCGCGAGGGCCTGGAAGTCGGCGCTTGACATGCAACCATTTGGTTGCCTATTATGTCAGCCATGGATGAAGTCTTCAAAGCGCTGGCCGATGCGTCGCGACGCTCGCTGCTGGACCGGCTTCACGCCCAGAACGGTCAGACGCTGAACGAACTCTGCGACGGCCTCGCCATGACGCGGCAGGCGGTGACAAAGCACCTTGGGATTCTCGAAGCGGCCAACCTCGTCACGACGCTCCGCCATGGCCGCGAGAAGCTGCACTACCTCAATCCGGTCCCGATCCATCAGATCGGCGAACGCTGGATCAAAAAATTCGAGCGCGGCAAGCTCGCCGCGCTCAGCGAATTGAAACGGCAACTGGAGAAGCGTGATGAGTAAGCCCGAATTCGTCTACGTCACCTATATCGAGACCACAGCCGAGAAGCTCTGGCAGGCGCTGACCGACGGCAACTTCACCGAGCGCTACTGGTTCGGCTACCGGATCGCCTCCGACTGGAAGGTCGGATCGACTTACACATTTGCCAGCGGGGGCAAGCCGACCAACGAGGGCAAGGTGCTGATATCGGATCCGCCGAAACGGCTCGCCTACACCTGGGACCCCTGCTCGGCGGAAGCCAAGCGCGAACAGATCTCGCGCGTCACCTTCGATCTCGAGCCGCGTGGCGCCACCGTCAAGCTGACCGTGACGCACGACAATCTCGACGAAGGCGGCAAGACCCTGCGCGACATCTCCGGCGGCTGGCCGATGGTGATCGCGAGCCTGAAGAGCCTGCTGGAGACCGGACATGCCCTCCCCTCTGATCTACCGTCGATCGCAATGGAGACCTCCTGTGCCTAAGCCCGAATTCGTCTACACCACCTATATCGAGACCACGCCGGAAAAACTCTGGCAGGCGCTGACCGACGGCAATTTCACCGAGCGCTACTGGTTCGGCGCGCGCCTGCGGTCGGACTGGAAAGTGGGTTCGTCTTTTGAAATGGTACGCAGCGACGGCACCGTTTCCGACGCCGGCAAGGTGGTCGAATGCGATCCGCCGCGGCGGCTGGCCTATACGTTCATCAATCTGTCCGACAAATACAAGAACGAGTTCCCCGCGCTCGCCACTTTCGTGCTCGAACCCTATGGTAAGCTGATGAAACTGACGCTGACCCATGAAGGGTTTTCGGAAGGCAGCAAGTTCTTTAATGGGATCTCGAAGGGATGGCCCGCGATCCTGTCCAGCCTCAAGAGCATTCTGGAAACCGGGCAGCCGCTGCAAATCCCGTTCGAAGCGCTCAAAATGGAAGGCTGAGTTCTGCGATGGAGATCGACACCTTCAAGCCGGCCATCGTCTACACCATCTACATCGCCTCGACGCCGGAGAAGGTGTGGCAGGCGCTGACGACCGCGGAATTCTCCAGGCAATATTTTTCCGGCTTTGCGATCGAGGCCGACCTGAAAGTCGGCGGCGCCTTTATCGCGCGCGCGCCCGACGGTTCGGTGCATATCAGCGGCGAAGTGTTCGAATGCGATCCGCCCCGAAAACTCACCATCACCTGGAACGTCAACTGGCCGGCGCTGGTGGAAAAGCTCGGGCCGACCCTCGTCACCTATGAGATCGAGCAGGCCGGCGACGCCGTCAAACTGACGATGCTGCAATCGCACGACCGCGATATCAGCGACGACATCCTCGAAGGCGGCCGCCAGGGCTGGCCTGCGATCCTGTCGAGCTTGAAGAGCGTACTGGAGACGGGGCAACCGCTTGCGATCAAGATGCAACCGCCGCAACGGATGCTGGCCGCGCTGAGGGAAATGGGGATAGGGACGCCGTAGGACGCCATGCCCGGAGGCGTGACGCCCTTCTATTGAGCCGGCTACGCGGTTAAATCAGCGGCAGACGTAGGCACCGTTGACGAGAACGCGGACGCAGCCCGCGGCGGCGCCGCCGACCACGGCTCCACCGACGACCGCCCGGCGGGTCGTTCGGCGGGCAACGCCGGCGACGCTGACCGGCGTCAGCGGCCGTCCTACCCGCGCCTGGGCGCTTTCGATGGAAATTGAAAGACCCTCGTTGGTCCATTCAACCGAACCGGAAACTCCGCATGCCACGACGGCAGCAACCAACAATGCTCGCTTCAGACTGGTCCGTTTCATGACGACCTCCCTTTCCAAGAGAGGCGACTGTAAGGGAGGCAACCGTCGGGCGCAAACGAAAGCCATGCGTTGATCTGGTTCAATGGAACCGGCGGCAACATCGCGATTCCTCCCACTTCAGTTCCGGAAATGGTGAGGGCTGTTGCCGCCAGGGTATTTGATCTGCATCAAACCCGCGTCGTTTGCCGCCGTGGGGATCGGGACGCCTGGATAGCTGTCGTGCCTGCGAACGCAGGGACCCATACTCCGCGGCAGATGTTGTTGGCAAAGGAAGGCAACGACCAGCGAGCAAACGATTGCGGCCGGTGGCTATGGGTCCCTGCGTTCGCAGGGACGACGGTCCTCATCCCAGCGCCCTTAGCTCCCTTCGCAGCACCTTGCCCGTCGCCGTCATCGGCAGCGTTTCCGCAAACTGCACGAAGCGCGGATATTCGTGGGCGGCGAGTTGCACTTTCACGAACTCCTGGATCTCGCGCGCCAGCGCATCGTCGGGCGCAAAGCCCGGGCGCAGCACGATCCAGGCCTTGATCGATTCGGTGCGGATCGGATCGGGAATGCCGACCACCGCCGACATCGCCACCGCCGGATGCTTCATCAGCGTGTGCTCGATCTCGGAGGGACCGACACGATAGCCCGCGGTGGTGATGACGTCGTCCTCGCGGCTGACGTACCAGAAGTAACCATCCTCATCCTGGATGCCGAGATCGCCCGTGAGCAGGAATTCGCCGGCGTATTTCTTTGCGGTGGCTTCCGGGTTCTTCCAGTATTCGATCATGGTGCAGGGACAGGGCTGGCGCACGCCGATGACGCCGCGTGTGCCCCGCGGCAGCTCCTCACCCTTGTCGTTGACGATGCGCACGTCGAAACCCGGCGTCGCCCGCCCCATCGAGCCCGGCCTGATCGGAAACAGGTTCGAGTTGCTGCCGATCACGAGATTGCACTCGGTCTGGCCGAATACTTCATGGGCATCGATGCCGAAGGTCTCGCGCACCCACCCCAGCAGTTCGCCGCCGAGCGATTCACCGCCGGTGAAGATGCTGCGCAGTTTCACGCCGGGGTTTTTCACGTCGGCCTGCCGCATCAGTTTCAGCGCGGTCGGCGGCAGGAACACGTTGCGAATGCCGAGTTCGGCCATCATCGCCATCGCCGCCTGCGGCTCGAACTTGCGCGCGCGATGACCGACCAGCGGAATGCCGTGATACCAGAACGCGAACAGCCCGTTGATCAGCCCGCCGATCCAGGCCCAGTCGGCCGGCGTCCACATCAGGTCGCCGGGTTTGGGCAAAAAGTTGTGACACATCTCGACATTGGGCAGATGGCCGAGCACGACGCGATGCGCATGCAGTGCGCCTTTCGGATTCCCTGTCGTGCCCGAGGTGTAGATGATCAGCGCGGGGTCGTCGGCCGAGGTATCGACGGTCGCAAAGTCAGGCGATGCCGCCTTCACCGACGGCCAGAACGGTTTTGTGCCGGCGGGCGCGGAATCGCCGATGACGTAGATGTTCTTCAGTTCGGGCAGCCGGTCGCGGATCTTCGACAGTTTTTCCCAGCCGGCTTCATCGGTGACGATGGCTTTGGCTTCGGAATTCGACAGCCGAAACTCCAGCGCGTCCTCGCCGAACAGCGCGAACAACGGAATCGAGATCATCGCGGCGCGATAGGCCGCGAGATGAGCGACCGGCAGCTCGAGCGACTGCGACAGGAACACCGCGACGCGGTCGCCGCGCGTCAGCCCGTCGGCCACCAGCACGTTGGCGAAGCGGCGCGACATGTCCGCGACCTCGTCGAACGAGGTGCGGGTCGTGGTGCCGTCATCGTGGACATAGACCAGCGCCAGCCGTCCGGTTCCGTCCGCGTGGCGATCGCAACACGCGGTCGCCATGTTGAAGCACGCCGGCACGTCCCAGCGGAAGTTGCGGTAGAGTTCGTCGTAGGTGGAGGCTTCGGTGAGCATGTTTCCGTCCCTCGTCATGGCCGGGCTTGTCCCGGCCATCCACGTTCTTCTTGCTTGCGGCTAGTTTTAAGGACGTGGATGCCGGGCACAAGGCCGGATATTGCCTAAACCAATCTACACAGGCGCAGCGATCCCAAGCGACCGATGCGCCTCCGCGGTGTAGTAACTCAAAGGTGTAGTTGGCAAGTTGTCGTGACTGAATTGTTGAATCGCTGCATCGATCGCTCTTTGCTTGAATGGAATATGAATCGCACGAACAGTTGAATTCGCAATTCGATTTGAGAATGCCGTGGGCCACAACGGCCGCAATTGGATTGGCTGCAAGACCCAATCGCAGCCAGTGTAAGCTGCAATGATTGGAATTTTACAACGATCCACGGCATAACCGATCTCGAAGGGCACCCAATCCGTATCAAAGCGCGTGGTCGGCCCAATGATAAGCACCATATTTTTCGAGTTATTTAGACGCTCCATCAAACTTCGTAGGAGCGTTGCCTTCTTGCTGGTGTCGCGAACACTAGCGACCTTGTCGTGACTATTGATAAACTGGAAATCAATTGCGTCATGTTCGTGCCATGCCTTGAGCATTCGATAATATTTGATGTCGGAGGCAGTTGGATCAGTTGTTCCTCCAGCGTGAAATGCAATGTAGGTCCCGTTGCGATAGGCCACTAGCGCCTCCTCCAGTCGCGCCGTATCTCTCGGATGTCGAGCACTCTGAAGCAATCTTCTGGAACTATAATGCTCACCTGATTTGGCAATCCTGCTTTTCGTCCATAGTCCACGATTGCCAGAACAATCAGTCGTAGTAGATGCTGCGGATCGATATTGACGCTGGACTGGCCATTGCCGATGAGCGGCAAAGAGATTGGCGCTCCGTTCCCGTGATTATGAATGCTTTCCAGTGCTCCACGCAAGGCGATCCACAAGGTCGGCACGTCAGATGACGCCTTATGAGTTTCTAGGTGCGTTCGAGACATCGCTACAAGAAATACCTTGTGTGCGCCGTTGGCGAGAACAACCGTCGTGCCGATTTCGTACTTCATCTTGGGTGAGATCGACCGTTGGGTTCGCGTACCCTTCACGCCGACCAACTCCGCGTCGACTAGACCACGAAACCGGTCAGCATCACCATTGTAGACATTGTCTATAAGCTTCCCATGCAGTGAGTTCTTCGAGACTACTTGCCCCACTGCGCTATCAAAAAACTCTCCCACTCCTATCAACCAACCAGTTTGCTCCTTGAATAGATCGCCGTAGCGAATCTCGATCTTCGTATTGGTCGTAGGTAGATTGAATGAGACCGATCGCACCTCATAGACATGTTTAATAAACCAGATCGCGGCAGTCACGAGCACAAAGGCACTATAATGGTTGCCGTGATCCTTGACCCAATGCTCAGCCGTGTCTGAAACCTTCGTGCTGATCTCTGTAATCAGCCAGATTGCGCCCGCTACGCTTAGAGCCTCCGCGAGGCCTGACTGCCAGCGGCGCGCAATACCAACCTGCAAAGATTTGATAACCTCGTCCAACATCGTATTTTCCCCCGCCCAAGAGAGACATATCAAGACGCCTCGACACTTCCAAGTTGTGTCAGGATAGGGATAAAGACGTGGATGCCCGGGACAAGCCCGGGCATGACGGAGAGAGACTTTTCTACGCCCTCAAGACGACAGCGCCGCCTTCACCATGCCGCTGGCCTTACCAAAGTCCATCTGGCCGGCGTATTTCGCACGCAGCACGCCGATCACCTTGCCCATGTCCTTCATGCCGGCGGCGCCGGTCTCGGCAACGGCGGCCGCGATCGCGGCCTTGACGTCGTCTTCCGACATCTGCTTCGGCAGATAGGCGGAGATGATCGCGATCTCCTCGCGCTCTTGGTTGGCGAGTTCGGCGCGGCCGCCCTTGTCGTAGAGCTCGACCGATTCCTGGCGCTGCTTGATCATCTTCTGGAACACGCCAAGCAGGTCGGCATCTGAGAGCGGCGGCTTGCCCTGCCCGCGCGCGTCGATATCGGCGTTCTTGATGGTCGAGTTGACCATGCGCAGCGTGGAGAGCTTGCGCTCGTCCTTGGCCCGCATCGCGTCCTTGACCGCATTGTTGATGTCGTCGCGCAGCATTTTGGTACCTCTTCGAATTTCTCAAAGCGTTTTCAAGCGAAGTGGTATCCGGTTCGCGGGAAGAAAACGCGTCAAAAACAAAAATCCAGCCCTGATCTAGGCCGTTCGGACCGCCAGAACAACTCTAAAGCGGACGCGTTTTCTTCACGCGAACCGGTGCCCACTTCGCTTGAAAACGCTTTAACTCTGCAACCACTCGACCAGTGCGGCCGCGGTCGCCTCTGGCTGTTCCGGCTGCGGCAGGTGACCGCAATGCGGCAGGATCACGAGTTTGGCGTCGGGAATGTTGCTGGCCATTTCGATCGAGAGCGAATTCGGGATGGTGTTGTCCTGATCGCCCGACAGCACCAGCGTCGGGCATCTGATCCAGGCCAGCGCCGGTCGCGAGTCGGGCCGGCTGATCACGGCCGTCTGCTGGCGGATGAAGGCGTCGACCCCGACATCCTCGCCCATGTCGCGGACGAGCTGGCGCAGGCTTTCATCCTCGCGCCGCGAGGGATGCACAAAACCGGGAAACAGCTCGTCAATCACCTCGCGATAGCCGCCGCTCTTCGCACGCGCCATCAGGCCGCGCCGCCGCTCGGTCGCCTCAGATGTATCCGGCCGCGCCTGGGTATTGATCAGCGCCAGCCGGGCCACGCGCTCCGGGGCCTGCCGCATGATCTCGAAGGCGATGTAACCGCCCATCGAATGCCCGGCGAGCGCAAAGCGCGGCGGCGCCTCGGCCAGAATCCGGCGCGCGATCGCCCCCATATTGTCGTCGCGGATGTGGTTGGCGACCGTCACCGGGCCGCACCGCCACAGGGCCGGCAGCACGGGGGCATAGATCCGAGGCGAGCTGACAAGGCCCGGAATCAGCAAGATCGGCATCGAATTGTCCATGTCGGCTCCGGATTCGGGCGGATTTGGCGGAAAAGCGGGAACCTCAGCTTAAGACCGCACCGCTGCCTGTCAAATATGCGGCAAACGCATGTGAATCAGGGCCTTTCCGGCTTTGACGGGGCCGGATGTGGGGACTATGTAGTGCGCTCATGACCACATCTGAAAATGCTTCTGCCTGGCCGGACCACAAACCGACCGCGCTGCTCGTGCTTGCCGACGGTACCGTGCTGGAGGGGTTTGGCCTCGGCGCGGAAGGCCACGCTGTCGGCGAGGTCTGCTTCAACACCGCGATAACCGGTTACGAGGAGATCCTCACCGATCCCTCCTATGCCGGGCAACTCATTACCTTCACCTTCCCGCATATCGGCAACGTCGGCACCAACGACGAGGATATCGAGACGGTGAACATGGCGGCGACGCCGGGCGCCCGCGGCGTCATTTTGCGCGCCGCGATCACCGATCCCTCGAATTACCGCGCCACCAAGCATCTCGACGCCTGGCTGAAAGCCCGCGGCATCATCGGCCTCTCCGGCATCGACACCCGTGCGCTGACCGCGCTGATCCGCTCCAAGGGCATGCCGAACGCGGTGATCGCCCACGCCAGAAACGGCGAGTTCGACCTGCACGGCCTGAAGGAAGAAGCGCGCGAATGGCCCGGCCTCGAAGGCATGGACCTGGTGCCGATGGTCACCTCAGCGCAGCGCTTCACCTGGGACGAGACCCCGTGGGTATGGGAACAGGGCTTTGGGCGGCAGACCGCGCCGGAATTCAACGTGGTCGCGATCGACTACGGCATCAAGCGCAACATCCTGCGGCTGCTCGCCGGCGTCGGCTGCAAGATCACGGTGGTGCCGGCCACGACGTCGGCCGAAGACATTCTGGCGATGAAGCCCGACGGCGTGTTCCTTTCTAACGGCCCCGGCGATCCCGCCGAGACCGGCAAATACGCGGTGCCGGTGATTCAGCAGGTGATCAATTCGGGCACGCCGACCTTCGGGATCTGCCTCGGCCACCAGATGCTCGGCCTCGCGGTTGGCGCGAAAACGAAAAAGATGCATCAGGGCCATCACGGCGCCAACCATCCGGTCAAGGACGAGACCACCGGCAAGGTGGAGATCACCTCGATGAACCACGGCTTTGCCGTGGATCAGGCGACGCTGCCGAAGGGCGCGACGCAGACCCACATCTCGCTATTCGACGGCTCCAATTGCGGCATCGCGCTCGACGGCAAGCCGGTGTTCTCGGTGCAGTATCACCCGGAAGCCTCCCCCGGCCCGCGCGACTCGCATTACCTGTTCCAGCGGTTCGCGGACCTGATGCGCGCGAACAAGAGCGCGTAGGGTCTTCCGCCGTCATTGCGAGCCAACGGGTCGCGCGATGCGCGCCCGATGACAGGCTCCGCGAAGCAATCCATCTATCCGCACGAGGAAGAATGGATTGCTTCGTCGCTTTCGCTCCTCGCAATGACGATTTCCATTGCAGGCGATTGCGTCAGACGGAGTCCAATTTGGACCGGTCCAATCGCGGACCCTATTGTGTGATAACCATCATTAAAGACGAACCGCAGGACCACTTCCATGGACGACAAGCCCGCCGCCGCAAAAGTCGAATATGGCGTAACGCCGACGCAGGTGATGGCGTCGATGACGGGCCTCGATTTCGTCCGCGCGTTCTTTGAAGGCAAGTTGCCGGCGCCGCCGATCATGCAAAATATCGAACCGTACGACCAGTCCGCCGAATTCGGCCACGTCGTGTTCTACAGCGTGCCGGGATTTCGGCACTACAACCCGATCGGCTCGGTGCACGGCGGCTATGCCGCGACCCTGCTGGATTCCGCGATGGGGCTCGCGGTGCACAGCTCCCTTCCCGCCGGCAGCGGCTACACCACGCTGGAATTCAAGATCTCCTTCATCAAGGGCATGACCAAGGATACCGGGCCGGTGCGCAGCGAAGGCAAGACGCTGAGCGTCGGCCGCCGCGCCGCGACCGCCGAAGCGCGCCTCACCGATTCAAAAGGCCGCCTGCTCGCACATGCCACCACGACCTGCCTGCTGTTCGAGATTCCCAAAGACGCGTGAGCCCGAAACGCCACTGCTGCACGCTGTGATCGATCGCGTTTTCGAGCGAAGCATACCCGCGCACTTGATCCGGAGTGGAATCCGGTTCGGGTGAAGAAAACGCGTGACAGCAAAAAGACAGAGCCTCAGTTCTGATTCAATCAGAACCGATAGGGCGCTAGCCTTGCTTGATCGCGTGCAGGCCGGCTCCGGTGATCCTGAAGCCAATGACATCTGCATTCACGGGATCGGTCAGAATTTCGACCACGGCCTTGCCGACGATATCAGGCGTGACGGGCGGCTTCATGCCCTTGTCTTCGATGATTTTCTCGACGGCCACGCCGGTATATTTGGAAAAATCCTTCAGCGCCTCGCGCCCGACCTCGCTGTCCGGCGCCATCACCGGCAACAGGCAATGCACGCGGATTCCCGATTGCGACGCCTCACCGGCCACGCCTTGCGCGAAAGCCCACAGCGCGGATTTGGCGGCAGCATAACCGGCGTTGACGAACATCGGCCGGAGCGCAGCGCCGCTGGAACCGATAATGACGGCGCTGCCCTTCGGCAAAGGCAGCATCAGCGCCTCCCTGGTCCAGATGAATGCGCTCTTCACATCGACGTTGAACTGGGTCGAGAAGGTCTCCCAGCTGTGAAGCCGCGTCGGCCGGTTGAGCCCGCGCGCGCCGGCGTTCAGCACCAGCACATCGGGCTTCTCGCGTTCGATCACGCGCGCCGCGAAGATCGCATCGGTGACGTCGCCGCTCACGGTGGCTATGTCGCCCTTCACGTCGCGCTTCAGCGCAGCCAGGCCATCCTCGTTGCGTGCGATCGCTACAACGCGCATGCCCTCCGCCGCCAGGCTTTCGACGATGCCCCGGCCGAAGCCACGGCTGCCTCCGGTCACGACCGCGGTCTTGCCCTGCAGTGCACCCATATCCCTCTCCTCATCGCCGATCGATTCAGAATTAGCACAACCGCGAA
Source organism: Bradyrhizobium ottawaense (assembly GCF_900099825.1). Lineage (NCBI taxonomy): Bacteria > Pseudomonadati > Pseudomonadota > Alphaproteobacteria > Hyphomicrobiales > Nitrobacteraceae > Bradyrhizobium > Bradyrhizobium ottawaense. Next base: position 4,925,237 of record NZ_LT629693.1, on the reverse strand, counting down.
ACCGCGGTGTCCGCAATCTATCCGGGCTGTAGTATCCGGGCGCTGTTTCGTGTTCGAATGGCCACCGAGCCAGCCGCCGAACATGGGGCCAACATGGGAAACGTTCAATGACCGGGAATGCCGATATGACCATCCGCGATATCCGCGTGACGATGCTGCGGCTGCCCTGGGCCGACGATCGCTGGCTCAAGGGCCATGCGCTGGGCGAGACTCGCGACATTCTGGTCCTCGACGTCGAAACCGCCGGCGGCATCACCGGCATGGGCTATCTGTTCGTGTTCCGGCCCGGGATGAGGTCGATCGCGGCCTGCCTCGAGGAATGCATCATCCCGCGCGTCAAGGGCAAGGATGCCACCGCGATCGAGGCGATCTGGAAGGACCTGTGGACCGCGACGATGACCTATGGCCGTGGCGGCATCGCCGCGATGGCAATGTCGGCGCTCGACATCGCGCTGTGGGACGCGGTGGGCAAGCGCGCCGGCTTGCCGCTGCATCGGCTGTGGGGGCATTATCGCTCGCAGATCCCGATTTACGGCTCGGGCTGCTTCCGCGGCGCCGGCGGCGACGGCATGATCGAGAAGGCGCTGCACTTCGTGAAGCAGGGCTACACGGCGATCAAGATGCAGGTCGCGCATGTTCATACCCCGGCCGAAGACCTCGACAATGTGCGCCGCATGCGCGAGGCGCTCGGGCCCGACATCGACATCATGATCGACGTCAACATGGGCTGGAGCGCGGACGTCGCGATCGAGATGGGCCGCAAGTTCGAGAAATACGACATCTACTGGCTCGAGGAGCCGGTGCCGGCCGACGATTTTGCCGGCTACCAGCGCATTGCGGCGGCACTGGATATGCGCGTGGTCGGCGGCGAAACCCATTTCACGCGCTACGACCTGCGGCCGTTCTTCATCAACCCCTGCCTGCCGATCCTGCAGCCGGACCCGATGCGCGGCGGCATGACCGATTTGCGCAAGATCGCGACGCTTGCGGACACTTTCGGCATCACCATCGCGCCGCATCTGTTTCCCGAACTGAACGTGCACCTCTTGGCCTCGATCCCGAACGGCATCTGGTGCGAAAACATGGGCCTGATCGACGACCTCTGGATCGATCCGCCCGAAATCGCCGACGGCATGATCACGGCGCCGGAACGCCCGGGGCACGGGCTGAGGTTCAAGGAGGATGTCTTCAAGTTCAGGATTTGAACTGGAACGGTTTTCCGGACCAACGCGTTGGTTTGTTCGGAGATCATGCTTCAAAAATTCCGGAGAATTGCCTTGCCCGTTGTCGATGCCGATCTCCAGCCGCTCAGTTTCATCTTCGGCGACGACGGCCTGGTGCCGAACAATGCGATGCCGCTATTGGTCTACAAGCGCGCCATTGAACTCGACGCCCGTCATCCCGAGGCAACCATCGAAAAACTGTTCGGTGCCAATGGCTGGGGCGCGATGTGGCGCAACGGCGTCTACGATTACCTGCACTACCACGCGACCGTGCACGAGGTGCTCGGCGTCGCGCGCGGCAATGCGGTGGTGCGGTTCGGCGGCGACCGCGGCACCGAGGTTGCGATCGCGGCCGGCGATGTCGCCATCCTGCCTGCGGGCACCGGGCATCAATGCCTGTCCGCCAGCCGTGATTTCTCCGTCGTCGGCGCCTACCCGCCCGGGCCACCGGTCGAGATTACACGGCCGACGCCGGAAAACCACGCCAGGGCGCTGCAGACGATTCCGCAAGTGAAGATGCCGCAGGCCGATCCGGTGATGGGAGCGGATGGGCCGCTGGTGAGGCTGTGGACGCTCCCAAGCTAATCTCGTCATTGCGAGCGCAAGCGAAGCAATCCATGGAACCTCAAGACAGGAAGATGGATTGCTCCGTCGCTGACGCTCTTCGCAATGACGGTTCAGACGTCAGCGGCTCACGCCGCGTTGGCGCCTTCCTGACGGCTGGCCTCGAACAGGAACCAGGTGCGGCGCTCGGTCTCGTCGATGAAGGTCTCGAGCAGGCCGGCGGTGCCGGAATCCTCGTGGTCGTCGGCGAGCTTGTGGGCTTTGCGCATCGCCGCCGCCATGTGCTTGTTGTCTTCCATCAGTTCGCGCAGCATCTCGCGCGGCGGGACGTATTCCTCGTTGTTGTCCTTGATGGTCTGCAGCTTGGCGATCTGCCCAATACCGCGAATCGTGGTGCCGCCGAGTTTGCGAACGCGTTCGGCAAGCTGGTCGGTGGTGCCGAAAATCGCATCCGACTGCTGGTCCAGCATCAAATGATAATCGTTGAAATGCCGGCCCGAGACGTGCCAGTGGAAATTCTTGGTCTTCAGATAAAGCGCGAAGGCGTCGGCCAGCAGCGTGTTGAGTGACACCGAGATCTTGTCCACGGCGGCCTGCGGCAGGTCCGTCGGGGTATCGAGATCGGGGGATACTTTGTCAGACTTGTTCTCTGTCTTGGCTTTGCTCACGACGAACCTTCCTGTTAGGAACCGGACATCGGCGGCCCAAGCACGGTCGCCAGCCCTCTAACGCATCACTCCACCTCCGGTTCCTGTGACCGGAACCCAGTTTTGCCGGACGCCGCCCGAATGGATGAATGGATCGACTATTACGATTCCACGCACACGATCTATGCGAGCAAGCTGCATCGCGACCTGCATTTCCAGGTCATCGCGCGGGACATCATCGGCTACATCAGCTCGCCCGACGCGGTGGTGCTGGACTATGCCTGCGGCGAGGCGCTGTCGGCCGCCAGGGTGGCAGAGGCCTGCAGCAAACTCTACCTCGCGGAGCCCGCCCCCGGCGTTCGCGGCCGGCTGATCGCGCGGTTTGCGCCGAACACCAAGATCCGCGTCCGCTCGCTGGATGACCTGCGCAAGATGGAGGAGAAATCGGTCGATCTCGTCGTCATGAACTCGGTCGCGCAATATATGACGCCAAGAGAACTGGATACGGCCTTTGCCGTCATTCGCCGGCTGCTGAAACCCACCGGACGGCTGGTGTTGGGCGACATTTTGCGGCCCGAGGTCGGCATGGGCAAAGACGTGCTGGCGCTGCTGAAATTCGCCGGCCGCCACGGCTTCCTGAAAGACGCGTTTTACGGCCTCGCCAGCACCGCGCTGTCGGACTACCGGCAATTGCGCAGCCGGGTCGGGCTGCAGCGCTACGGCGAAGACGAAATGATCGCCAAGCTCGCGGCATCAGGCTTTTCCGCCTCGCGCGCCCTGACCAATATCGGACACAATCCCTGGCGGATGACCTTCGTGGCGCGGCACGCCTTCTAGATCATCGGTTGAACTGTTAACCTTGACGAACGGCACACCTAGCTCACCGTCCCGTGATCGGCGATGATCGCCGCGGCCCGGTGGCGGAAGTGTCTACGCGGGGGCGATGCATCGCTCTTTATCCTGGTTCAAGTCCAGGCCGGGCCTCCACGCTTCGCCCTGACGGGCTACGCGTGGCGCAGCCACGCCAGACCGGCGGGGGCAAAGCGTGTCCGGCATAGCCTAAGCGAAGCGGAAGCGTAGACGGACTGGGGCCACGGCAAAGCGCCCTGCGCGCGGGCGAACCGAGCGCAAAATCCTCGAATTTCGCGGTTGATGGGGCCTTTTTGGGGGTTACGCGGGTGCGGAATCTGGTCTAAAGACCGTCCCGCGCGCGAGGGTAACCCGCGCTCTTGGCTTAGGGGACGCGCAGCACGCGCGCCCTTTTTTTGTGCCCAAAATCCAGTCCGCGAGACCTGATGCCCAAAAGAACAGATATCTCCACCATCCTGATCATCGGCGCCGGTCCCATTGTGATCGGCCAGGCCTGCGAATTCGACTATTCCGGCACGCAGGCGGTGAAGGCGCTGAAGGAAGAGGGATACCGGGTCGTCCTGGTCAATTCCAATCCGGCCACCATCATGACCGATCCGGACCTGGCCGACGCCACCTATATCGAGCCGATCACCCCTGAAATCGTCGCCAAGATCATCGAAAAAGAGCGCCACGTCCTCCCGGGCGGCTTTGCGCTGCTGCCGACCATGGGCGGCCAGACCGCGCTGAACTGCGCGCTGTCGCTGCGCCGCCAGGGCACGCTCGACAAATTCGATGTCGAGATGATCGGCGCCACGGCCGATGCCATCGACAAGGCGGAAGACCGCCAGCTGTTCCGCGAGTGCATGACCAGGATCGGGCTGGAGACGCCGAAGTCGCGGCTCGCCAATGCGTCGGCGTTGAAGAAGTCCTATCGCGACAAGCACCAGGCCGAGCGGGAGAAACTGTCCGGCGCAGCACTGGAAGAGCTTGATCGGCAGTGGACGCTCGGCGAGAACGACCGCCGCAAGCGCTATCAGGAGCACGCGCTCGGCGAGGCGCTGATGGCGCTGTCCGAGATCGGCTTGCCCGCGATCATCCGGCCCTCCTTCACCATGGGCGGCACCGGCGGCGGCATTGCCTACAACAAGGAAGAGTTCCTCGACATCATCGAGCGCGGGCTCGACGCGTCTCCGACCAACGAGGTGCTGATCGAGGAATCCGTGCTCGGCTGGAAAGAGTACGAGATGGAGGTGGTGCGCGACAAAAAGGACAACTGCATCATCATCTGCTCGATCGAGAACCTCGATCCGATGGGGGTGCATACCGGCGATTCCATCACCATCGCGCCGGCGCTGACGCTGACCGACAAGGAATACCAGATCATGCGCGACGCCTCGCTGGCGGTGCTGCGCGAGATCGGCGTCGAGACCGGCGGCTCCAACGTCCAGTTCGGCCTCAATCCGGCCGACGGCCGCATGGTCGTGATCGAGATGAACCCGCGGGTGTCGCGCTCCTCGGCGCTGGCCTCCAAGGCCACCGGCTTTCCGATCGCCAAAGTCGCCGCCAAGCTCGCGGTCGGCTACACCCTCGATGAAATCGCCAACGACATCACCGGCGGCGCGACCCCGGCCTCGTTCGAGCCCACCATCGACTACGTCGTCACCAAGATTCCACGTTTCGCGTTCGAAAAATTTCCCGGCGCGTCCCACACGCTGACGACGTCGATGAAGTCGGTCGGCGAGGTGATGGCGATCGGCCGCACCTTCCAGGAGAGCCTGCAGAAGGCGCTGCGCGGGTTGGAGACCGGACTGACCGGCCTCGACGAAATCGAGATCGAGGGGCTCGGCCGCGGCGACGACAAGAACGCGATCCGCGCCGCCTTGGGCACGCCGACGCCGAACCGTATCCTGCAGGTCGCGCAGGCGATGCGGCTCGGCTGGTCCGACGATGAGATCTTCAATTCCTGCAAGATCGACCCGTGGTTCCTCGCCGAGATGCGCGGCATCGTCGACATGGAATCCAAGGTCAAGGCCAGCGGATTGCCGCAGAATGCGTTCGGCATGCGGACGCTCAAGGCAATGGGCTTTTCGGACGCACGGCTTGCGGTTCTCGCCGACACCACCGAGGCCGACATCACCGCCAAGCGCCACGCCCTCGCCGTTCGCCCGGTGTTCAAGCGCATCGACACCTGCGCGGCGGAGTTCGCTTCGCCCACCGCCTACATGTATTCGACCTATGAAGCGCCGTTCGCGGGACTTCCCGCCGACGAGAGCGCGCCTTCGGACAAAAAGAAGGTCATCATTCTCGGCGGCGGACCGAACCGGATCGGCCAAGGCATCGAATTCGACTATTGCTGCTGTCACGCCTGCTTCGCGCTGCATGACGCCGGCTATGAGACCATCATGATCAACTGCAATCCGGAAACCGTGTCGACCGACTACGACACCGCCGACCGGCTCTATTTCGAGCCGCTGACGGCCGAAGACGTGCTGGAAATCATCGCCACCGAACGGCAGAACGGCACGCTGCACGGCGTGATCGTGCAGTTCGGCGGCCAGACCCCGCTCAAGCTCGCGCGCGCGCTGGAAGCCGCCGATGTGCCGATCCTCGGCACCTCGCCCGACGCCATCGACCTCGCCGAAGACCGCGACCGCTTCAAGCGCGTGCTCGACAAGCTGCGCCTGAAGCAGCCGAAGAACGGCATCGCCTATTCGGTCGAGCAGGCGCGGCTGGTGGCGGCCGATCTCGATTTGCCGCTGGTGGTGCGCCCGTCCTACGTGCTCGGCGGCCGCGCGATGCAGATCATCCGCGAGGAAAACCAGCTCAACGACTACCTGCTCGGCACCCTGCCCGAGCTGGTGCCGGCCGACGTCAAGGCGCGCTATCCCAACGACAAGACCGGGCAGATCAACACCGTGCTCGGCAAGAACCCGCTGCTGTTCGACCGTTACCTGTCGGATGCCACCGAGATCGACGTCGACTGCCTGTCCGACGGCAAGGATACTTTCATCGTCGGCATCATGGAGCATATCGAGGAAGCCGGCATTCACTCCGGCGATTCCGCCTGCTCGCTGCCGCCGCATTCGCTCGACGCGCAGATGATCGGCGAACTCGAACGGCAAACCCGTGAGCTCGCGCTCGGCCTCGACGTGGTCGGCCTGATGAACGTGCAGTTCGCCATCAAGGACGGCGAGATCTACGTGCTCGAGGTCAACCCGCGGGCGTCGCGCACCGTGCCGTTCGTCGCCAAGGTGGTGGGCACGCCGGTGGCCAAGATCGCGGCTCGGATCATGGCAGGCGAGAAGCTTGCCGACTTCAACCTGAAGAAGCGCCAGCTCGGCCATGTCGGCGTCAAGGAATCGGTATTCCCGTTCGCGCGCTTCCCTGGTGTCGATACCGTGCTCGGTCCCGAGATGCGATCGACCGGCGAGGTGATGGGCATCGACCGTTCGTTCGAGATCGCGTTCGCCAAGAGCCAGCTCGGCGGCGGCACCCGCGTGCCGCGCAAGGGCACGGTGTTCGTGTCGGTGCGCGAGAGCGACAAGACCCGCATCGCCGAAGCGGTGCGGCTGTTGTACTCGCTCGGCTTCAAGGTGATGGCGACGTCAGGCACCCAGCGCTTCCTCACCGACTTCGGCGTGCCGACCGAGAAGGTCAACAAGGTGCTGGAGGGCCGGCCGCATATCGTCGACGCCATCACCAATGGCGACATCCAGCTCGTCTTCAACACCACGGAAGGGCCGCAGGCGCTGGCCGACAGCCGCTCGTTGCGGCGTGCTGCCCTCTTGCATAAAGTGCCATATTACACCACTCTTTCGGGTGCTGTGGCGGCCGCGCAGGGCATCCGCGCCTATCTGGGCGGGGACCTTGAGGTCCGCACCCTGCAGAGCTACTTTTCCGAAAACTGACCGTTTGCCGGGCGAAGAGGCCCGCTAAACGATTGGTAATAAAGCCGGTATGGCTGGAACCCACTGTTCGCTTGGATGTTGAATGGCCCCAGACGGGGCCGAAAATCAATAGGCCGCCGGGCTCGCAACGTTGAGCTGTCGAGGCGGGAATCGAAATCGAAGAGAGGCTCGTGCGCGCCACCCCTGGCGGCTCGCGCGATCGAAGGACAGAAGAGATGGTCGAAAAGGTTCCGATGACCGCGGGCGGCTATGCCGCCCTGGAGGTTGAGTTGAAGAGGCGCCAGTCGGAGGACCGGCCGCGCATCATCGAGCATATCGCCGAGGCGCGCTCGCATGGCGACCTCTCGGAGAACGCGGAATATCACGCCGCCAAGGAAGATCAGTCGCACAATGAAGGCCGCATCGCCGAGCTCGAAGACAAGCTCGCGCGCGCCGACATCATCGACATCTCGAAGCTGTCCGGCGACACCGTGATGTTCGGTGCCACCGTCACGCTGGTCGATGAGGACACCGAGAAGAAGGCGGTGTGGCAGATCGTCGGCGAGCCGGAAGCCGACGCCAAGAAAGGCCGCATCTCCATCACCTCGCCGCTGGCGCGCGCCCTGATCGGCAAGAAAAAGGGCGCGACCGTGGAAGTGATGGCTCCCGGCGGCGCCAAGGCCTATGAGATCACCAAGGTCGAGTGGCGGTAGACCCGGCGTCTTGCCGGGCAATACCTGATTCATCGGGGCGGAGATGCGGCTGATGGGCGATCAGCGGAGACTGTGTTGGCTCCTGACCGTCGCTGCGGTGGCGATCGCGACCGATGCGGCCGTGGCCGCCGACCTCGCGATACCCTCGCGCAAGAAGCCCGCCGACTTCTCCATGCAAAAAGGTCCGCCGCACTGCGCGCGGTGGACCGACGAATGCGTCAATTGCGCGCGGGGCGCGACATCAGACGAAGCACCGGTGTGCTCGAATATCGGCTTTGCCTGCCAACCCAAGGCCATCCGCTGCCTCACGCCGGAGACATCGCAGGGCAAATAGCCTGCGAGGCAGGTCACCTGCGAGTGACCGCCAACACTTCACCGTTGCGAATATTCCGATGGTGCTTCGCAGCACGTCACGTAATTCTTATCCGGACGTGCTTTTCCTCCTTGTCGTGACACGATACGAATTGTGGCTGCTATCTAACTCGAGGGGGACATCATGACAGAAGCACTCGCGGCGTGGACGCCGCGTGCATTGAGTATTTTACGCATCATCACCGGCTTGCTGATCATCCAGCATGGCATGGCCAAGATCATCGGCTTCCCGGTATTTCCGATGTACGCCAACGTCCAGCCGTTCTCTTTGATCGGCGCGGCAGGTTTCATTGAGCTGATCGGCGGCGCGCTGTTGATCCTCGGTCTGTTCACGCGCCCGGTTGCCTTCATCCTCGCCGGCGAGATGGCGTTTGCCTATTTCATCGGGCACTTCCCGAAGGGATTCTTGCCGCTGATCAACGGCGGCACGCTGGCGATCCTGTACTGCTTCACCTGCCTCTATCTGTCGACGGCAGGCGCAGGCCCGTGGAGCGTCGACGCCAAGAACAACCAGGCTTGAGGGGGCGACCATGGACAAATTCAACAAGCTGCTGGCGAGCGGCGAACCGATGGTTCTCGGCCTGTTCCGGATCGTCACCGGGCTGCTGCTGTTTCAGTACGGCGTAGCCAAGATCCTGAAATTTCCCGTGCTGCCTTATTTCGCGAGCCCGCCGCCCTTGATCATGACCGCGGGCGGAATCGAACTCGTGCTCGGCGCGCTGCTGATCATCGGACTGTGGACGCGCCCGGTGGCGTTCATTCTGTCGGGTGAAATGGCGTTCGCCTATTTCATGGGACACATGTTCAAGACCCCGGCCGCGCCGGTGTTCACCCCGCTCATCAACGGCGGCAGCGCGGCGATCCTGTTCTGCTTCGCGTGCCTCTACCTCGCCTGCGCCGGCGGCGGACCGCTGAGCGTGGATGCGATGATGAAGAAGAAGTAACGCGGAGCTTTATCAACCTGTCATTCCGGGACGATGCGAGGCATCGAACCCGGAGTGACGGCGATGCAGACGTCAGCCCACAACCTTCATGTCCAGCGGCACTGCCGCTTCGTATTTCGAATTGTGCAGCACCAGCGACGTCCTGACGTTGCGCACATGCGGCGCCGCGGTCAGGTGGGTGACGAACTCCTGAAACGTCGCCATGTCGGGCGCGACGCATTTTAAAATGAAATCGACCTCGCCCGAGAGCATCCAGCATTCCCGCACCAAGGGCTCGGCGCGGACGAACTCCTCGAACGCCCGCAGATCGGCGTCCGCCTGGCTGGACAGATGCACCGACGCAAACACCGTGACGTCGAAGCCGAGGCGGCGCGGATCCAGCAAGCCGCGGTAACCCAGGATGTAGCCCTCCTCCTCCAGGGTCCGCACCCGGCGCAGGCAGGGCGGCGGCGAAATGCCGACCCGTTTGGCCAGTTCGACATTGGTGATTCGGCCGTCGGCCTGGATTTCGGCGAGGATTTTGAGGTCGATTTCGTCAAGATTCTTCGACACGCGGGTCCGGTTCCCTGGGGCTGGCTGGGCTTGTCGAACACTCATAGCGCAGCCGAGCCCAGATGCGCAATTTTATTGCGCGTGCAGCGCGTCATTTGGCCCAGATACGGGGAAAAATCGCTGATTTGGATTGCAATTCTTGCATAGCTACCCAGATGTCCTAGACTTGGATTTGACACTTTTGGCGCCGCCGCGATGCCTTTTCCGGCCGCTTTCCGCTCACGTCCTGACCAAACTCCCTTAAGAAAGGGAACTACCGATGTCTGCCCCTATCCATGCCAAGGTCGTCATTATCGGTTCCGGCCCGGCCGGTTACACCGCAGCGATCTACGCGGCACGGGCCATGCTCGAGCCGATCCTGATTCAGGGCATTCAGCCCGGCGGGCAGCTCACCATCACCACCGACGTGGAAAACTATCCGGGCTTCGCCGACGTCATCCAGGGCCCCTGGCTGATGGAGCAGATGGAGAAGCAGGCCGCCCATGTCGGCACCAAGATCGTCACCGATCTCGTCACCAAGCTCGAGCTATCGCAACGGCCGTTTCGCCTGACCTGCGACAGCGGCGATGTCTATATCGCCGAGACCGTGATTTTAGCCACCGGCGCGCAGGCGCGCTGGCTCGGCATCCCCTCGGAAGAAACCTTCAAGGGTTTTGGCGTCTCGGCCTGCGCGACCTGCGACGGCTTCTTCTATCGCAACAAGGAAGTGGTCGTGGTCGGCGGCGGCAACACCGCGGTCGAAGAGGCACTGTTCCTGACCAACTTCGCGTCACAAGTCACGATCGTGCATCGCCGCGACCATTTCCGCGCCGAACGGATTCTGCAGGACCGCCTGTTCAAGCATCCCAAGATCAAGGTGGTCTGGGACTCAGCGATCGACGAGATCTGCGGTACCCGGAACCCGGGCAAGGTTACCCATGTCAGGCTGAAAAACGTCAAGACCGGCACGCTGACGGAAGTGCCGGCCGACGGCGTCTTCATCGCCATCGGCCATGCGCCGGCAACCGACCTCGTCGCCGGCCAGATCAAGCTGAAACCATCCGGCTATGTCGAGGTGGCGCCGAACTCGACCGCCACGTCGGTGCCCGGGCTGTTTGCCGCCGGTGACGTCGCGGATGAAACCTACCGCCAGGCGGTCACCGCCGCCGGCCTCGGCTGCATGGCGGCTCTTGAGGCTGAACGTTTCATGGCTTTGCGCGCGAGCGATCGCGCGGCGGCTGAATAGACATGGCTCGCACGCGAAACGGATTTAACGACATGGATTGGGACAAGCTGAAGGTGTTTCACGCAGCGGCGGAAGCGGGAAGCTTCACGCATGCCGGCGAGCAACTGGGGCTGTCGCAATCGGCGGTATCGCGGCAGGTCTCGGCGCTGGAGCAGGAGCTCTCGGTCTCGCTGTTCCACCGCCATGCCCGCGGGCTCATCCTCACCGAGCAGGGCGACTTGCTGTTCCGCACCGCGCATGACGTGTTCATGCAGTTGCAGGCGGCGCGCGCCAAGCTCACCGACAGCCGCGAGCGGCCGAGCGGCGACCTCAAGATCACCACGCCGCCGGCGCTCGGCATCAACTGGCTGATTCCGCGGCTCGACGAATTCACCGCGCTCTACCCGGACATCCGCATCTCGCTGATCGTGACCGACGAGGATCTCGACCTGTCGATGCGCGAGGCCGACGTCGCGATCCGAACCCGCAAGCCGACCCAGCCCGACCTGATCCAGCGCAAGCTGTTCTCGATCGGCTTCCATGCCTACTGCTCGCCGGAATACATCAAGCGTTTCGGCACGCCGCGCACGCTCGACGACCTCGACTCGCATCGCATCATCATGCTCGGCGACGCGCAGGTGCCGCCGCACCTGCAGAACCGCTCCTGGCTGATCGACGCCGGCCGCAACGGCTCGGGTCCGCGCGAGCCGTTCTTCAAGGTCAACAACATCCTGGGGCTGGTTCGCGCCTGCCAGCAGGGGCTCGGTATCGCCGCGCTGCCGGACTATCTGGTCGAGGAAAACAACCGGCTGGTGCAGCTGTTCGGCGAGACCGACTCGATCCAGGTCGACACCTATTTCGTCTATCCGGAAGAACTCAAGACGGTGGCGCGGGTGCAGGTGTTCCGCGATTTCGTGGTCAGCAAGGCGCAGCGCTGGCCCTCCTAGAGCCTGATCGGTTCTGATTGGATCAGAACCGGGCTCTAGCCTTTTGCTTTTGACGCGTTTTCTACCGCAGATAAGTCTACGCAATCTGCGTAAACTTGATTGCGACGTGAACCGGCATCCACCCTCGGATCAAGTCCGAGGGCATGCTTCACTCGAAAACACTCTGGCAGCGGGTGTCTTCGTCATCCCGCTTCGGGATACGCTGATCGCACAGAGGCCCGCTCTCCGCATGACTGACATGCGGCTCGGGCGGTTGCTGCGAGGCGCCGATGGGGATCATAGTGTCTCCACGCTGAACGGCCGCGTCGCGCATATGTCCCCCTCCTCCAGTGGCGCGGAAGTTCAGTAATCCCTCTTGGAAGGTGATTGTGTCGGCCTCACGTGGCCAATGCCTTAAAGCCGGACTCTTTTGAGTCCGGCTTTTTTTTGCGTTTGATTGCCGGGCGGCGTTCGTTCGCAAGCCGCTCGCATGCCTGCGTCATGTTGCCCCGCGGATTGACATGCCATGCGGCGCACCGCATCATCTGCAAATGATCACGAATTCGTGCGCATCGCTGTCGTCGAAAAAAGGTCCCCTGCCGGGGACCCGAGATCGACGCGCGCAATAATCTCTTCGCCTGCCCGATCCCGAAAACCCCGCCGCGAGGACGGGGTTTATTATTGGTCCCGTCTCCGGCTCTTCAAGCCCCAAGGAGATGGAACGATGACCGACCAACCAACACCCGATCTGCGAAGCCGGCTGCAAGGCCTGTGGCTGCCCCTCGTCACGCCGTTTCGGAACGGTGAACTCGACGAGCCCAGCCTGCGACGACTTGTCCGGCACTATGCGCGCGGCCCGATCGACGGGTTGATCCTTGGCGCCACATCGGGCGAAGGCATGTCGCTCGGCGCGCACGAACTCGAGCGGCTGGTGGCGCTGACGCACGAGGAAATATCCGGCAGCGGACGCAGCCTGCCGATCTGTCTCGGCCTGTCGGGCGCCAGCACCTCGAAGCTGCTGGATGTGCTGGACGAGACCGCGGTCTGGCCGATCGACGGCTATCTGATCGCGAGCCCCTATTACACGCGGCCGTCGCAGCGCGGTCTCGTGCAGCATTTCAAGGCGCTCGCCGATCACGCCTCCTGGCCGATCGTGCTCTACAACATCCCCTACCGCACCGCGGTCAATCTCACCAACGAGACGCTGCTGCAACTCGCCGAACATCGAAACATCGTCGGCATCAAGGACTGCAGCAGCGACCGCGCCCAGTCGATCGACTTCCTCAGGCGACGGCCGGCCGGCTTCCGCGTGCTGACCGGCGAGGACGCGCAATATCACGACGCGCTCGGCGACGGCGCCAACGGCGGCATCTTGTTGTCCGCGCATCTGGAAACCGAGGCGTTCGCATCGGTGCACAAGCTGATCAAGCAGGGCGATCGCGACGGCGCGCAGGCGTGCTGGGAAAGTGTTTCCGAATTGACGCGGCTGTTGTTCGCCGAGCCGAGCCCGGCGCCGGCCAAGTACTGGCTGGCGCGCCATGGCCTGATCGACAGTGCCGAGGTTCGACTGCCGATGGTTGAAGTGAGCGAGGAGCTCGCTGCGCTGCTCGATGCCGACATTGCGCGGCGCAGGCCGCCGCTGTTGCGGCGCGCCTAGAGCCTTTTCCGTTCCGATGGAATCGGAACGGGGCTCTAGATTTTTGATTGACGCGTTTTCTTGACGCGAACCGGCTTCCACTTCGCTGGAAAACGCTGCAGGGCGTTTTCAAGCCAAGTGCGCGCCCTCTCGCCGGCAACCGGCGAGAGGGCGAAGATCGTATCAGCTCACCAGGAGCCGGTAGGTCATGACCGGCGCGAAGCCGAGCAGCATGGCCCAGACCGCAAATGCCGACACCAAGAGAACGTCGTGCATTCTCTGGGCGTGCTCGCAGACCGGATATTTCTTGTTATCGCCAGACATTGGTATCCCCCCGTTTTTTTCTTGAGGGAATATCCATACGCGTAAAATTTTAACGTTGCGGGCCAGGCGTCGTTCGACTTTGACGCTTCGCGGTCAGCAAGCGTTAACCACCCGGGGCGAATCGAAACGTGTGCGGCTGCGCCAGCGACCCCTGCCATCCAGCCCGTCACATAAAGGTGTCGATCGACCCGTGGCGCCGCCGTGGTTAATCGGCGGTAGCACCTGCGGTCAAATGCGAGCGATATTGCGACCGGGTTTTTAAAACGAGGCGCGTATCACTATCCCCACAACAACAAAACGCGGGGGCGCGTCGTGCATTTCGAAAACAACAACACCATCCCTGAGCAACAGGGCTTTACGACCGCGGACATCCTGTGGGCGGTCGGCATCTGGTCGGTGATCCTGACGCTGTCGCCGGTTGTCGTGTTTTACGTGCTGATGGTGGCGTAAGCAGCGTCTCTTCCGTCATTACGAGCCAACGGGTCGCGCGAATGCGCGCCCGATGACAGGCTCCGCGAAGCAATCCAGAAGGCCCGAAAGGAAGTCTGGATTGCTTCGTCGCTTACGCTCCTCGCAATGAGGCCGAGGGATTCCTCGCACACATAGAAAAACGCGCGGAGCCCGCGCGCTCTTTGTCGTCCAAACCAGGCGGCGTTGTTACGCCGCCTGCTTGTGCATGGCGCCCGATGCCGACGCCGTTCCGCGGATCGCCTTGATCGAACGTTCGATCGCGGCCCACAGCCGGGTAATCTCGGCGGCAGCGCGGCCTTCCGCGTAATATTCGCGGGCGCCTTCGCCCTGGCTCAACGCCATCAGGAGATCGGCACGGTTGGTGATCTGACCGCTCCACACCGGCGCACGGAACTTGATCAGCGCTTCACGCGCGATGGCGACGATGCGGCTTTCGGCGCCGTCACGTTCGGCAGGCGCTCCGTTGATCACGACCGCATAAGGCTTGCGCGCCGAACGGCAGGTCTGAATCGTTTCCTGCACCGCGTTGACGTCGAACACGCCGGGCCGCGCCGGAATGATCACCATCGTCGCATTGCGGATGGCGTCGTCGACCACGGCCGACAGGTTCGGCGGCGTGTCGATGAACACCCACTCGACGCCGTCACGCTTGGCGGCGGCGATGATGCCGCTGACCGAATTCACCGCAGCCTTGATCGGCGGCTCGTTGGTGCCACGCAACTTGTGCCAGAGCGTGAGCGAGCCCTGCGGATCGGCATCGACCATCAGGATTGGTTTCGTTGCCTTGTGAACATGGGCAGCGAGGTGAGCAGCCAGGGTACTCTTTCCCGAGCCCCCCTTACGCGAAGCGAAAACTATGACGTTCATACCTTGGCCTCCAGATTGACCCCAGGAGGCGAAAATGAATCAGCGCGCTGATTCGTTAAAGAAAAATTTGATGTCCGCCGCGGTGAAGCCACTGATTTGCCAACAAAGCTGCTTTTTGAGTCACACCTGCGGTGCAATGCAATGCAACCAGAAGAGGAACGGCCGGAACGGCCTGATCCGGTCATTGCATGGTTTTTGCGCGCTGGCGTTCGATCCACTTGCGCTCGATCCATCCGAACATCCGCGCCATCGGTTTCTGCAGGACCGGCACGTCCTGCGCGAACAAAAGGAGTCCGAGCGGCAGCATCCAGAGTCCGAGTACCGGCAGGAAGCTGAAGATGCCGCCGACGATCAAGAGAATGGCGAGCGGGATCCTAGCGTAGCGCGACGACGGACGGCGCAGCCAGCCGACGAACTTCGCCGGCTTCGGCGGCAGCTTGCCTTCGAACCAGGCGAAATGCCGGTCGAGCTCTTCCTGGTGATTGCTCAATGAGTTTCTCCTTGTTTCAGGAGATGTTCACTGGTCACAGCGCCGCAAGGCGTCAGTCTGTCGCGCGAAGGGGGCTTGAAACGCCGCGTCGCGATCAGGTTGAGGCGGGCTTTTTCGCAGGCCTGGTTGAAGGTTTGGTCGAAGGCTTCCTGGACGCCGGCTTGCGCGCCTTGCTGGCGACCGGCTTGCGCGCCACCGGCCTGATGTTGGTGGGTGCGGCTGCCGCGGCGCGCGGCTCGGGGTCCGGCCTGAACTGGGCGCGGCACCCCGGCGAGAGCTGGGACTTGTTACGGGCCATGCAGGCGGTCACGCGCGCGACGTCAGGAATCTCCGCACTGCAGAGCCGGAACGCATCGCCGGTACAGGCCTGCTCCTGCTCAGGGGTATAGGCCTGGCCGGCGCTGGACCACATCGAAACCGAGAGCGCCGTTGCCAGCATCAATCCAAGATGAAAACTCCTGATCCGGAAAAACATCTTCCCCCCAAAGGCAATGATTCCCGGAATTGTGGGTGAACGGCCGAACCTTGGCAAGCAGGGGCCGGCAACCCGTCACAGCGCAAGTGTCGCGTCAGGTCGGTGACGATGGGGACAGGAACGGGGACGGATGGCACGCGTGGTACAGTTGGGTGGGCTCGAACCACCGACCTCCTGTTCCACAGACAGGCGCTCTAACCAACTGAGCTACAACTGCATCCTTTTGCGAGGCCCCTCAAAAAGGGGGGTCACGAATTCCGCGGAAACTAGGTGCAACGCCCCGCTTTGGCAAGGCCGTAAGACCCTCAATTGCGAGAGTAAAACGTCCCAAAATCTCGTAGCCCGGATGAGCGCAGCGACATCCGGGGCAGTGCGGGACGGGTCCCGGATGTCGCGGAGCCTGTCATCGGGCGCGCATTCGCGCGACCCGTTGGCTCATCCGGGCTACAGGGATGGCACCTTTACCCAGCAAAAAGCCCGGGCCGATCGCCCGGGCTTTTCTTGATTCCAGCCCGATCGATCAGGCGGCGGGCTTGTAGAGCTTCGACGCCGAGGCCTTGATCGGCTCGACGGCTTCGCTGGCGACCTTCTGGCTGAGCTCGGCGAGCTCCTTGGCCTGGGCGGCGAGCGTCTCGAACTGCTTCTTGGTGTGGGCGGTCCACAGCTCCATCGCGGCGGCCGGGGTCTTCACGCCGAACAGTTCCTGCGCGAAGTCGAGCGAGGACGAGGTGTTGGCCTTGAAGAACTCGACCAGCTTGGCCGAGTACTCGCCGGCACCCTTGCTGGCGGTGGTGAATACCGCCTCGATGGTGCCGTTATGGGTCTCGGCGGCATCCTTGAACTTGGCGTAGTTGTCGCGGGCCTGCGAAACGCCCTTTTCGGCGAACGCGCGCATCTGCTCGGGGACTTCGAAGGGGATGATGGAGGCGGAGAACGGATCGGTAGAACTGGTCACGGCATGCATCCTTCACAATGGGGTTTAAACGAGTTTCCCCCTCACGGGTGGCCGGTAAGCGGCCTGAATACCGAAGGGAGCACGTACACAAACTCACGGAAGCGCCCATCCACGGGCCTGCCTAACTAGCACCCATATCATGTCAAATTTGTGCAACGCAACGCAATTTCTGGTGCAATGCCACATATGTGGCCCGGGCAGGATGCAGGTTCCCGCCCGGCTATCCAATGGTTGTATGGCCCGCTCGGGGCGGCTCAGCCTAGGTCAGCTCAGGTCAGCCCTTGGGCTTCGCCGCGTCCATCGCCGCCTTGCTGACGATCTGGCCCATTTCGCTGGCCTGCTGCGCCAGCGACCGCATCTGGCCCTGCACATATTCGCTGTGCAGCCGCATCACCTCGGTCAAATCCTTGGCCTTCAGCAGCGACTGCGCATAGTCGAGCGAGGCCTGCACGTTCTGTTCGGCATAGGCGACGGCCTTGGCGCCGATGTCCTTGGCGCCGGCGCGAACCGTGGCGCCGCGCTCCTCGATGGTGCCCGCGGTCGCCTGCGCGGAAGCCACGAATTTCTCGAACGTCTTGCGGGCCTGATCGAAGCTTGCTTCCGCCATCGCCCGCATGTCCTTGGGGATCTCAAAACGATCGTCGCTCATGGTCCACTCCTGTTGCGTTGGCCAAGGAATACCTGGAGTGATACCTGGAGTAATACTTGGAGAAACACCCGGATATCCCCGAACGGCCTGGCCGGTATGACAGTGTCCAAAGGTTTCCCATCGTGGACCTCTGGCGGCCGTTTGCAACAACCAACGCCGCAGATGGCCGAAGGGTTCGGGCCAGCCGGATTAAGGTTATCCCGGCTTTGGCCCCGTTGGACCCGGCCCGGCCGTGGACCTACCGCTCCCCGCTTGCGATACTTACGATCCCCACGAGGCTGTCAGCATTTGACGGCCGATTCCAAGGCCGGACGGTCCAATAATCGCGATGAACTTTGCGGAATTTCAGTTGCAGGCATCAGGCGATCCGCGATTGGCGGCCTACGCGGCCAGTCCCTTGCCGGCCTGGTTGTGGTCGTCCGACGGCACGCAGATCCTGTGGGCCAATCCGGTTGGCGCCGGCGTGTTCGGCGCGGCCGACGGCGCAGCGCTTGCGAACAGAATTTTCGGACCGGCCGACCAGCATCGCCGTCAGGTCGCGCGGCTTGCGAGCCGCGTGGCGACGAGCGGCGCCATCCGGCTGGAGCGGCTGCAGGGTTTTGGCGCAGCACCCGGCATGCTCGCGACCTGCGGCTACCAGCGGATCGATTTTCACGACGGCAGCCACGGCCTTCTGATTGTCGCCAGCGCGCCGCCGGTCGTGCGCGAACGCCCTGTCGCGACGGTACAGCCCGACACCAAACCGGCCGAGCCGCCTGCTGTTGCCGACGCGGAGCCCTTGCCCGCAACGGCAGACGCCGGGCAACCGTCGCCGTCGCCGGTCGACGCACGAGCTGAGCTTGCGCTGTTCGACGCCTTTGCCGAACCATCAGCGACACCGGTTGTCGAGCCTGACGTTGCGGCCGAACCGCCCGAGCCCGATCTCGAAAGCGTGCTGCAACTCGATCTGCCGCATGTCGAAGCTACGCCGCGCGAGACGCCACACGCCGAAGCGGCGCCGGAAGTATCGCCCACGATCGACGCGCCTGCGCCTGAGCCGTCGCCCACCATCGAAGCCGTTGCCGACGAGCCGGCGAATGCCGAAGCCATCGCCGCCCCGGCGCCATCGCCTGTCGACGCGCCGTTGTCTGCCCCGCACCGGCTGCCGCTGCGCTTCATGTGGCAGGTCGATCAGGACGACCGCTTCACGCTCACCACAGACGAATTCATCCGCCTGATCGGGCCGCACACCGCCGCCCGTTTCGGCCGGCCGTGGCACGAGATTGCCGAAACGTTCGGCCTCGATGCCGACGGCCGAGTGACGCAGGCGCTCGCCACCCGTGCGACCTGGACCGGCATGACGCTGAACTGGCCGGTCGACGGCGGTGGTCGGTTGCCGGTCGAATTGTCGGGCTTGCCGGTGTTCGATGCCGCACGGAATTTCTACGGCTATCGCGGCTTCGGCGTCTGCCGCGATACCGAGGCCCTCGCCCGGCTTGCGGCCGAGCGCGATCATCCATCGTCCGAAGGCGTGGCCGCGCCGCCGCCGTGGTCGGCAGATATCGTCCAGGCCGGACCTGCCCCGGACGCCCCACCGCACGACATGCGCGCCGAAGATTCTCCCGACCCGGCCGGCGCTGCGTCATCTTCGTTCGCGGAATTGCCTGACCCGATAGCCTCAGAGACTTCACACCAAACCGATTTGGAAACCCCCGTGGAACCGCCCAAGGACACGCCAACGGAAACGATCACGGAAATCCCGGCGGAAGCGCCCATGGAAACGCCGAAGAACGTTTTACCGTTCCGCCCGCTTGGCGATGCGAAACCGCCGCCATTGACGCCGGTCGAAAACAGCGCCTTCGACGAACTGGCGCGGCAATTGTCGGCGCGGCTCGACACCGATGGCAGCACCGAGGCGCCTGAGGTCGCCGGCTTCGACGACACCGTCGTCGAGAAGCCCGCGGCGGCGGCGATGTACGAGGGCCCGAGCGAAGCGCCGGCCGCCGAGACACCCGAATGGCTGGCTAACCCGGAGTCGCCCGCCCGCGGCGAAGCCAGGCGCGACAAGCCACTGCTCGATCTGCTGCCGGTCGGCATTCTGATCTACCGGCTCGATCGGCTGCTCTATGCCAACTCGGCGTTCCTGACGCAGATGGGTTATCCGTCCCTGCATGCGCTGGAGGATGCCGGCGGCCTCGATGCGCTCTATGTCGAGCCCGGCGTCTCGAACGCATCCTCGACATCGGACACCGGCACGCCGGTGACGATTTCCGCAAGCCAGCCTTCGGAGGCCCATTCACCGCCGGCCGCGGCCGACGCCCGCCTCTACACGATTTCCTGGGACGACGATTCCGCGCTGGCGCTGATCTTCTCCGGCACGCGCCATGAAGGCCAAGCGGTCGCAGCAGCGATCGCACAGGCCAGCCCGGTTCAGCCAAGCCCGGTCGTCGAGGCGCTGGTTGCCGAACCGCCCGTCGCCGATCCCCCCTCGCCGGTCGGCCACGCCGACGCCGAAGAACTCGGCGCCATCCTCGACACCACGGCCGAAGGCATCGTGATGTTCGACGCCGACGGCAATATCAATTCCGCCAACCGCAGCGCGGAAGCGCTGTTCGGCCATGACGGCGATGAACTCGCCCGCTGCAACCTGGCCGACCTGTTCGCGCCCGAAAGCCGGCATGCGGTGTTCGACTATCTTGCCGGCATCAAGTCATCAGGCGTCGCCAGCCTGCTCGATCACGGCCGCGACGTGCTGGGCCGCGAAAGCAAGGGTGGCATCATCCCGCTGTCGATGACGATGGGCCGCACCCGCCCCGACGGCCCGAATTTCTTCGCCGTGTTCCGCGACCTGTCGCAGGCGAGGCAAACCGAAAACGAATTGCGCGAGGCGCGACGGCTGGCCGAGCGCGCCGGCACCGCCAGGGCTGACGTGCTGGCCCGGATCAGCCACGAGGTGCGCACGCCGCTCAACGCCATCATCGGCTTTGCCGAAGTGATGATCGGCGAGCGCTTCGGCGCGCTCGGCAACGAGCGCTACGTCGAATACATGAAGGACATCCGTGCGTCCGGCGAACGCGTGATCGCTGTTATCAACGACCTGTCCGACCTGTCGCGGATCGAGACCGGCAAGTTCGATCTCGCCTTCACCACCCAGAACCTGAACGAGCTGGTCGAAAGCTGCGTCGCCGTGATGCAGCCGCAGGCCAACCGCGAGCGCATCATCATCCGCACCTCGCTGGCGCATACGCTGCCGCCTGTTGTCGCCGACGCGCGCGCGCTGCGCCAGATTGCGCTGAACCTGATCGGCAATTCGATCCATCTCGCCAATGCCGGCGGCCAGGTCATCGTCTCGACTGCACTGTCCGATTTCGGCGAGGTGATGCTGCGGGTCCGCGATACCGGCCACGGCCTCAACGACAACGCGGTCGCTGCCGCGCTGGAGCCGTTCCGGACCCGGGCGCCGTCGGATCAAACGTCTGACAGCGGCGTCAGCCTGTCGCTGACCAAAGCCCTGGTCGAAGCCAACCGCGCCAAATTCCAGATCAAGACCGGCGGACGCTCGGGTACGCTGATCGAGGTGGTGTTTCCGCAAGCCGTCGCGAAAGTCTGATCAGTAAGTCTGACCGCGGCGGCGCTGCGAGGATGTGTCGCGTCTGATCGGCACAGCCCGGCACAATTTTTGCTCGAATCCATTTTGCTTGAATGCATCCCTCACCGGATCGCCTATTTTGCAGGCATTTGGATCTGATCGATTATGCGCGCTCTTATTGTCGCCGATCTGCATTATTCGTTGCCGCAGTTCGACTGGCTGCTGGCGGCAGCACCCGAATTCGATCTCGTCATCTTCGCCGGCGATGCGCTCGACATCGGTTCGCTGGTGGATTTCCGCGCCCAGATCGTGGTGGTGAAGAAATATCTGTCGCTATTGGCCGGCATCACCCGCGTCATTCTTTGCTCGGGCAATCATGACCTCGACGATCGCAGCCCGGAAGGCGAAAAAATCTCGCGCTGGGTCGGCGAAGTCCGCGAACTCGGCATCGCCTGCGACGGCGACAACGTTGTTATCGGCGACACGCTGTTTACGGTATGCCCGTGGTGGGACGGGCCGCTGGTCAAGCAACGCATCGAGACCCAACTTCGTGACGCCAGCGCGCAACGGCTGCCGCGCTGGATCTGGGTGCACCACGCGCCGCCGGCCAATTCACCGACGAGCTGGGGCGGCAAGCGTTTCTTCGGCGATGTCGAACTGGTGCAATGGATCGAGCGCTATCAGCCGTCGATGGTGATCTCGGGCCATGTGCACCAGTCGCCCTTCATTCCCGACGGCTCCTGGTTCGACCGGCTTGGCGTCACCTGGGTATTCAACACCGGCCTGCAGGCAGGATGGCCGCCGGTCTATATTGTGCTCGATATCGGTGCCGGTGCGGCGTTCTGGCTCTCGGCCGGCGATGCGCAATGGATCGACCTCAAGTCGCCGCTGCAGCGGCCGGCGCAACCGGTCCTTGATCCGCCGCCCTGGCTCACATCCTTGGGTCGGATTGCCGATCCGAGCCTGGCGAGACCTGCGACGGCGGCAGGTTGATCATGTTCTGCAGGAGTTCGCCGACCATCGAAAGGTGGCTGCCGTGGCCGGCATATTGGTGCATGAGGTCGGCGAGATAGGTGGTCGCCACATGAAGCCGTTGCGCCATCAGCCGCCCGATCAACAGCGCCACCTCCGGCTGGTCGCGCAGGAACGACGCGGCATCGTCGATTTCGACGATCACGGAATCGGAGGCCGCGCGCACCGTAGCGGTATGCGGCTGATCGAGCAGCAGCGACATCTCGCCGAATACCGCGCCGGGCTCGGTGATCACGGCGACGACGCTGTCGCCCTTGACGACTTCCACCCTTCCCTCGACCAGCACGAACAAATGCCCGGTCTTGCCGCCCTCGTGGATAACGAGCGCGCCCGCCGGCATCGTCCGCCGGCTTCTACCGCTGCAATAGTCCAGAATCGCGCGCATCAAATGACCTCCGCTTCTCGCAGACTAGGCACGGAGTATGCCAAGGTCGAAGGGATTACGCGCGGCCCGCTGCTCAAATTCTCGGCATAAGCGCGCCATCCGGCGCGGCGGCTTACGCGGTTGCCGAGTTGGTGGCGGGCAGGAAATCGCCGATCACGTCCAGAAACAGCCGCGGCGACTGCAGTTGCGGCACATGGGCGCAGCCCGGGATGATCTCGAAACGCGCCTGCGGCAGCAGAGCCGCCAGTTCGCGCGACATTGGCGGCGGCGTCGCCTCGTCATGCTGGCCGACCACCACCAGCACCGGCACTGTCACCTTGCCGAGGTCGGGCCGCAGATCGAGGCTCGCCAGCGCATCGCAGGCGGCGCAAAAGACTTCGGGGTCGGTGCGCAGAAACGCCGCGCGGCGATCGGCCATCAGGTCGGGATGCGCGGCCTGAAATTCCGGCGCGAACAGGCGCCGCATCGCGACGTCGGTGATCGCCGATAGCCCTTTGGCCTTCGACGCGGCCGCCATGTTGCGAAACGCCTCGCGCCCTGCTTCCGAGAACGCCGCACCGCAGTCGGCGAGCACGTACCTGGTCGCGATCCCGGGATGGCGGATCGCCATCTGCAGCGCGACGAAGCCGCCATAGCCGTTGCCGAGCACGATCGCCTCTTTGCCGCCGGCAGCGTCCCTGACCGCTTCCGCCATGCGGTCGGCAACCCCAGCCAATCCGCCGCCAGTCGGCTGCGAGCGGCCGAAGCCCGGCAACTCGGGCACGATCACCCGAAACGAGGTCGAGAGTTCCGGAACGATGGCATCGAAACTCGCGCGGTCCGACAGCAGCGAGTGGAACAGAAACAGCGGCGGCCCCTTGCCGGACTCTGCCGCGTTGACGGTGCCGCCTGCCAATAACCGATCCATCCCGCTCTCACTTTCAACTGATCTTCTAATCGCTTTGGCAAATCGCCTTGAAGTGCCTGTTTTGGCGCGCCAATCCGCGGATTGATAGATCAAAACTCGAACAATTCAAGCCTTTAGGCCTTGACGTGATATTTCACGACTGCAAGATATAGCGAACCACAGAAGGACTTTTGATGCTTTTACGCGACAATGTCTACGAAAGCCTCCGATCTGATATTCTAACCTGCCATTTCGCGCCTGGTGATGATATGCGCGAGCAGGATCTCGCCGAGCGTTATGCCGTCAGCCGCCAGCCAGTGCGGGAAGCGCTGCTGCGGCTGGAGCGCGAGCATCTCGTCACCGTGCAGCCCCGCCAGGGCTACCGGGTCAATCCGATCTCGCTGGCCGATGCGCGCGATCTGTTGCGATTCCGCATGGCGCTGGAGCCGGCCTGCGTCAATGAGGCGATCGAGAATGCCAGCGACGACGTTCTGAAGTCGCTAAACGAATTCCGCCGCTTCGCCGGCAACCATGAGGACTTCATCGCCTATAACCGCGCCTTTCATTCGGCGCTGGCACACGCCTCTGGCAACCGCCGCATGGCGGCAGCCTTGTGCGACCTGATCGGACAGGCCGACCGGCTGGTGCGCGTCAGCGTCGCCAACGTGAAGGGCCACGATCCGGCGAAACTCGTCGCCGAACACGTCGCGCTGATCGAGGCGATGCAGCGCCGCGAAGCGCGCACCGCCGCGCGGATCATCAAGGCGCACATTGCGCAGACCGAAAAGCGCGTGCTGCCCGCGCTGAAGCGAAACGCCGTCATCGTCGACGGGAGAGAAGCATGAACATCCCGTCCAGGACCGACACCATCGACGTGGAAATCCACGGCAATTTCGTCGACGGCCGCGAGGTCGAGGCCGGCTCCGGCGAGATGCTCGATGTACGCAATCCCGCCACCGGCGACGTCATTGCGCGAATTCCGAATTCGACCCGGGAAGACATCGACCGCGCCATGAAGAGCGCGCGGGCGGCCTTCGACGGCAAGGCCTGGGGCGGCATGGACATCCGTGCGCGTGCCAGGCTGGTCAATCGCCTCGCCGACGCCTTTGAGGCCAATCTCGACACGCTGTACCGGCTGGAAACGCTCAACAACGGCCGCCCCGTCAACGAAACCCGCGCGCAGCTGTCGCGGCTGCCGGACTTCTTCCGCTACTTCGCCGGCCTTGCGCTGGCGCGCCGCGATTCCGTGATTCCGGTCGAAGGCGCGTATCTGAACTACACGCTGCGCACGCCGATCGGCATCGTCGCCAACTGCACGCCGTTCAATCATCCCCTGATGATCCTGTGCAAGTCGCTGGCCGCCGTGCTCGCGACCGGATGCGTCACCGTGGTCAAGCCGTCGGAATACACGCCGCTGACGACGCTGAAGCTGGCGCAGATCTTTACCGAAGCCGGCCTACCGCCCGGCGTCTTCAACATCGTGCTCGGCCTCGG
This sequence comes from Bradyrhizobium ottawaense, assembly GCF_900099825.1. Taxonomy (NCBI): domain Bacteria; kingdom Pseudomonadati; phylum Pseudomonadota; class Alphaproteobacteria; order Hyphomicrobiales; family Nitrobacteraceae; genus Bradyrhizobium; species Bradyrhizobium ottawaense. The sequence continues at coordinate 4,900,121 of NZ_LT629693.1, read as the reverse complement.
CCAGTCGGCCGGCAAGATGCTGGCCGAACATCCCGATATCAACAAGCTGGTCTTGACCGGCGGCACCGAGGCCGGCCGCATTGCCGGCGGTGCCGCGGCAAAAGTGTTTGCGCACCAGACCATGGAGCTCGGCGGCAAAACGCCGGTGATGGTGTTCGACGATTTCGACGTCGAACGCGCGGTCAATTACGCCGCGTTCGGCGCCTTCATCGGCGCCGGTCAGACCTGCGTCTGCGCCTCGCGCCATATCGTGCAAGCCACGATCTACGACGAATTCGTCGAAAAGCTGAAGGCGAAAACCCAAAGCATCCGCATCGGCGATCCCTTCGATCCCGCGACGCAACTCGGCCCGGTGATCTCGGCACGGCAGCGCGACCGGGTGCTGACCTATTCGCGTTTCGGCCATGAAGACGGCGCGCGGCTGATGACCGGCGGCGTTGCCGCCAAGGTGCCCGGTCATGACAACGGCTATTTCGTCGAACCGACGGTGTTTGCCGACGTGAAATCCGACATGCGCATCTTCCAGGAGGAGGTGTTCGGTCCCTTCACGTCCGTGACGCCGTTCAAGGACGAGGCCGACGCGTTACGTCTGGCCAACGATTCGCCGTTTGGGTTGGCGGCTGCGATCCGCACTCGCGATGTCGGCCGCGCCCATCGGGTGGCGTCCGCGGTCAAGGCCGGCATCGTCTGGATCAACGACCATCACCGCCTCGACCCGGCATCGCCCTGGGGCGGCGTCGGCGACAGCGGCATCGGGCGCGAATGCGGCACCGAGAGTTTCGACGATCACTTCAACACCAAGAGCGTGATGGTCGCGACGCACGATCAGCCGTTCGACTGGTACCGCGACACGGCGACGCAAAAACGACTGAACTAGCCAAAATACACGGCGAACCGTCCAGAGAGACGGGAGGCCGCATCAACGAAACCAATGGGTAAAGGGGAGTGAGACCATGTCGACATCGGTAAACGCGGGCAGCCGGCTGGATCGGCTGCCGATCGGCCCGTTCCATCGCCGCATCATGTTCCTGATCGGCATCGGAATGTTCTTCGACGGCTTCGATATCTATCTGGCCGGCACCGTGCTCGGCGTGACCTTGAAGTCCGGCTTCTCCACGCTGCCGCAGAACGCCATGTTCATTTCGGCGACCTTTGTCGGCATGATGCTGGGCTCGTTCGCGACCGGTTTTCTCGGCGACCGCTACGGCCGCCGCTTCACCTACCAGTTCAACCTTCTGGTATTCGGCCTCGCCTCGCTGGCGGCGGCCTTTGCACCCAATATGGCAATCCTGATCGCCTGCCGCTTCGTGATGGGTTTCGGGCTCGGGGCCGAGAACGTGGTCGGCTATTCGACCATGACCGAATTCGTGCCGGCCAAGACGCGCGGCAAATGGCTCGGGCTGATGGCGGTCTGCGTCGTCACCGGTTTGCCGATCTCGCTGCTGGTGGCCTCGATCGTGGTACCCGAATTCGGCTGGCGCGCGATGTTCGTGCTCGGCGGCGTCGGCGCGCTCATCGTCTGGTACCTGCGCAAGTCGTTGCCGGAATCGCCGCGCTGGCTCGAAGCCGTCGGCCGCACCACGGAGGCCGAGGCGCTGATGCAGGCGATCGAAAAGGAAGCAGCGCAAGGCCAGCCGTTACCGGCTCCTGCTGCCGCCGCAACCGTCGCCGCCTCCAGTGAATTGGGCACGCTGTTCACCGCGCCGCTGCTGTCGCGGATGATCGTGGGCTCGGTCTGCCTGATCACGATCAACACCCTGCTCTATGGTTTCGTCACCTGGCTGCCGGTGTTCTTCATCAAGCAGGGACTGACGGTCGCGACGTCGTTCAGCTATTCCCTGATCATGGCGCTGGGCGCACCGATCGGCTCGGCGATCGGCGCGCTGACGGCCGACCGCTGGGGCCGCAAGCCGACCATCATCGGCGCTTCGCTGATCACGGTCGTGCTCGGCATCATCTATCCGATGATTTCGGATCCGATGTTGCTGCCAGCGGTGGGGTTTGCGCTGACGGTACCGATCTATGTGCTGGTGGCGCTCTTGTTCGGCGTCTACATCCCCGAACTGTTCCCGACCGAAGTCCGCCTGCGCGCCTCCGGGATCGTCAACACGCTCGGCCGCGGCGCCACCATCGTGACGCCGTTCCTGGTGGTGATGCTGTTCGAGGCCCGCGGCGTCGCCGGCGTGATGGCGCTGATGATCGGGCTGCTGGTGGTGCAGATCGTCACGGTGTGGGCGCTTGGCATCGAGCCGCGGCATCGCAGCCTCGAGGAACTCAAGCGCGACGACACCGCGCCGGGCGTTCTGAAAGAGGCTTCGTAGGCGCACTCCCGACGGGAACGCGCGGCTTGATTTCGACTTAGTGAAGCAACCGGAATGGCGTCCGTGCTACAACGCGGACGTCAGGGCGGCTCAAGAGCAGGTGCGCATCCAATGGCATCGCCGCGGATCATCGGGAGTGTCGTCGCCATAGCCGTGATCGCCGGCGCGATCGCGGCGGCCGCCATCGTGTGGCGGCCGGCGATTGCAGCGATCGACCCGCCGGCGCCGTCATCGTTCGACAGCGCGCTGGTCAAGCGCGGCCGCGACCTGGCGGCAATCGGCAATTGCAACAATTGCCACACCGTGCGCGGCGGAAAGGACTTTGCCGGCGGACTGGCAGTACCGACGCCGTTCGGCACCATCTATTCCTCGAATATCACGCCGGATGCCGAGACCGGCATCGGCCGCTGGTCGGAAGCCGCGTTCCGCCGCGCCATGCAGTCCGGCGTCAACCGCGACGGCCAGCATCTCTATCCGACCTTTCCCTTTGACCACTTCACCCATGTGTCCGACGACGACGACCGCGCGCTGTATGCCTACCTGATGACGCGGCGGCCGGTTCGCGCGCCGGCCCGCGAAAACGATCTGGCGTTTCCGTTCAACCAGCGTATCGCGGTTGCGGGCTGGAAAGTCCTGTTCCTGCGCCACGGCAGCTACCAGCCCGACAGCACGAAGAGCGCGGAATGGAATCGCGGTGCTTATCTGGTCGAGGGACTGGCGCATTGCGGCGCCTGTCATACGCCGCGCAACGCGCTAGGCGCGGAAAAGACGCAAGCGTCGTTCGCCGGCGGCGACGTCGACAACTGGCACGCCTACGCGATCAACAGCCAGTCATCCGCGCCGGTGCCGTGGGATGCGGAAGCGCTGTTTAGATATCTGCGCCAGGGCTGGCATCCCGATCACGGCGTCGCGCGCGGGCCGATGGCCGAGGTCGTCAGCAATCTGTCCGAAGTGCCCGAAAGCGACGTCCGCGCCATCGCGACCTACATGGCCGGCGTGTTCGGCGCGCCGACGGAAGCGCGCAAGCGCCGCGGCGATGAAGTGCTGGCGCAGGCCAATTCCCGCCCGGCGCAACCGGCCAACGACGGCACCACATCAGGCGCGCAGATCTATGCCGCGGCCTGCGCGATCTGCCACGCCACCGACCGGGCGCCGCCGTTCGGCGGAATCGATCTGGCGCTCTCGACCGCGCTTACGAGCCCCGACGCGCGCAACGCCGCCAACATCGTGCTGTCGGGAATTCGCCCTACCGCGGGTGAGCGCAGCCCGATCATGCCCGGCTTTGCCGACAGCATGAGCGACGGCCAGATTGTTGCGGTACTCGATTATCTGCGCGCACGCTTCGGCAACGCGCCGCCATGGACCAACACCGCCGACATCGTTCGCGATATCCGACGAACCCAGACCGTATTGCTGCAGCGAGATCAGCCATGATGACATTGAAGGTCAATGGTCAGGACCATCAGATCGACGCCGATCCGGAAACGCCGCTGCTCTACGTGCTGCGCGAGGATTTGAAGCTCAACGCCGCCAAGTTCGGCTGCGGGCTCGGCCAGTGCGGCGCCTGCACCGTCATCGTCGACGGCAAGGCGGTGTTGTCCTGCGTGACGCCGCTGCTGCTCTTGGAAGGCAAGAAGGTCACCACCCTGGAAGGCCTCGGCACATCAGAGACGCCGGCGCCGATCCAGCGCGCCTTCATCGAGGAACAGGCGGCGCAATGCGGCTACTGCATCGCCGGCATGGTGATGCGGGCGCAGGCGCTGCTGCAGCGCAATTCGAAGCCGACCGACGCCGAGATCAGGGCCGAGCTGCAGCTCAATCTCTGCCGCTGCGGCACCCAAATGCGGATCCTGCGCGCCGTGCACCGCGCCAGCCATCTGATGCAGACCGCCGACGCCTCGCCCGTGCAGAGGAGCGCGCCATGAACGGCCCTATCAGGCTCAATCGCCGCAGCGTGCTCGCCGGGGGAGGCGCGTTGATCGTCAGCTTCTCGCTGGGTGAAGCTCTCGCCGACGACCAAAGCGCGCCGCCCGCGCCGAAGCCGCCCGGCAGTCTCGCCGAGACGCCCTATCTCGATGCCTGGATTCGCATCGATGCCGACGGCACCATCACGGCCTTTACCGGCAAGGCTGAACTCGGCCAGGGTTTCAAAACCGCGTTCCAGCAGATCGCCGCGGAAGAGCTCGGCGTTCCCTTCAAGGCAGTCAACGTCGTTACCGCCGATACGCGCCGCACCGCCAATGAGGGCTACACGTCGGGCAGCAACTCGACGAAATACAGCGGCACCGCGATCCAGAACGCGGCCGCGCAGGTGCGCGAACTCTTGATCGCGGAGGCGGCGCGGCGCTTCGAACTGCCGCCGGAATCGCTGAAGACCGAAGGCGGCGCGGTGATCGCGCCGGACGGGCGAAAACTCGGTTACGGCGAACTGGTCGCCGGCGACATGCTGCATGTGCAGGCGCAGGCCAAATCGAAGCTGAAGGACCCGGCGACGTATTCGATCATGGGACAGCCGGTGCCGCGCGTCGACATTCCCGCCAAAGTCACCGGCGGTGCGGCCTATATCCAGGACATGCGGCTGCCGGGCATGGTGCATGCCCGCGTGGTGCGGCCGCCGAGCTACGGCGCGGAATTGATCGCGCTGGATTCCGCTAGTGTCGAAACGCTGCCCGGCGTCGTCAAGATTGTGCGCGACGGAAATTTCCTCGCGGTCGTGGCCGCCGGGGAATACCAGGCGGTCAAGGCGATGCGCGCGCTCGCAAGCGTGGCGAAGTGGCGCGAGACTGCACGCCTGCCGAAGCAGGATGACCTGCCAAACGTGATTACCGGCCTGCCGTCGCAGGACACCACCATCTACACGCAGAGCAATCCGTCGGCATCGGGCACGCGGACGTTTGAGGCGACCTACACGCGGCCCTATCAGGCCCACGGCTCGATCGGGCCGTCCTGCGCGGTGGCGCAATCGATCAATGACGCCATGACGGTGTGGACGCACACGCAAGGCGTCTATCCCGATCGCGCCGGCATTGCGGAAATGCTGCGGGCGCCGCCGGCCAGCGTTCGCCTGATCCATGTCGAAGGCTCCGGCTGTTACGGCCATAACGGCGCCGATGATGCCGCGGCCGATGCCGCCTTGATCGCGCGCGCACTACCCGGCGTGCCCGTTCGCGTGCAATGGATGCGCGAGCAGGAACACGCCTGGGAACCGTTCGGGCCGGCGATGGTGACAAAACTGAAAGCCTCGCTCGACGGCAACGGCGCCATCGTCGACTGGAATTTTGACGTCTGGAGCAACACCCATTCGATGCGGCCGGGCGGCGCCGGTTCGATGCTGGCGGCCCAGCACATGGCGCAGCCGTTCGCCGTGCCGGCGCCAAAACCGCTTCCACTGCCGGAAGGCGGCGGCGACCGCAACGCCATCCCGTTCTACAAGTTTCCGAACGCGAAAGTCGTGCATCACTTCATCCCGGCGATGCCGTTGCGGATTTCGGCGATGCGCGCGCTCGGCGCCTATCACAACGTGTTTTCGATCGAGAGTTTTATGGACGAACTCGCGGTCGCCGCCGGCGCCGACCCGGTCGCGTTCCGGCTGAAACATCTCGACGACGCGCGCGGACGCGACGTGATCGAGAAGGCGGCCAAGGAATTCGGCTGGCAGAGCGGCCAGAAGGCACCGCCGGATCGCGGCTACGGCTTTGCCTTCGCGCGCTACAAGAACCTCGCGGCCTATTGCGCCATTGCCACCGAGGTCGAGGTGAACCGGCAGAGCGGTCGCCCGCGGCTGGTGCGCGCGGTGGCGGCGGTCGACAGCGGCCAGGTGGTCAATCCGGACGGGCTGACCAACCAGATCGAAGGCGCGATCCTGCAATCGATGAGCTGGACGCTGTATGAGAGCGTCACCTTCGACGACACGCGCATCACCAGCATCGACTGGCAGACCTATCCGATCCTGCGCTTCGACGCCGTGCCCGAAAAGGTCGACGTCCACATCATCAACCGCCCCGGCCAGCCGTTCCTCGGCAGCGGCGAAACCGGTCAGGGCCCGGCCGCCGCCTCGATCGCCAACGCGATCGCCGACGCCACCGGCAAGCGGTTGCGCGATCTGCCGTTGACGCGAAAGCGGATCAAGGGCGCCATCGACGCGTGAGGGCAGCGTGCTCTAATCCGCCTTGAACGGATTAGACCGGACAGAGCGTGGCCCGTATCTTTCGACATAAGCCACGCCCATCGCACAGCGCTGGGCTGAACCGTCAGGCTGCGCGCGGATTAACGACCGTATATCCGCGAAGCGAGCGCGCGTGTATCCGCGTCGTGTGGCCGCCAGAGTTGGCATCGTATGCCATCCAGGTATCACCTGCGACATGCTGCTCTAAAACGAATACATGCCCGTGTCGTGCCGCAACCATGCCTGGGGCAGGAGCGGTTCGAGGAAAGCGAAGCCAGTTAGCCGCCAGGTTCAATTCCGGAACGATCCGGCCGAAAACGCGTAAGGAAGCACCGCAACCGCAGAAAGATCGAGGGCAGCCGGAAGGACGACGACCGCTGACGGTCCGTGCGCTCGCAACATCGCCTTGCGCAACGTCTTGCCGACCGTAATCGAGGCGACTTTGCTGCAAAACGCGACGATGTTGCTGTGCTTGTACGAAGGATTGATTGGTTTGCGATGTTGAAAAATCGCAAGGCATCGTGACGTTGCAGCCGGGCGCCTGGCTCATCGTTCGGAACGAACGCGCTTCCGAAGCGGTTGAAGTGAGAGCAAGGAACGCCAACGCAACGTATACATATTTAAGCATAGAGGGCTCCGGTTTAGCACCTGCCCTCAGCCCAGAAATCCCTAGATATTTGACCAAATTGCGGTAATGCGCGGGCAACTCAGTGGCGGCCGCGCTTGGGCGGAACGAACCACCGCCTACCGATTAGAGGCTGCCGCCCGCCGGGGCGGGCCACGCTGCGATGACAGAATGTTGCGGACGATAAAGCTTGCGTCTTCGGCGCGCGCGGGGCGTATCGTCGGAAACGACCGCCCCATGGCCGCTTACGCGTTCTTCAGCGCCACCCGAAACTCGGCTTCGGTCTTGGACTTCACTTCGTCGAGCGTGACGCCGTCGGCGAGCTCGATCAGCGCCATGCCGTCCTTGCCGTGCTTGTCGATGGTGAAGACGGCGAGATCCGTCACCACCATGTCGACGACCTTCTCGCCGGTCAGCGGCAGGTTGCACTTCTTCAGCAGCTTGGCGCCGTCCTTGGCGGAGTGCTCCATGACAACGACGACGCGCTTGACGCCGGCGACGAGATCCATCGCGCCGCCCATGCCCTTGACCATCTTGCCGGGGATCATCCAGTTGGCGAGGTCGCCGTTCTGCGCCACCTGCATCGCGCCGAGGATCGACAGATCGATATGGCCGCCGCGCACCATGGCGAAGGATTCGGCCGAGGAGAAATAGCTGGTGTCGGGCAATTCGCTGACTGTCTGCTTGCCGGCGTTGATCAGGTCGGCGTCTTCCTCGCCCTCGTAGGGGAACGGTCCCATGCCGAGCATGCCGTTCTCGCTCTGCAGCGAGACGTCGATGCCATCGGGGATGTAGTTCGAGACCAGCGTCGGGATGCCGATGCCGAGATTGACGTAATAACCGTCGCGCAACTCCTTGGCGGCACGAGCGGCCATCTGTTCACGGGTCCAGGCCATGAGGCTCTCCTGCTTCTGGTTTTGCGTTGATGCTTATGCGGCGGGGCGCGGGCGGGTATTGCGGAACTCGATGCGCTTCTTGCCGGTGCCGACGTCGACGATGCGCTGGACGAAAATGCCGGGCGTATGGATGTGGTCGGGATCGATCTCGCCGGCCGGCACCAGGTGCTCGACCTCGGCGATGGTGACCTTCGCAGCCGTTGCCATCATCGGGTTAAAGTTGCGCGCGGTCTTGCGATAGACGAGGTTGCCGGCGGTGTCGCCCTTCCAGGCATGCACGATCGCGAGGTCGGCAAACAGGCCCCGCTCCATGATGTACTTCTCGCCGTCGAATTCCTTTACTTCCTTGCCTTCGGCGATCAGCGTGCCGACGCCGGTCTTGGTGTAGAAGGCCGGAATGCCGGCGCCGCCGGCGCGGATGCGCTCGGCCAGGGTGCCCTGCGGATTGAATTCGAGTTCCAGTTCGCCGGCGAGGTATTGTTGCGCGAACAGCTTGTTTTCGCCGACATAGGACGAGATCATCTTCTTGATCTGCCGCGTCTCCAGGAGCCGGCTGAGGCCGATGCCGTCGACGCCGGCATTGTTGGAGATCACCGTCAGGTTCTTGACGCCGGAATCGCGAATCGCGTCCGACAGGGTCTCGGCAATGCCGCACAGACCGAAACCGCCCGACATGATCATCATGCCGTCCTTGAGAACGCCGTCGAGAGCCGATTTGGCGTCGGGGTAAACCTTTTTCATGGAAATTATGACCTGATGGAGGGGGTGGCCTGAGGCCCGCGTTGATCCCGGGATTATTAGGCGAATTCTTCGCGGTGCGTCAATGACGGGGGATTTTGCCCCTCCACCCCTACCCCGGGGTGCGGGATGGCCTTGAAGATGGCCTTGAAAGCGTCAAGAAAAGCCTTCAAGTTGTGTGGGTTGGCACCGGCACTCACACATGCGCCGCCTGCCCCATCAACCCTGACCTCAATACCGCAAGCCGACTTCGGTTTAGCCAGACCCGGATATGTCATTGACGATGGCCCAAGGAATGAAGCGCCTCGCGGTGCCGATTGCGGCGCTGCTCGGCGTGGCCATGATCGGCCTGATCGGGACGTCGTGGTTCCTCAACCGGGACGCGTTGCGCCAGGCGGTCGAGGCGCAGATCCGCGCCGTCACCGGCCTCGACCTCGTCGTCAACGGTTCGATCGACGTCTCGGTATTTCCCGGCAGCTATGTCTCGTTCCATGACGTCGGGCTGAAGGGCGGCGGCACCACCGACCCGGCGCTGCGGGTCGACGTGCTGACCGCGAATTTGCGGCTGCTGCCGCTGTTGCTGCGGCGTTTCGAGATCGCCGACGTCATGATGCTGCGGCCGCTGATCCGCGTCGTCAGGGACGGCAATGGCGAGAGCAACTGGACGCCGTTCGTCGAGACCATCGCGCGCACCATGACGCCCGGTGCCGAGAATCAGGTGTCGTTCTCCGAAATCCGGATCCAGGACGGCATGCTCAATTACGAGGACGCCACCAACCATGTTTCCGAACAGCTCGGCGATATCGATCTGTCGCTGGCCTGGCCGTCGATCTCGCGCTCGTTTGCCGCGACCGGGCAATTCGACTGGCGCGGCGAGCGCGTCGACGGCTCGATCAGCGCCAGCGACTTCGTCGCGATGTTGTCGGGCGACCGCTCCGGCCTGAAGGCGCGGCTGGCCTCGGCGCCGCTGAAACTCGCCTTCGACGGCACGGTAGCCAATCGCACCAGCATGATGATGGAAGGCACCGTCACCATCGACAGCCTGTCGTTGCGCAATGCGCTGCGGTGGATGGGACAGTCGGTGCCCGGCGGCGGCGGGTTCGGCCGCTTCGCGCTGAAGGCCCGCGCCAATGTCGTCGGCGCCTCGGTTGCGCTGACCAACGTCAACGTCGAACTCGACAGCAATGTCGCCGAGGGCGTCATGACGGTAACCAACAACGGCCGCCAGACATTGCAGGCGACGCTCGCCGCCGGCGCGCTGGATTTCACGCCCTATATCTCGACCTTCCGGCTGCTCGCCAGCGGCGCCCGCGACTGGAACCGGCAACTCTTCGACCTCAACGCACTGTCCACCACCGACCTCGACATGCGGCTGTCGGCCGCGAAAGTGACGGTTGGCGCGACCAGGCTCGGACGGACGGCGTTCGGCGCCAATTTGCGCGGCGGCGCGCTGGCGCTCTCGGTCGGCGAAGCGCAGGTCTATGGCGGCATCGCCAAGGGCTCGTTCGGCATCGCGCGCTCGGACACGATCGCCGACGTCAAGGCCCAGTTCCAGTTCACCGACGTCGACCTGCAGGCCTGCGCCAGCGAATTGTTCGGGATCAACAAACTGTCCGGCCGCGGCAATCTCAGCGTCTCGCTGGTGGCGTCGGGTACGAGCCCGTTCGGCCTCGCCTCCTCGATCGACGGCTCCGCCACGCTGACCGGCCATGACGGCGCCATCGCGGGCTTCAATGTCGAGCAACTGCTGAAGCGGCTGGAGCGCCGGCCGCTGTCCGGCGGCGGCAATTTCCGCTCCGGCTCGACGCCCTATGACAATCTCACCGTTTCGGTGAAGTTCAACGAAGGCGTCGCCACCGCCGAAGACGTCCGCCTCGAAAGCACAGCAACACGCCTGACCCTGACCGGCACCGCTTCCGTGCCGTCGCGCGAATACGATCTCAAGGGCGTCGCCAGCCTGACCTCGGCGCCGTCAGCCCCGCCCGGCTTCGACCTGCCGTTCGTGGTGCAAGGCCCGTGGGACGACCCGCTGGTGTTTCCCGATCCGGAAAGCCTGATCCGGCGCTCGCCGGGTGCGGCGCAGTTGCTCGATTCGATCAAGGACACCAAGGCCCGCGACGCCGTGAAATCGGTGATCGAACGGTTTACCGGCGGTGGCGCAAGGCCGCCAGCGCCGGCGGCTGCAGAGGGTGGCAAGACGAACTAACGCTGCTGGCCTTCCGAAAAGGTTTTCAGGGCCAGAATGCCTGCAGGCGAGCATGGTCACCCAATTGTCATGTAACGCAGCGAGAGAGTGCACTGAATAACATTTGGTGCATGGATGGACTATTTCAGACGCTTTACCTTCCTGTTCGCGATGCCGACGTTCGACGCCGACGATCTCGAAGGCATCCGCCTCAATCAGATCGTCGATGAGATCGAGCGCTCCGGCTTCGAGGTCGTGAAGGCGCGCAAGCTCGAAGACGCCGAGATCGCGGTTCAGACCGACGCCGCCATCGGCTGCATGGTGGTCGATTGGGGCAAGAAAGGCCTGGAAGGCAAGACCGCGGCGCTGATCAACCTGATGCGCCGCCGCGGGCTGGACTTCCCGATCATCCTCCTGATCCGCCGCAAGCGGTTTGAGGACGTCCCGGTCGAGGTGCTCGACTTCATCGACGGCTATGTCTTCCTGTCCGAGGAAACGCCGCCGTTCATCGCCAAAAATCTCGTCAGCCGCCTGAAGCAGTACGCCGAGACATTGAAGACGCCGTTCTTCGGGGCGCTGGTCGATTATGCCGAGGAAGGCAACCAGCTATGGACCTGCCCGGGACACAATGGCGGGGTGTTCTACAGCCGCAGCCCGATCGGACGGGTGTTCATGGAGCACCTCGGCGAGGCCGTCTTCCGCGACGACATCGACAACTCGGTGCTCGATCTCGGCGACCTCTTGACCCATGAAGGCCCGGCGCTGCAGGCCCAGAAGGAGGCCGCGCAGATTTTTGGCGCGGAAAAAACCTATTTCGTGCTCAACGGCACCTCGACCTCCAACAAGGTCGCGCTGTCGGCGCTGGTGACCGACGGCGACCTGGTGCTGTTCGATCGCAACAACCACAAGGCCGCGTTGCATGGCGCGCTGATGATCAGTGGCGGCGTTCCGATCTACGTTCCGACGGTGCGCAATCCCTGGGGCCTGATCGGCCCGATGAACTGGCAGGCCTTCGAGGAAGACGCACTTCGCGAACGCATCCGCACCAATCCTTTGGTCAAGGATCCCGAGGCGTGGCGCCGGCCGCGCCCGTTCCGGGTCGCCGTGGTCGAACAGTGCACCTATGACGGCACCATCTACTCTGCCGAGATGATCATCAAGCGCATCGGTCATCTCTGCGATTACATCCTGTTCGACGAAGCCTGGGCCGGCTTCATGAAGTTCCATCCGCTCTATGCCGGCCGCTTTGCCATGGGGCTGACCGAACTCGGGCCGGACTCGCCCGGCATCATCGCCACCCAGTCGACGCACAAGCAACTGGCGAGCTTCTCGCAGGCGTCGCAGATCCACATGAAGGATCGCCATATCCGCGGTCAGAAGCGTCGGGTCGAGCATCGGCGCTTCAACGAAAGCTTCATGCAGCACGCCTCGACGTCGCCGTTCTATCCGCTGTTCGCGTCGCTGGACGTCGGCGCGCAGATGATGAAGGGACGCTCCGGCGAAGTGCTGTGGGACGACACGATCAGGCTCGGCATCGAACTGCGCAAGAAGATCCGCGCGGTGCGTCGCGAATTCGAGGAAAAGGAGCCGCGTCCCGAGCGGCGCTGGTTCTTCGAGCCGTTCGTGCCCGAGCGCGTCGAGATTCCCGACGTATCCCGCGAAGGCGCCGTGCACAACGTACCCTGGGAGAGCGTCAGTACCGACCAGCTCGCCACCAATCCCTCCTATTGGCAGTTGGGGCCTGACGTCACCTGGCATGGTTTTCCGGGCATGACGGCCGGTTTCGCCATGACCGACCCGAACAAGCTGACGCTGCTGACGCCGGGTTTTGACCGCGCCTCCGGCGGTTACGCCGAGCACGGCATCCCGGCCCCTGTGGTGGCGCAGTTCCTGCGCGAGAACCGCATCGTCCCGGAAAAGAACGACCTCAACTCCCTGCTCTTCCTGCTCACGCCCGGCGTCGAAGCCAGCAAGGCCGGCACGCTGATCAGCGGGTTGGTCGCCTTCAAGAAATTGCACGACGACAACGCATTGCTCGAGGAGGCGATTCCCGAATTCGCGAGGCGCCGGCCGGCGCGCTATGCCGGCATCCGGCTGCGCGACCTCTGCGCGGACATGCATCGCTTCTTCCGGCAGGCCGATGTCAGCGCCTTGCAGACCAGGCAATTCGCGTCCGAACATCTGCCCGAGATCGCGATCTCTCCCCACGCCGCGGCGCGCGCTCTGGTGCGCAACGACGTCGACTATCTCCCGATCGACGAGATCGCCGGCCGCATCGCGACCACGCCTTTCGTGGTCTATCCGCCCGGCATCGCCACCATCGTGCCGGGCGAGCGGCTCACGGAGCGGGCCCAGCCCATGATCGACTATCTCAGGATGTTCGAGACCTGCTTCAATACGTTTCCGGGCTTCGACGTCGAGATCCAGGGCGTTTACCGCAAGGTGGATGCCAACGGCCGCATCCGGCTTTATACTTACGTGGTCAGCGAATAGCGGGGGACGTATGGAAGCGGAAGCCCGAACGGCAGACGAGCCCGAACAGCCGATCCTGGTGCGGCCGTCGCGCGACACCGATGTCGAGGCCATGCTGGCGATCTATCGCCGCCACATTCGCCAAGGCGTTGAGGAAGGCGTCAGCGACGCCGAGACGCCGCAGCCCGACGACCTGCGCGACCGGCGCAAGAACCTGCGCAGCCGCCGCTTCCCGCATCTGGTGGCGACGCGCGGCGGCGAGGTGGTCGGTTACGCCTATGTGGTGCTGTTTCGCAAGCGGCCGGCCTATCGCTACACGGTCAAACACTCGATCTACGTTCATCACGCGCAGGTCGGCCAGGGCATCGGGCGAATCCTGATGCAGGAACTGATCGACGTCTGCGCCGCGGCGGGCTTTCGGCAAATCATCGGCTATATCGATGCGGACAATGCCGCCTCCCTTGGCCTTCATGCGAGGTTCGGATTCTCCAGGGTAGGTTTGCTGCCCGGTGTCGCCTATCGGCACGGCCGCTGGGCCGATACCATCATGGTTCAGCGCTCGCTCGCGTCAGGCAGCACGACGGCGCCCTGAATGGAAAAATCCTCTAATGGATAAATCTCCGCAACCAGGACGACGCCTTTCGGTCCACGCCCTTCATCTCGGCGACCGGATCAACACGGTCGGCTACGACGGCGAAATACTCTCGGCGGTGCCGCTGGCCGTTCGAAACGGGCAGAGCGGCGTCGCGGTGCTGTTCCGCTATGGCGTCGCCGTCCTGATCGGCTTCACGCCGGAAGAAGAAGCTGCGTTTCTGCGGAAGATATCGACCCGTGTCGTCGGCAGGCTCGGCGTTGCCGAGGAAGAGAATGCGTTCGTCGAGATCGCCGAAGGCGCTGAAGACCAGATCTCCGCGGGCGGCCCGATTGGGCTTGGCGACATGTCGTTGCCGCGCATGCTCATTGTCGCCGACACCCTGGCCAAGAGCGTAGCACTTGCCAGCGACGAGCGCGACGTCACGAAAGTGTTCGGCGTGATCGAACCCTTTGCCGCGGAGCTGGCCGCGCATGGCCGCACCCGCCGCAACCGGACCGAGATTTTGAAGCTGGTCGGTAACGCCCTGCTGGTTCAGCACCGGGTGTCCGGCCGCGTTGCCGTTGCGGAGAAGCCGGACGCACTGTGGGACCGGCCCGATCTGGAACGGCTCTATGCCCGGCTTGAGGACGAGTACGAATTGAAAGAGCGGGTCGAAACCCTCGACCGGAAACTGACCGTGATTGCCGATACCGCGGAGACCTTGGCCGACATCATCGACACACGGCGTTCGCTTCGTCTCGAGATCATCGTGGTCCTGCTGATCGCAATCGAAATCGCGACAAGCTTCTATCAGATCTTCATTGCGCGCGGGACGCATTGAAGGACGCGCTGTGGCCCGCCACCAGCCGCCTCGGCGCCGCTGCGGGGTGGCCCGCGGCTGGCACGAGCGGCACGCCCTAAGGCGTGCCCGTTGTACTTGCTTTGGCAACGCTTCACTGCGGTCAACCCAAACCGATCCGCGTCTTTAGTTCCGGCTTCTGCGCAAGGACGTGGGGCAGCCAGGGAATACAGCGCTCGGCCGTGTCCAGCGCATCGCCGGGCGAGGTGTAGGCAACACCTGAATAGTACTGCACAGGCGTCCACTGCCCGTTATCTTCGGTGTCCCGCCTGAATTCCTCGAATCCGTAACTGCCATCTGCTCTGCGAAAAATATCTACGCATCGGTCGTGCTCGAAGTTTTCGACGCTGACAAAGACGGTCCATGACCTGTCGATGCGGTTTGACATGAAGCTCCCGTGTTGCCTGTCGTCGAAAGCAGATTCTCGACCGCAGCAATGCGGGTATACCCTGCCAAGCCACAGTCGCGGGAGAGCTACATGGATTTCAGCGAATGGATCAAGTCGAAGCGGACCGAATTGTGCATATGGTGCACTTGCACCTAAAGAATACCGGGTAGACTCGTACCCAGATCGGAGGTGCCATTAGAAAGGCATTCCGGGGACGCCAATTGGCGGAACGAATTGTCGGAACCAAAATGGTTGAACCATTTGCCCGATGAGGGCTTGCCCCCTACAGAAGTAGGCAATTCTCCATCTGGATCACGCCGCTTGGTTGCGCTATCTTTTATCCAACCGGTTAAAAACCCGGGCATATCCAAGGGAGGACTACGTGAGATCCAAGGGAATTGGTGCGCTTTCAATCGCGATCGCCGCTGCCGGGCTGTTGTATGCCGCAGCGCCCGCGTTCGCTCAGCAAAAGACGATCACGGTCTGGTTCGGCAAGGGCTTCTACAAGTCCGAGGACGACGCGCTGCTGGAGACGATCAAGAAATTCGAGGCCAAGACCGGCATCAAGGTCGAACTGTCGCAATACGCCATCCAGGACATGATCCCGAAGACGGTGGCGGCGCTGGATTCCGGCACCGTGCCCGATGTCGCCTATTCCGACAGCTACGACGTGCAGGCGCAGGGCAAGTGGGCCTATGAAGGCAAGCTCGAAGACCTCTCCGACATCCTGCTGCCGATGAAGGGGGCGTTCGCGCCGAACACGCTGGAGACGGCGCTGCTCTATAACGACGTCGCCAAGAAGAAGGCCTATTACGGCTTCCCGCTGAAGCAGCAGAGCATGCACGTCCAGATCTGGCAGGACATGCTGGAACAGGCCGGCTTCAAGCAGAGCGACATCCCGACCAAATGGGAAGATTACTGGTCGTTCTGGTGCGACAAGGTGCAGCCCGCGATCCGCAAGGCCACCGGCCAGCGCATCTACGCCGTCGGCCAGCCGATGGGCGTGGAATCCACCGACTCGTTCCAGTCGTTCTACACCTTCATGGACGCCTACAACGTCAAGCTGGTCGACGACGACGGCAAGCTTTTGGTCGACGATCCCAAGGTGCGCGCCAACCTGATCAGCGCGCTGAAGGATTACACCGACACCTATGTCCGCGGCTGCACGCCGCCCTCCTCCACCACCTGGAAGGATCCGGACAACAACGTCGCGTTCCACAACAGAACGATCGTGATGACGCACAACTTCACGATCTCGATCGCGGCAAAGTGGCTCGACGACGCCAACAACCCGGCATTGACCCCGGAACAGCGCGCGGCCGGCAAAAAGGCGTATGAGGAAACCATCATCACCGCCTCGTTCCCCAACAAGCCGGATGGCACACCGATCAAGTACCGTTCCGACGTCAAGACCGGGCTGATCTTCGCAAATGCGAAGAACAAGGCGGAAGGCAAGCAGTTCGTCGCCTTCCTGATGCAGGAAGAAAACCTGCGGCCCTATGTCGAAGGCGCGCTCGGCCGCTGGTTCCCGGTCACGACCGCCAGCCAGGCGAGCCCGTTCTGGCAGGCCGACCGGCATCGCAAGGCGGTCCACGCCCAGTTCACCGGCGGCACCACGCCGTTCGACTTCACCAAGAACTGGAAGTTCACTATCCTGAACAACGAGAACGTCTGGGCCAAGGCGATGAACCGGGTGGTGAGCGAGAAGGTACCGGTCGACAAGGCCGTCGACGAACTGATCGCCCGCCTCAAGCAGGTCGCGGGTTAGGAGTAAGCGATGCCGGCCGCCGCGAAAGTATGTCGTCGTCCCTGCCTAGTGCGCAATTGCGCACGGGAGCAGGGACCCATACTCCGCGGCGGTCGTTATGAAAGATGCTGTTCAACGACCTTGCGCAGCCACAACGGCCTGTGGTTATGGGTCCCTGCTCCCGTGCGCAATTGCGCACTAGGCAGGGACGACATCGTAACTAGAGTAAACACATGGCGATTACACTCTCAGCATCCGACATCCCCAGCCCGCCGCTGTCGGCGCGGATAAGCACGCCGCAGGTCTGGGGCATCGTGCTGCTGACGCCCTACCTGCTGGTGTTCCTGGCCTTCGTGGTCTATCCGGTCTGCTACGGGCTATGGCTGGCGCGGCATCCCGCCAGCTATGTCGCGCTCTATCACGACCCGATCTTCGCGCGCGCCGCGGTCAACACGCTGATCTTCCTGGTCATCGGCATCAACTTCAAGATGCTGGTGGCGCTGTTCCTGTCCGGCTTCTTCGCGCAGCAGCGCCCCTGGATCAAATGGCTGTCGGTGCTGTTCATCCTGCCCTGGGCGGTGCCGTCGATCCCGACCATCCTGTCGGTGCGCTTCATGTTCAATCCGGAATGGGGCGTCATCAACACGCTGATCTTCAAACTCACCGGCGAGGACGGCCCGAACTGGCTGAACGATCCCACGGTGGCGCTGACCATGGCGATCGGCGTCCACATCTGGAAATCGCTGCCGTTCTGGACACTGATCCTGCTGACCGGCCGGCTGGCGATCCCGCACGACCTGTTCGAAGCCGCCGAAGTCGATGGCGCGAGCTGGTGGCAGAAATTCCGCTTCATCACCTGGCCTTCGATGCAGATGCTCTACATCACCTGTACGCTGCTCTCGATGATCTGGACGCTCGGCGACTTCAACAGCGTATACCTGTTGACCGGCGGCGGCCCCGCCGATCTCACCCATGTGCTGGCGACGCTCGGCATCCGCTATCTCCGGCTCGACCAGCTCAGCCTCGCAATGGCGTCGATCGTCTGCGCGCTGCCGTTCGTGCTGCCGCTGATGTATTTCATGATGAAACGGTTGTCGCGATGAAGCTACCAACACTCAGGGAAGTCGGCACCGAGGCGCGCCTGCTGCTGATCGGCATTCCCGTGTTCATCTGGACCATGGTGCCGATCTACCACATGTTCCTGTTCGCGATCTCGCCGAAGGAAGACGCGTTCTCCGGCAAGCTGTGGCCGACGCATCCGACGCTGCACAATTTCCACATCGTGTTCTACCAGGAGCATTACTTCCTCAGGGATTTCTGGATCCAGTTCTGGAATTCGCTGGTCATCGCGGTGTCCGCCGGCGCGCTGACGCTGATCATCGCAACCGCGGCGGCGTTTTCGATCTCGCGGCTGCGCGTGCCCGGCGGCCGCACGGTGATGAACATGGCGCTGTTCACCTACTTCATTCCGGCGGCGTTCCTCGCCGTGCCGATGTACCGCACCATGGGCACTTACGGCCTGCTCAACAATCACTGGTCGCTGATTCTGGCCATGGTGACCATCGCCTCGCCTTACGCGATCTGGGTGCTGAAGCAGGCCTCCGACAAGCTGCCGGTCGAACTCGACGAAGCCGCCACCATGGACGGCGCCACCACGCTGCAACTGTTCCGGCTGGTCTACGTGCCCTTGATGATGCCCTCGCTGGTCGCGGTCGGCACCTACGCGCTGCTGCTGGCGTGGAACGAATATCTCTACGCGTTCCTGCTGCTCTCCAAGGACACCGACATCACGCTTCCGGTCGCGCTGGGCAACTTCCTCGCCGCCGACGACTCGCCCTGGGAACTCTTGATGACCACCGGCTTCATCTACGCGCTGCCGCCGGCCGCGATCTATTACGCCTTCAAGCGCTACATGGTCGGCGGATTGACCGCAGGTGCAGTGAAGTCGTGAAGCTGACATCCCCTCAATGACGATGGAACTACAGCGGCGCCGCGCTCTCGGCTTGCGAACTCGACAGTTTTGACGCGAACGAAGCCACCACGATCACCACCGCGATGAACGCGATCACCATGGTGCAGATCGCGTTGATCTCCGGCTTCACGCCGAGCCGCACCTCGGAATAGATCCGGATCGGCAAGGTCGCCGAGCCCGGCCCGGTGGTGAAGCTCGCGATCACGACGTCGTCGAGCGACAGCGTGAAGGCGAGCATCCAGCCTGCTGCAATCGCCGGAACGATCAGCGGCAGCGTGACGGCGAGAAACGCCTGCACCGGGCCGCAGCCGAGATCCATCGCGGCTTCCTCGAGACTGCGATCGAGCGAGGCCAGCCGCGACTGCACGACGACCGTGACGAAGCACATGGTCAGCGTGGTGTGCGCGATCGTGACGGTCCAGAACCCGCGTTCGGCGTTCAGCGCCACGAACAACAGCAGCAGCGACAGGCCGGAAATCACTTCCGGCATCACCAGCGGCGAATACAGCATGCCGGAAAACAGCGCACGGCCCTTGAAGCGCTCGCCGCGCACCAGCGCCACGGCGCCCAGCGTGCCGAGCAGCGTCGCAGCCGTGGCCGATACTGCCGCGACACGAAGGCTCATCCAGGCGGCGTCCAGCATGGCGCGGTCGTTGAAGAATTCGTGGTACCAGCGCAGCGACCAGCCGCCCCACACCGTCACCAGCCGCGAGGCGTTGAAGGAATAGATCACGAGAATGACGATCGGCAGGTACAGAAACGCCAGCCCCAGCGCCAGCGAGGTGACGTTGAACCGCGAGATCCGGTTGACCCGGCGCGCCATCAGCCCGCCCCTTCCAGCGTTCGGCGCTGCAGCCGGTCGTAGAGCAGCAGCGGCGGCACCAGCAGCAGCAGCAACGCGATCGCAACCGCCGAGGCCACCGGCCAGTCCCTGTTGGTGAAGAATTCCAGCCACAGCGTCTGCCCGATCATCATCGAACCGGAGCCGGCCAGAAGATCCGGGATCACGAATTCGCCGACAACAGGAATGAAGCACAACAGCGCGCCGGCGCCGACGCCCGGCAGCGACAGCGGAAACGTCACCAGCCAGAACGCTTGCCGCGGCGACGCGCCGAGATCGCCCGCGGCCTCCAAGAGCGCGGGATCCAGCTTGGCGAGCGTCGCATAGAGCGGCAGGATCATGAACGGCAGATAGGAATAGACGATGCCGAGATACATCGCAGTGTCGGTCGATAGCCACACCACCGGCGCCGACACCAGATGCAGCGCCAGCAGAATCTGGTTGAGCAGGCCGTCATGCTGCAGGATGTTGATCCAGGCATAGATGCGGATCAGGAACGAGGTCCAGAACGGCACGATCACCAGCATCATCGCGATGCCCTGCCAGCGCTGCGGCAGCCGCGCCATGCCATAGGCGATAGGGTAACCGATCAGGAGCAGGATCAAGGTCGACGTCACGGCGACGACGAGGCTGCGCAGGTACGAGGTGATGTAGAGATTGTCGGAAAGCAGCAGCCTGAAATTATCCAGCGACAGCGCTGCGAATGCGGCCTTGATCGCACCCCAGCCTTCCCTGAGGTTGAACAGCGGCAGATAGGGCGGTTGCGCGATCGCGGTCTGCGACAGGCTGATCTTGAGCACGAAGCCGAACGGCACCAGGAAGAACAGCACCATCCAGACGTAAGGCGCGATCGCGGCGTAACGCGCGGGCCGGGCGAAGATGCGGCGGGCGCTCATTGCTCGAGCACCACGCAATCGTCGGGCGTGAACCACGCCACCACGCGCTGGCCGGCGATATAGGCGTCGATATCGAGCCGTGCGGTATTGGCCATTGACGAGCGCATCACTGCGCCGGAATCGAGCTTGACCTTGTAGACCGTCAGGCCGCCGAGATAACTGACCTCGGTGACCACGCCGTCGAGCCGGTTGATCGCATGCGAATTGACCGCGTCCGATACCGGGCCGCGGCGGGACAGCTTGACCTTCTCGGGCCGGATCGCGACGCTGACAGTAGCCTTGGTCACCGGCTGACGCGGCGCGGCCACGACCAGTGCTCCGGCCTCCCGGGTCGAAACATCGAGGCGGTTATGGTCGCCGGACGTGACCTCGCCGTTGAACAGGTTGATGTCGCCGACGAACTCGGCGACCCAGCGCGACCGCGGCGCCTCGTAGAGCTCGCGCGGGATTGCGACCTGTTCGAGCCGGCCGGCATCCATCACGCCGATCCGGTTTGCCATCGTCATCGCCTCCTCCTGGTCGTGGGTGACGATCACGAAGGTGGTGCCGAGACGGCGCTGCAGCTCCATCAATTCCGCCTGCGTGCTCTCGCGCAGCTTCTTGTCGAGCGCCGCCAGCGGCTCGTCGAGCAACAGCACCTGCGGGCGCCGCGCCAACGAGCGCGCCAGCGCGACGCGCTGCTTCTGGCCGCCGGAGAGCTGATCGGGCCTGCGCTTCTCCATCCCCTCCAGCTTGACCAGTGAAACCATTTCCGCGACGCGGGCGGCGATCTCGACCTTGGTGATCGCGGTGCGTTTCAGGCCGAACGCGATATTGTCCCGCACGTTGAGATGGGGAAACAGCGCGTAATTCTGGAACATCATGTTGACCGGCCGCTGATGCGGCGCGACCTGAGCGATGTCCTTGCCGTCGAGCAGGATGCGGCCCTCGTCCGGCGTCTCGAAACCGGCCAGCATTCGCAGCAGCGTGGTCTTGCCGCAGCCGCTCGGACCGAGCAGCGCGAAGAACTCGCCGGCCCGGATGTCGAGCGAGAGCCGGTCCACCGCACGGAAATTGCCAAAACTCTTGCCGACCCCCTCGATACGGAGCAGCGGCATGTCGGCGGTCACCACGGCCGGCGGCTCGGGCTTGACCTCCGCTGTCGCCAGCTCGATTTTCGGCGCGTCGATTTCCGGCGATTCCTCGGTCATGTCCCCTGCCTGCCCCATCGTCGCTGCACGCTAGCGGCGGATCGACATCCGCTCAACCGCTTCGCAACGCGCCATCCATAATATTATACTGTGCCTGCCGCCGGTCACGTCTCTGCCAGACTTGGCGCAACCCTCGCGATGATGGAATAAAAATGAACCGGGACAGATACGATCTGGTGCTGACGACCACCTCCGACCAGGCCGCGGCGCATTACCGCGACGGCGTCGACTGCATGCTGTCGGCCTGGCACGGCGCCGAGGCCGCCTTCGATCGCGCCATTGCGCAGGACCCCGGCTTCGCGCTGGCCCATATCGCGCGCGCCCGCCTGCATCAGCTCAACATGGAAGGCAAGGAAGCCCGCGCCATGGCCGCGCACGCGAGACAGCTCGTGGCCGGCGCGACGCCCCGGGAAATCAACTATGTCGAGGTCATGGCCGCGGTCATCGACGGCAAGCCGAAAATTGCCATCGATGGTGCCGAGGCGCATCTCGACGCGCATCCGCGCGATGCGCTGGTGCTGGCGCTGCTGCTGGGCGCCTTCGGCCTCTACGCCTTCTCCGGCCGCGCTGACCACGATGCCGCCAAGCTCGCGATCTGTACGCGCAATGCCACGCATTACGGCGACGACTGGTGGTTCATCAGCTATCTCGGCTGGTCGCATACCGAAGCGGGAAACCTGCGCGAAGGACGGGCCTTGAGCGAACGCGCGGTCGAGCTGCGATCGGCCAACGGCAATGCCGCGCACGGTCTCTCGCATGCGATGTTCGAGCAGGGCGATATGGAAGCCGGCCGCCAATTTCTCGCGCAATGGATGCCCGCGCATGACCGCCAGAGTTTCCTGCACGGTCATCTGGCCTGGCACGGCGCGCTGAGCGCGCTCGATGCCGGCGACCTCGACGGCGCGCTCGCGATCTACGAACAGCAGATCAAGCCGGCCGGGCGGCCCTACCCGCCGCTGAATATCTTCACCGACGGCGCCTCGCTGCTGTGGCGACTGTCGCTAGCCGGACAAACCGGGCTGGAGCCGCACTGGCGGGAGATCGCCGCCTATGGCGAGAAATATTTTCGGCAGGCGGGCGCGCATTTCGCCGACGTTCATTATGCGCTGGCCGGAGCGATGATCGGCGGCGACGCCCTCGAAGCCCGCATGGCCCAACTGGAAGAACGCGAAGCCGCCGGCCGGTTGGCGCCGGGCCGCACCGCAATCGAGCTCTGCCGCGGCATCAAGGCGTTCGCCGACGGCGACAACGACAACGCGATCCGGCTGCTCGAACCTGCGATATCGGAACTGGCCCGGATCGGCGGCAGCCACGCCCAGCGCGAATTGTGGGAAGACACGCTGATCGTCGCCTGCCTGCGCGCCGGCCGCGGCGACAAGGCCGCGCGCCGCATTTCCACGCGGCTCGACCGCAGGCCTTCCGCACGGGACGAAGCCTGGTCACGGCAAGCCAAGGCGTGACAAACCTTACGTCGCTTTCGCCATGAACGCCGCCAGCGCCTCACGATCCCCAGGCGGCATGGTGAGGCCGAGTTTGGTTCGGCGCCACAGGATATCGTCAGGGAAACGCGCCCATTCCTGCGCCATCAGATAGCGCACTTCGGCGCCCGTCAGTTCGGGGCCGAAGGAAGGGCCGAGGTCGGCGCGGTCCTTTGCCTCACCAAGGATCGTCTTGACGTTGGTGCCATAAGCGGCGACCAGACGCCTCGCCTGCTCCTCGCCGAGAAACCGCCAACGCTCGCGCGCCGCGTCGACTTCGTTCTCGAAGCGGCCCCAGGCAAAATCGCCGCCCGGCAGCGGCGTCCTCGCCGTCCAGCGTGCCGACATCGGATAGAACGGCGTCAGCTTCGAGACGGCCTTCTCCGCGCGCCGGCGCGAGGTCGTGACGTCGCCGCCGAAGATCGTGATCAGCGGCGCCTTGCCGCGCCCATGATCGAATGTCATCGCACCATCGCGTGGCGATCGCTGGCTTGCGGGGCCCATCGCCATGTTCACGCCGGAAACCGTTCGCACCACATCGACGGCCTCGATCCGCTCGCGAAAATAGCGGTTCGCCGCGTCGCAAAGATAGGCCACGTCGCCGGCCGACGTCGCCACGATGGCAGGATCGCCCCTGAAGGCACGGCCCACCGTGCCGATCAGCGTGAAGTCGCGCTCATAGGGGCTGGCGAAAATCAGCCGGCCGTCGCTGTTCTGGAACACATAGACATTGTCGCTGTCGAACAGGCGGCGAACCACGATCTGGCTCATCTGCACGATGGCCGCGTTCGGCGGCGGCTGGCGCAACACGGTCTCGGCGACGGAGGCGGTCCAGGCCCCGGTCGCGTTGACGAGCGCGCGCGCGGTGACGACCTGGCGATGGCCGCGATCAATCATCACCAGCCGCCACGTTGCGCCCCGTTCCGCCCGGGTGCAGCGCGCGCCGGTGCGGATCACCGCACCGCGCGCCGCCGCATCGACCGCGTTCAGGATCACCAGCCGGGAATCGTCCACCACACAGTCGGAATATTCGAACGCGGTGCCGAACGGCCGCTTCAACGCATTGCCGACCGGATGATGCGTAACGTCGACGGTAGCGGAGGCCGGCAGGCCGTTGCGCGAGGCCAGCCGGTCGTAGAGCAACAACCACGACCGCAACTGCCAGGCCGGGCGTTCGTCGGAATGGGCGGGGATGGCAAAGCGCATCGGGCGCACCAGATGCGGTGCGATCCGGAGCCAGATGTCGCGCTCGGCCAGCGCGCGGTGGACACGAAGAAAGCGCCGGCGCTCCAGCCCGGCCAGATCGCCATGGATCAGCCGCGGCGAGGCCGAGGACGCGCCCGCGCCGAGATCGCCCTGCTCCAGCAGGATCACGCGCAGACCGCGTCCGGCGGCATCGCGCGCGATGCTGACGCCGTTCAGGCCACCGCCGATAATCGCCAGATCGTAGTCCGCCATACGCAACGCTTACCGGAGAGAGTCCCAACCGAGCAGGACTCTAGCCGGTCTTGCGCGCAGGCTCCACGACAATGACATCGCCATCGCTGCGGCCAACCAGGGTTGCGTACTTCCCGATCGGGAACGGCTTGCCGATGAAATAACCCTGCACCGCGTCGCAGCCCTCTTCCGACAGGAAGCTGAGCTGTTCCTGGGTTTCCACGCCCTCGGCGACGATCGACATTTCGAGACCATGACCGAGGTCAATGACGGCGCGAACGATCGCCGCCGATTGCGGGTTGCGCCCGAGATTCATGACAAAGGCGCGGTCAATCTTGATCTTGTCGAACGGGAACGCCTGCAAATAGCTGAGCGAGGAATAGCCGGAACCGAAGTCGTCCATCGAGATCCGCACGCCAAGCGCCTTCAACCGCCGCAACAACGCGAGGCCGCGGTCAAAATCCTCGATCAGCACGCCCTCGGTGATTTCGAGTTCGAGCCGGTCCGGCGCCAGCCCGGTTTCCAGCAGGATCGAATGCACCAGGCTGACCACGTCGCCGTGCATGAACTGCGCCGGCGACAGGTTGACGGCGATCTGCAGCGGCACCGGCCAGGAGGCGGCCTCGCGGCAGGCTTCGCGCAGGATCCATTGGCCCATCTCGACGATCAGGCCGCTTTCCTCCGCGAGCGGAATGAAATCGGCAGGCGACACGAAGCCGCGCAGCGGATGCTGCCAGCGCGCCAGCGCCTCGAAGCCGATGACCTCGCTGGTGGCGACCGTCGCACCCGAGGTGGCCTGCGGCTGGTAGTACAGCGACAGTTCGCCGTTCCTGATCGCAACCGAAAGATCCTGGTGCAGCACCCGGCGGTCGCGGATCTGCTGGTCCATCTCGGGTTCGAACAGACTGATCGAGCCGCGCGACTTCGCCTTGGCGCGGAACAGCGCCGCGCCGGCATTGGCGAGCAGCGAGGCCGCATCCGAGCCGTTGTGCGGAAATACCGAGATGCCGGTGGTGACGCCGGTGCGGACCGACTTGCCGTCGATCGGGAATTCGTTCGACAGCGCCTCGGCGAGCTTTTCGGCCAGCGCCTTGCCGGCCTCCGGCTGTTTGCCGTCGATGATCATGCCGAATTCGTCGCCGGAGAGCCGGGCCACCACGCCGCCGCGCGCGGAAGCCTGGATGCGGCGCGCCACCTCGATCAGCAGCTTGTCGCCCATGGCGTGGCCGAACACGTCGTTGATTTCCTTCAGGCCGTCGAGGTCGACACACAGCACCGCGAATTCCTCGTCGGTACCGGCGCAGGCCTCGATCATCTGGGCCAGCGCCTGCAGGAAGGCGGCGCGGTTCGGCAGGTCGGTCAGGCCGTCGTGATAGGCCATGTGCGCCATCCGCGACTCGGTCTGGCGGCGGTCGGTGACGTCCTCATGGGTCTTGATCAGATATTGCGGCTCGCCGGCATCGTCGAGCACGGTCATGCGGCGGGTCAGGAACAGCCGCAAGCCGTCCTTGGTGGAGATCGGGTGTTCCTCGGTGAGCAGGCCGCGCTTCTTGATCGCGGCCTCGTCGCGCGCGATGATCAGCTTGGCTTCCTTGGGATTGAAGATATCGGCAGCGGTCAGCCCGGTGGCATCCTCGCGGCGGCGATTGAGGATGGTTTCCGCGCTGCGGTTGGCGAGCAGGTATCGCCCGTCGCTGACGCGCTCGACGATCAGCGACACCGGAATGTTGTCGACCACCAGTTCCAGGAACTTCTTGGTGTTCTCCAGTTCGCGCGACAGCGAGCGGCGTTCGGTGACGTCGTCGAACAGCGCGATCAGGAACTCCGGCTCGCCGTGCTCGTTGCGCGCGATCACCCGGTTGGAGGCGAGAATTCGCTTCTCCGAACCACGCTCGACCGTGAGCTCGCTGCGATGATGGCCCTCCGGCGCCTGCAGCGCCGATTGATCGGCGACGTCGATGCTCTTCGCGGTTTCGGGCCGGAAGATCTCGTCGGCGCGCTTGCCGACGATATGATCGCGGGAGAACCGCGAGAAGCGTTCGAACGCGCGGTTGACGAAGATATAGCGGCCGTCCTCGATGTTCTTGGCGGCGACGCAGACCGGAACGTTGTCGAGCACGGATTCCAGGAACTGGGTGGTCGAGGCCAGCTTGCGCGACAGCTTGCGCTGTTCGGTGCAATCCTCATGGGTGCCGATCGTGCCGCCGTTCGGCAATCGAAAGATCTTCGAGAGCACCGATTTTCCGCCGGGCATTTCGGTGACGAAGCCTTCGGGACGGCGCGCCAATGCGGCAAATTCCTTGGCGGTGACATTCAACAGGCCGCGCGTGCGTCGCAACTCGATCAGGTCGCGGCCGGTCTTGCAGGTTGCGATGTCGGCGCGCGTGAATCCGTAGATATCGAGAAAGCGATCGTTGCAGAAGACGACGCGGCCCTGCGCGTCGGACATCAGCACCCCCTGATTGAGATTGTTCAGCGCCGAACTGATGAACGCGTTGCGCCGCAATTTGGCACGCTGCGACTTGCGCAACGCGCTCAGCACCCAGAGGCCGACCGCGCCGAGAAAGGACGCGACGACGATGCCGCCGATCAGGAGCTCCCACACCAGGTTGGGATCGAACTCGCCGATATAGCTAGCCGGCGCGAAGCCGCGGCCGGACACCGGCGCGCTCCATGCCAATCCGCACGGCCCAGCGGCAGCCAACAGGCACAAGACGGCCTGCGCCGGAATCGAATTCTTCCCGCCTGCCTGCCAATTCTTGCCAGCCATCACTCACCCGCGGATTTCCAGGCGGAGTGTCCGGCTTGACGGGTTTGGATCGGGTAAACGCGTACCCTTGCAACTCAAAAATGTGACACAAATTACGGCAATTGCCCTGACATGATTAATGCTTCACTAACGGGACCGCGCTAAAGGCGTATCTCAAGGCAAACCAACGGGTTGCTTGGACGTTTCTGTGCGCGGAATGATAGTAACCGGGCGCGGCCATCGCCCCATCTCGCGTCATAATCCCGGACCTGAAGCTGACATGGACAGAGTTGATTGCGTCGTTATCGGAGCGGGGGTGATCGGGCTTGCGGTCGCACGCAAACTCGCGCTGGCCGGCCGCGAAGTGATCGTGCTGGAGGCGGCGGAGGGCATCGGCACGGTGACCTCCTCGCGCAACAGCGAGGTGATCCATGCCGGCATCTACTACCGTGCCGGCAGCCTGATGGCGCAGATGTGCGTCAGCGGCCGGCATGCGCTCTACCGATATTGCGCCGATCACGGCATTCCGCATCGCAATTGCGGCAAGCTGATCGTAGCGACGACCCCGAAAGAAACCGAGAAGCTGCAATCGATCCGGGCGCATGCCGAGGCTAACGGCGTCGACGACATGCAGTTGCTCGCGGGCGAAGCGGCCCGCGCGCTCGAGCCGGCGCTGAACTGCGATGCGGCGCTGCTGTCGCCCTCCACCGGCATCATCGACAGCCACGCCTACATGCTGGCGTTGAAGGGCGACGCGGAAGCGGCCGGCGCTGCCTACGCATTCCACACGCCGCTGTTGCGTGCACGCGCGAACGCAGGCCACATCGAGATCGAGGCCGGCGGCGACGCGCCGATGACGCTTGCCTGCGATCTGCTGGTCAACGCGGCCGGACTGGGCGCGCCCGCGGCGGCGCGCAGCATCGAGGGCATGCCGGTCGAATTGATTCCGTGCGCCTATCTCGCCAAGGGAAACTATTTCAGTTGCAATGTGCGGGCGCCGTTTTCACGCCTGATCTATCCGGTGCCGGAGCCCGGCGGCCTCGGGGTGCACCTCACGCTCGACATGGCCGGCCAGGCCCGCTTCGGCCCCGACGTGGAATGGGTCGAGAGCATCGACTACGCGGTCGACCCTGCGCGTGCGGAAAAATTCTATCCCGCGATCCGGCGCTATTGGCCGACGCTGCCGGACGGGGCGCTGATGCCGAGCTATTCCGGAATCCGGCCGAAGATCGTGCCGCCCGCGGTCGCCACGCAGGATTTCCTGATCCAGGGACCGCGCGACCACGGCGTTACCGGGCTGATCAACCTGTTCGGTATCGAATCGCCGGGACTGACGTCCTCACTGGCCATCGCGGACCATGTCGGCGGACTGGCAAATCCGTAAGCTTGCAAATCCGCAAACGATCGTCGCTCCAAACGATCGCCGCGGATGCAATACTTCAGCGAAAACACAACCCTTCCGCGGATGAGCGCGTCAGCGCCCATCCTGCGATGAAGTGTGGTTCTCGATATTGTGCAGGGGAAACCGACTAGTGCAGCGTTTCGCTGCTGGTGTGTCTCAACCGCTCGATCTGGTCCTTGACCATCAACTTGCGGCGCTTCAACTCGACAATTTGCAAATCGTCTGTGGAAAGATGCACGAGGGCGTCGTGCAATTCGTTTTCGAGGATCTTGTGTTTACGTTCAAGTTCAACAAGATGCGCCTGTAGTGCCATACGAAATCTCCTCGGTGGGTGAAACCTCAGATTCGATCCGGACAACGGAGTGTACACCAGCCGCCGAATCTGTCGATGGCTATCCAGAATCGGGCCTCTCATATTTTCGGATTTATCTGTAACCAATCGTGAGTATGGAACCCGGCCAGCTTGCGGAGCGGCTCTGCAGGGACGATATTTACCGCCAGCTTCCGCAAATCGTTCACAACCTCATCGTGCTCTCCAGCTAGCGTACACCATGACCGACGAAGATGAGCGCGAGCTCGAAAACGAACTCGCCAGGCTGCAGCAGGAGCACCGCGATCTCGACGCAGCGATCGACGCGCTGCATCAATCGCCGGCGCCGGATCTGCTGCGGCTGCAGCGGCTGAAGAAACGCAAACTGCAATTGCGCGACCGCATCGCCTTCATCGAAGACCAGATCACGCCGGATATCATCGCCTGATAGTTGACGGTCATTCCGGGCGCTGCGGAGCATCGAACCTCAGATGCGCAATTGCGCATCGGGGAATGACGAACTCCAAATGTCCGTCAATTCGCGCCGCATCGCTGCGAACTGCCTTGCGCGATCGCGCCTTGGCAAAAGCCGCCCGCCGTCCTGGCAAATCCTTTTCCCCGACATCCACAAGGGCAGATGCCGCGACGATCTTGATCGGCGGCCAGGGCTCCTGACCCACCGCCAGATCGTCAGATCGCCCACCTCATGCTTGACTCCAGTAGAACAAAAGAGGAACATATCTTCCTGCCGCCAGCCAAGGGAGTTTTGCCATGTCCGCCCCGTCGTCCCTGTCCGACAACAGCCGCTACGAGCAGGCCTGCGATCAGGCCATCGCGATGTGCGACGGCAATCTGCGCTCGACCATCAAGGCGCTGATCATGGCCAACGAATATCTGGAAACCGAGCTGGAGGAATTGCAGGCCGCCGTCGCCGCCGGCTGCGTGCCGGCCAAATATTCGAGCAGCAACGCGGCCTGAAACCGGAGCGATCAAGGAGCGATCAAATGGCTGATGTCACCTATTACGTCGCGATGCCGTTCCTGCAGGACGACAGCGGCTCGCCGGTCGCGGGCGCGGCGGAGGAATGTCAGAGCTCGACAATGGCGTTGCGCCGCGCCGAGATCCTGTCGCGCACGCCCGGCAGCATCGGTGCGGTCGCGTTCAGCCGCACCGGCGATCCCATGATCGGCGAATTCGGCGACGCGCAACTGCTGCGCAAATTCGGCAGCGTGCCGGACGATCTCAGCGGGCTTTAGCAGCTGTCATTGCAAGGCGCGAAGACCGCAGGGTGGGCAAAGCCAACGGGTCGCGCGAATGCGCGCCCGGATGACCGGCTCCGCATGCCCACCGTTTCCAATCCGTCGGGTCGATGGCGGGCACGGCGTGAAGAACGCCTTTGCCCACCCTATTTCTTTCACGACACCTCGTGGCGCCGCTGCGCCTTGCGCACATACATCGCGCTGTCGGCCGCTTCCAGCGCGCGGCCCGCCTCCGAATGGCTGTCGAGGATGGTGACACCGGCGGATGCGCCCGCGGAAACGGTGCGGCCACGGAAAACGAAGGTGAGCCGGTCGATCATCTCCTCCAGCGCGGCGGCCTTGGCCTTGGCATCGGTCTCGCTGAGATGCCACAGCAGCAGCGCGAACTCGTCGCCGCCGAGTCGGCCGATCACGTCAGAGGAGCGTACCTGCCCCAGCAGCGTGGCGACGATGGCTTTGAGCACCTGATCGCCAGCGGCATGACCAAAGGTATCGTTGATCGGCTTCAGGCGATCGACGTCGAGCACGATCAGGGCGCCGCTGGCGTGATAGCGCTTGATGTAGGCGATCGAGCGATGGAGTTCCCGTTCGAAGCCGCGCCGGTTCGGAATATCGAGCAGGAAGTCGGTATCGGCGGAAGCCTGCAGCTCCTCGATTCGCGCCTCGGCCCTGGCCAATTCCGCCTTCAACCGGCGAATCGTCGATCGCTGGTCTACCGGGGCGGCGGGCGGTCGGGGTGTGACCGCAGCCTTCCGGCGCGGTGCGGCTTTTTGCCTCTCAGCCGCGCTTTTGGGGCGTTTTGGGGCCCTCGAGGCCGTCGCCGTGGATTTCTTCTTCATGGCCTTCTCTGTGCAGGCTTGCTTATGAAGGCTTGCCGGGATTCACCAAGACAGGATAGTCCATTCCTGACCCCTTGCCACGCCTTGGATGACGCCGCGGCCGCCTCTATAATCCGGCCTATGTTTCTGGATTCCCGAACAGAATTGACGAAATGACCGCACCCATCGCCATCATCATGGGAAGCCAGTCCGACTGGGAGACCATGCGTCATGCCGCCGAGACGCTGACCGCGCTCGGGGTCGATTGCGATAAACGCATCGTCTCGGCTCACCGCACCCCGGACCGGCTGTTCGCCTTCGCCAAGGGCGCCAAGGCCGAAGGCTTCCAGATCATCATCGCCGGCGCCGGGGGGGCTGCGCACCTGCCGGGCATGGCGGCGGCGCTGACGGAGCTTCCGGTGTTCGGCGTTCCCGTCGAATCCAAGGCGCTGTCGGGTATCGATTCGCTCTACTCGATCGTGCAGATGCCGGCCGGCGTTCCCGTCGGCACGCTCGCGATCGGCAAGGCCGGCGCTATCAACGCCGCGCTGTTGGCGGCTTCCGTGCTGGCCCTGAACGACCCGGCGCTGGCGGCGCGTTTGGCCGCGTGGCGCAAGCAGCAGACCGACGCCGTCAAAGAGCGTCCGGAGGGTTCGGCGTGACGGCTTCCCATCCGGTGAAGCTGAAGCCGGGCGACACCATCGGAATTCTCGGCGGCGGGCAGTTGGGCCGGATGCTGGCCATGGCGGCGGCGCGACTCGGGCTGAAAAGCCAGGTGTTCTCGCCCGATCCGGACTCACCCGCCTTCGACGTGGTGCAGCACGCGACCTGCGCGGAATATGCCGATGTCGAGGCGCTGGAACTGTTCGCCAACGACGTCGACGTCATCACCTATGAATTCGAGAACGTGCCGGCCGCGACCGCGATGGTGCTGGCCGCGCGCCGCCCCGTGCTGCCCGCGCAGAAGATCCTGGAGACCACGCAGGACCGATTGGTCGAGAAGGACTTCATCAAGCGGCTCGGCATCGGCACCGCCGATTACGCCGACGTGTCGTCGGCCGAGACCTTGCGCACCGCGATCGCGCGCATCGGCCTGCCCGCCGTCATCAAGACCCGCCGCTTCGGCTATGACGGCAAGGGTCAGGCGATCATCCGCGAGGGCGATGATCCCGGCCGGGTCTGGGAAGACCTCGGCACCAAGTCCGCGATCCTCGAGGCCTTCATTCCGTTCGAGCGCGAGATCTCCGTGATCGCCGCACGCTCGGCGGACGGCCATGTCGAGTGTTACGACGTCACCGAAAACGAACACCGCGATCACATCCTGAAGATCTCGCGCGCGCCGGCAGCGATATCGGATGAACTGGCGGCGCAGGCGCGCGACATCGCGGGCCAGATCGCCAATGCACTGGATTACGTGGGCGTGCTCGCGGTCGAGATGTTCGTGGTCGCCGGGAACGGCGGCCCTCACGTGCTGGTCAACGAGATCGCGCCGCGGGTACATAATTCCGGGCACTGGACGCTGGATGGCGCCTCGATCTCCCAGTTCGAACAGCACATAAGGGCGATCGCCGGCTGGCCGCTCGGCAAGCCGGTCCGCCACGGCCCGGTCACCATGACCAACCTGATCGGCGACGATATCCTGAGCTACGAGCAGTGGCTGACGGTGCCCGGCGCCACCGTGCACCTCTACGGCAAGGGCCCGCCCCGGCCGGGCCGGAAAATGGGCCACATCACCGAAGTGGCCCCGCGTTCCAAGATATAGCCCGCAATGGCAGCTACGCTTTTTGCGTGCCTTCCACCGTGCCGGTCGGCTCGTCGCTGACCCAGCGATAGATCACACCGCCCAGCACGCCGCCGATCAGCGGTGCGATCCAGAACAGCCAGAGCTGCGCCAGCGCCCATCCACCGACGAACAGCGCCGGCCCGGTGCTGCGCGCCGGATTGACCGAGGTGTTGGTGACGGGGATGCTGACGAGATGGATCATCACCAGCGCCAATCCGATCGCCAGCGGCGCAAAGCCCGCGGGTGTCTTGCCGTGGGTGGCGCCCATGATGATGAACAGGAACATCATGGTCATCACCACTTCGGTGATGAAGCAGGCCACCATGCTGTAATGACCGGGTGAATGTGCGTCATAGCCATTCGACGCAAAGCCCTTGGCGACATCGAATCCGGCAGCGCCGCTTGCGATCACATAGAGCAGCGCGGCGGCGGCGATCGCGCCAACGACCTGTGCGATCACATAGGGCAGGATCTGACCGGCCGGAAAACGGCCGCCTGCGGCAAGGCCGACCGTCACGGCAGGATTGAGATGGCAACCCGACACATGGCCGATCGCATAGGCCATTGTCACGACGCTCAGGCCGAACGCCAGCGACACGCCGACCAGGCCGATACCAACCTGCGGAAAGCCCGCGGCGATGACGGCGCTGCCGCAACCCGCAAAGGTAAGCCAAAAGGTTCCGATCGCCTCGGCGGCATATTTTTTGGTATTCATTGGGCCCCTCCCCGTGGTGCTTTTTTGAGTCGTCGGAAAACTAACACGCCCCCGTTGAAGATATCTAACCCCCAAATCTGAGGTCTACGGGCCGAATTTGGTCGGAATTTCGTGGTTTTCCGCGGTCCAAATCCGCCTTCTCAGGTGGACATTCCGGGTTTTGTCTGGTAAATGCCCGCCTTCAGGTTAAGGGCTAGGCCTTTCGCCAGCCCTTTGCTTTACCAGATTCCTATCCGATCAATTGAAAGAGGATGCCGCGTGCAGGTTCTCGTCCGCGATAACAACGTCGACCAAGCCCTCAAGGCGCTGAAGAAGAAGATGCAGCGCGAGGGTATTTTCCGCGAGATGAAGCTCCGCGGCCATTACGAAAAGCCGTCCGAGAAGAAGGCCCGTGAAAAGGCCGAGGCCGTGCGCCGCGCGCGCAAGCTGGCCCGCAAGAAGCTGCAGCGCGAAGGCCTGCTGCCGATGAAGCCGAAGCCGGTGTTCGGCGCTGGTGCCGGTGCCGAGCGCGGTGGTGCTGGCGGCGGCCGTGGTGGCCCGGGCGCAGGTCGCCCGCCGCGCTGAGTGATTCCACGGATCTGGAAGTTCGATAACGCGGGCCTTGCGCCCGCGTTATTTTTTTCTGCCTGGATATCGTGCGTGTTCCACGCGCAAAGTTCGTTTCGGCTTTTGTGCCGTACCCGCTGATGCATTTTGCGCTATGGCGGGCTACCAATTCCGGATTGATCGCGCGAGCATTTCCCGTAATGGCCCACCCGGCGCCCCCGCTTTTGTCCGGAGTTTCGCGGTTCTGGCGCCACGCGCCGGTGCCGAGCATCTTGCTGGCGATGGCATGTTCGCTGCCTGTTGGCGGATGCTCGTTCGACCTGGGATCGTGGGGGCCGGATAAGGAAAAGCCGCAGCAGCAGGCCGAGACAAAATCGACCGACAATATCAGCGCCCGCAGCGTCAGCGACGCCCAGGGCTACGCCGCGCACGGTCAGGTTCTCGCCAGATCCGGCAACAACGAGGAAGCGCTCGCCGAATTCGAGCGCGCGCTGGCGCTTGATCCCTACAATGTGCGGGCGCTCTACGGGCGCGGCCTGATCCGTCAGTCCGAGAAAGAGCATCAGCAGGCGATCGAGGATTTCACCGCGGCCAATGGCCTGTCACCGCAGAAGGCCGAGCCGCTGCTCGCCCGCGCGAACAGTTACTTCGCGCTCGACAAGGCCAAGGAAGCGGTCGCCGATCTCGACGAAGCGGTACAGGCCGATCCGAACAGCGCGCAAGCCTGGTCCAGCCGAGGCGCCGCCTACGAGCGGCTGGGCGACAAGGCCAACGCATCCGCTTCCTACAGCCGCGCGCTTGCGCTGCGCCCGAGGGACGAAAGCGCGCGAAGCGGCCTCGCGCGCACCGGCGGCTAGTTCTGGTTATTGAAGGGTCTTCTTCCCGCGAACCGCAAACCACCCCGAATCAATTCCGGGGCAGGCTTTCGCTCGAAAACGCGATAGCCTCTTGTTCTTGACGCGTTTTCTTTACGCGAACCGGAAACCACTTCGCTCGAAAACGCTACGGCTGGATTATTTCGGCAGGACGGCGTGGAACAGCGATTTCGCCGTCGACAGCACGTCTTCGGCAACCGCCGTGGTGCGCTCGCGTACCGACGGCTCCGCTACCTCGGCACGCAGGTCGAGCGGCCGTGAAACCGGAATGTCGGCCGGCGGCGTCGGACGGCTCGGATCGGCGGCGCCGGCATTGGCCGCGTAAGGCGGCCGCGGCGGCGCCGAGCCCTGACCATAGGAATCCGCCGGGGGCGCCGAGACCATGATCGGCGGCGGCAGCGGCCGCACGGCGGGGGCGGCGACTGCAGGCGCCGTCACGATGTGCGGCGCATCGACAGTTCGCGAAGCCTCCTGCACCCGCGGTGCGGTGTCGCCATTGCCGCGCAGACGCTCGATGGCGGCGCGCGCCAGATCGTTGGCGTCGCGGCGCTCTTCCGGCACAACCGCGGCCTCGACCGGCGGAACGGGCGCAGGCGCTGTGGCAACCGGAGCGGCGGCAGGCGTCGCGGGCTGCACCAGCGACGGCAGCACGACCCTTATTTTTTCACGCGGCGCGGCCGCATGGCGGCGCGGATCGGCGGGAATACTGGCGGTCTCGACGGGTGCGTCGACGGACTTCACGTCAGCCTTCGCTTCGGTCTTGGCTTCGGTCTTGGCTTCGGTCTTGGTTTCGGCCTTATCTTGGGCTTTGTCCTGCGCCTTTTCTTGCGCCTTTTCGACCACGGTCGGCCGTTCGGCGGCGGTCTTCTCCATCAGGCTTTTTTCGGAAACGCCCTTGGCCTTGACACCCGCAGCCGGGAGGTTGCCGACGTCGGCGGCCTTCAGGTCGACAGCTTTGGGGGCGGCAGGCGATACGGCGGCCGCGACCGGCGCTTCGGCGCCCGGCTTGGTCGCGATGTAGTGGTTGACGATATACGCCCCGATGATCGTCGCCGCCACCGAGGGCAAGATGTCCAAAGCAAACTTCTTCAGGTAATTCAGCATTCCGGCCACTCCCCGAGGGGCTTTGATGCGGGAACTTCTGGGCATATTCAGGGATCAACTGCGACGGATCGGTGGCAATTGGCTTTTCCCCGCAACGTTTCGTGTCCCCGGGACCTGTTCCGGGAACTTGACGCCTGCCCCCTCGACCCGGTCGCGGACCGGGATTCAGGGCTTCAGTTCGACCTCCAGAAACACGATTTCGGTCGCGGTCTCGTTGAGCACGTCATGCTCGACGCCGGCTTTCCGGAAATAGGACTTTCCGACCCCAAGTTGCGCCTTGGACCGCGTCCCGTCGGGCGCCACGATGGTCATCTCGCCCGAAGTCACCGGCACGATCACGTAGTCCATGCCGTGGGTGTGATGGCCGGTTGCGCTGCCGGGCGCCAGCCGCCATTCGGTGACGCGGACTTCGGCGGTGTCGACCTGAACATCGGATTTGGCGCTGAGCATCGCGAGGCACTCCAGATCATTCCCGGGACGGGCAATTTCCGGGACGTTAAGGCACGAATACCATGAACAGGAAAACGGCAAACACCACCATATGCACCAGTCCGAACAGGATATTGGTGCGGCCGGTGCCGAAGGTGAGCATGCTGATGATGAAGGTCAGCACCAGCAGCACCATCTCCTGGGCGTTGAGCCCGAGCACCAGCTGCTTGTCGAGCGTGTAGGCCGCAACCGCCACCGCCGGCACGGTCAGCCCGATGGTGGCGAGCGAGGAGCCGAGCGCGAGGTTGATGCTCTTCTGCAGGTCGTTCTTGCGGGCCGCCGCAACGGCGGCGACGCTCTCCGGCAGCAGGATCAACAGCGCGACCAGGACGCCCGCGAAGGCCGGCGGCGCCCCGATGCTGGCAATGGCGATATCGACCACCAGCGAGAACTTCTTCGCCAGCAACACCACTGCCAGCAGCGAGACCAGCAGCAGCGCGACGCTGACCGCCAGCATCCGGTTCGACATCGGCGATCCGTCGTCGCTGGCGCCGGACGCCTGATTGATGAAATAATCGCGATGCCGGATGGTCTGGGTGTAGAGAAAAACGCCGTAGAGAAGCAGCGTCACGACACTGACGAAGCCGAGCTGGGCCGCCGAATAGATCGGCCCCGGCGCCGTCAGGGTGTAATTGGGCATGATCAGCGTGATCGTCGCCATCACGAACAGCACGCTGAGATACAGGTTGGCGCCCGAGACCTGAAAATCCTGCTCCTTGAAACGTAGCCCGCCAATGAAGATGCAGAGGCCGGCGAGGCCGTTGCACACGATCATGACAACCGCGAAAACGGTGTCGCGGGCGAGCGCCGGAACCGGCTTGTCGCCGAGCATGATGGTTGCGATCAGCGCGACCTCGATGATGGTGACGGCGAGCGTCAGCAGCAGCGTGCCATAGGGCTCGCCGATCCGCTCGGCGATGACCTCGGCATGATGCACGGCCGCGAACACCGTCCCGAACAGGATCGCCAGCAGCGCGGCCGCGAACACCAGCCCGGCCGCCGACGGCGTGAACGTCAATCCGAGGCCGGTGGCGACGGCAAAGAGCGCGACCGCGAGTGCTGGAAATATCCACGACGATCTCGGCATCGGTCCGTGTGCGCTCATGCGATCAAATCCTCAAAGGTCTCACTGGAGCCCCTTCCGTTCCGATCGAATCGGAAGGGGCTCCAAGTTTTGATTTAACGCGTTTTCTTGACGCGAACCGGTTTCCACTTCGCTGGAAAACGCTTTGGCGTACGATGCGCCAACCATAGCAGCCGTCAACCGCTTACGGCATTGATGAAATGCCGCGCGGTTTCAATGGCGCCAAAATTCTGCAGGTTTTCGTGGCCGCCTTCGGGAAAGCGGACGAATTGCTTCGGCTCATGCGCCAGGGAAAACAGCCGTTCGCCAAAACGAATCGGGATGGCCGGATCGCGCTCGCCATGCATGATCAGAAGCGGAACCGTGACCCGCCCGATGCGCTCGTCGGAGCGAAACTGGTCCCGCATCACGAAGCGCACCGGCATGAACCAGAACAGCGACGCAGCCACATCCGCCGTCGAGGTATAGGGCGCTTCCAGGATCAGCCGACCGACCGGCCTGTCTGCGGCCAGCGCCACCGCGACACCGGTGCCGAGCGAAAAACCCCACGCAACGATCCTGGCGGCGTCATAGCGCGCCACGGCGAAGGCGTAGGCCGCCGCGGCATCGCTCAGCAGTCCGCGCTCGCTCGGCTGCCCGCTCGAGCCGGCATAGCCGCGGTAGGACAGCGCGACGACGCCGATGCCATCCGCGATCAGGTCGTGAAAGCGGCCGAAGAAGCCGGCGAGAAAATCGCCGTTGCCGTGGAAGTAGAGAACGACGGGATGGCCGGGCTTTGCCGGAACGTGCCAGACGATGACCTTCTCACCGTCCGCCGTATCCATGACATGCTCTTCCGCTTCGCCAAAGCCCGCCTGCTGTGGCGAAGTGCGCGCCACGGTCGGAACCGGAAACAGAAACGAGCGCTGCGCGAAGAACAGCGCAACGAGACCGCCGGCATAACCGATGGAAATGACGATCAGGAGCCATTTCAGGACGGTCATCAGTCCCGTCCGCCGTTGGATCCTACATCGCCTTGACGATGCTCTCGGTGACCTTCTTGGCGTCGCCGAGCAGCATCATGGTGTTGTCACGGTAGAACAGGGGATTGTCGATGCCGGCATAGCCCGAGGCCAGCGAGCGCTTGATGAACATCACGGTGCCGGCCTTCCAGACCTGCAGCACCGGCATGCCGTAGATCGGCGAGGTCTTGTCGTCTTCGGCCGCGGGATTGGTGACGTCGTTGGCGCCGATCACGAAGGCGATGTCCGCCTGCGCGAATTCGGAGTTGATGTCCTCGAGCTCGAACACTTCGTCATAGGGCACGTTGGCTTCCGCCAGCAGCACGTTCATGTGGCCGGGCATACGGCCTGCGACGGGATGAATCGCGTACTTCACCTCGACGCCTTCCTTCTTCAGGATGTCGCCCATTTCGCGCAACGCGTGCTGGGCCTGCGCCACCGCCATGCCGTAGCCGGGCACGATGATGACCTTCTGCGCATTCTTCATGATGAACGCCGCGTCGTCGGCCGAGCCGAGCTTGACGGGCTTCTGTTCACCGCCGCCACCGCCGGCCACGGCGGTTTCGCCGCCGAAGCCGCCGAGGATGACCGAGATGAAGGAACGGTTCATCGCGTGGCACATGATGTAGGACAGGATCGCGCCGGAGGAGCCGACCAGCGCGCCGGTGATGATCAGCGCCGAGTTACCCAGCGTGAAGCCGATACCGGCCGCGGCCCAGCCGGAATAGGAGTTCAGCATCGAGATCACGACCGGCATGTCGGCGCCGCCGATCGGGATGATCAGGAGCGCGCCGAGCACCAGCGCCAGGATCGTGATCAGCCAGAAGTCGAGCGCGCTGCCCGAGATCACGAGGCCGACGATAAAGAACACCAGCGCCAGCCCTAGCGCGATGTTGATGATGTGACGAGCAGGCAGGATGATCGGCGCACCGCTCATGCGGCCCGACAATTTCAGGAACGCGATCACCGAGCCGGTAAACGTCAAGGCGCCGATGGCGACGCCGAGCGACATTTCGACCAGGCTCTGGGCGTGGATGTGTCCGGGCGTCCCGATGTCGAACGCCTCAGGCGCGTAGAACGCGCCGGCGGCGACCAGCACCGCGGCCATGCCGACCAGCGAGTGGAACGCTGCGACCAGTTCCGGCATCGAGGTCATCGGCACTCGGCGCGCGATCACGGCGCCGACGCTGCCGCCGATGGCGATGCCGAGAATGACCAGGATCCAGGCAAGGCCGTCCGCCGGCGGATGACTGGCGAGCGTGGTCGCGACCGCGATCGCCATGCCGATCATGCCGAAGAAATTGCCCTGACGCGACGAGGCGGGACTGGACAACCCGCGCAGCGCCAGGATGAACAGGACGCCGGCGATGAGATAGAATACTGCGGCCAGATTGGCGTTCATCTAGAGGTCCCCATTGTGTTCGTCACCACGAGGTGCACGCCACCCATCGTCATCTCACTTGAGCTCACTTGGCCTTCTTCTTGTACATCGCCAGCATGCGCTGGGTGACAAGAAAGCCGCCGAAAATATTCACGCAGGCGAAGATCAGCGCGATGAAGCCGAAGCCCCGCGCCCAGCCCGAGCCGCTCGAGATCATGCCGACGCCGACCGCGAGCAGCGCGCCGACCACGATCACCGAGGAGATCGCGTTCGTCACCGACATCAGCGGCGTATGCAGCGCAGGCGTCACCGACCAGACCACGAAGTAGCCGACGAACACGGCGAGGACGAAAATCGACAGCCGGAATACAAAGGGATCGACGACTTGGGCGATGTGCTCCATGGCTTCTCTCCTTACGCTTTCGGCTGGAAGTTCGGGTGGATGACGGCGCCGTCCTTGGTCAGGACGGTAGCTTTCACTAGTTCGTCGTCCCAATTGACCGCGAGCGCCTTGTTGGGCTTGTCGATCATGGTCTCGATGAAGTTAAACAGGTTGCGCGCGTAAAGGCTCGAGGCCGATTGCGCGACGCGGCCGGCGACGTTGGTGTAGCCGACGATCTTGATGCCATCGACGTCCGCGACCTCACCGGCCTTGGCACCCTCGACATTGCCGCCGCGTTCGACGGCAAGATCGACCAGCACCGAACCGGGCTTCATCGACTTCACCATTTCGGCGCTGACGAGCTTCGGCGCCGGCCGGCCCGGGATCAGGGCGGTCGTGATCACGATGTCCTGTTTCTTGACATGTTCCGCGGTGAGTGCGGCCTGCTTGGCCTGGTACTCTTTCGACATTTCCTTGGCGTAGCCGCCGGCGGTCTGGGCGTTCTTGAACTCCTCGTCCTCGACCGCAAGGAATTTGGCGCCGAGCGATTCAACCTGCTCTTTCGTCGCCGGCCGCACGTCGGTCGCGGTGACGACGGCACCCAGCCGCCGCGCGGTTGCGATCGCCTGCAGGCCGGCAACGCCGACACCCATCACGAAGACCTTTGCTGCCGGAATGGTGCCGGCCGCCGTCATCATCATCGGGAAGGCGCGGCCGAAAGCTTCCGCCGCCTCGATCACGGCGCGATAACCCGCAAGGTTGGCCTGGCTCGACAGCACGTCCATCACCTGCGCGCGGGTGATGCGCGGCATCAATTCCATCGCAAACGCCGAGATGCCGGCGTCCGCCATCGCCTTCAGCGCGGCATCGTTGCCATAGGGATCCATGATGGCGATGACCAGCGCGCCGCGCTTGTACTGCGCAAGCTCCGAGGCCTCCGGCCGCTTCACCTTGATGATGATGTCGGCATCCTTCAGGGCATCGGCGCTGACGGTGGCGCCGACCACCGTGAATTCGGAGTCCGGCAGGCCCGACTTGATGCCCGCGCCCGGCTCGATCGCGATATCGACACCCAGCGCCTTGAATTTCTTCACGGTGTCGGGCGAAGCGGCAACCCGCGGCTCGGACGGATCGATTTCCTTGGCAACGGCAATCTTCATGGGGCCTCCGGCGGCGCGAGGAGCGCGCGCGCAAGCAAACTAGCGTTATTTCCGCCAGCTAGGAAACCGGTTTCGCAACCGGATGAGATGCAAATTTTCGGATCGCCGCCCTCATTGGCAGCGCAGCATGCGGGGAATCAGGTCAGGAAAAAGCCCATCAGGGCGACGATGATGACGACGGCCGCGGTGCCGTATTTGACCAGCATGACGAAACCTTCATAGGTCTGCTCATGGGCCGGATAGTCGTTGCCGTCGGCGGTGGTGTAGGCAACTTCGTTATGGTCAGCCATCGGTGTCCCCAGTCAAAGATCGAAATCTGGCGTGCAATTACCGCAAAGCGATTGAGAGGGCAACGCCGATGCTGTCTTTTTGTACAGATCCGGCGTTGCCTATTTGCTAGGCTATGCGGGCCAATTGTCGCGGATCCAGCGGGTCAGGCTTTCCTCACTCACCTCGCCCGCGGCGAGGGAGAGGATGATCGCGGTGGCATGCGCTGGCTCGGGGGCAAAAGGTATGTCGTTGCCGCGCAAGAAGACCATCATGGCATGGAACGCGATACGCTTGTTGCCGTCCATAAGCGCATGGTTACGGGCGAGACCAAACGCGTAGGCTGCGGCGAGTGCAGCCATATCCTTTTGCCGGTAATTCCGTTGGTTGACTGGCCGCAGGACCGCCGACTCGAGAAGGCCCCGATCCCGGATGCCTTCCGGTCCACCGAATATCGCCAGTTGCTCGGCATGCATGTCGACAACTTCGTCGACATCGAGCCAGATCGGCTCGCTCATTTTGCGAGCGCGGCAAACGTATCACGGTATTCGTGCATGATCTTGCGGGCGATTTCCATGGTCCGCGCATGCTTGGGGTTGAATGGCGAAAGGCGCAAGCTGCCGTCCGGTTGCTCAACCGGATAGAACTTGT
Source organism: Bradyrhizobium ottawaense (assembly GCF_900099825.1). NCBI lineage: Bacteria > Pseudomonadati > Pseudomonadota > Alphaproteobacteria > Hyphomicrobiales > Nitrobacteraceae > Bradyrhizobium > Bradyrhizobium ottawaense. Next base: position 4,857,361 of record NZ_LT629693.1, on the reverse strand, counting down.
CCCCCTCCTTGAGATTAAGCCGGGCAAGAAGCTCTTTCGGCAGGATCACGCCAACCGAATTGCCAATCTTCCGAATTTGAAGGGCGTTGTCCTCAAGCTTGTATTCGCGAGGGGCCTCGCTCAAGCCGCGCGGTTTTTTGTTCATGGCACAATCTCCGTTATACAAATTGTATAACAGACTTACGCCGACCGTTCAACAAATGTTTTACGCCCTGCCCCTGCTTAGCTCATCGCCTCCAGCTCGTCGATCATCCCCGCGATCACCGACAGCCCGCCGTCCCAGAATTTGGGGTCCCTGGCATCGAGCCCGAACGGCTTGAGCAGCTCGGAATAATGCTTGGTGCCGCCGGCGGCGAGCATCGCCAGATAACGCTCGGCAAAGCCCTCGGCTGCATTCTCGTAGACCGCGTAGAGCGAGTTCACCAGGCAATCGCCGAACGCGTAGGCGTAGACGTAGAACGGCGAATGGATGAAGTGCGGGATGTACATCCAGAAGTTCTCGTATCCCGGGCGGATGTCGATTGCCGGTCCAAGGCTCTCGCCTTGCACGCTGAGCCAGATCTCGCCGATGCGCTGCGCGGTCAGTTCGCCGTTCTTGCGTTCGGTGTGGATGGCGCGCTCGAACGAATAGAACGCGATCTGCCGCACCACGGTGTTGATCATGTCCTCGACCTTGCCGGCGAGCAGCGCCTGGCGCTGTTTGGCATTTTTGGTCTCCGACAACAGTCGCCGGAAAGTCAGCATTTCGCCGAACACGCTGGCCGTCTCCGCCAGCGTCAGCGGCGTCGGCGCCATCAGCGCGCCGTTCCTGGCCGCCAGCACCTGATGCACGCCGTGGCCGAGTTCATGCGCCAGCGTCATCACGTCGCGCGGCTTGCCCTGGTAGTTCATCAGCACATAGGGATGCGCCGACGGCGTGGTCGGGTGCGAGAAAGCGCCGGGCGCCTTGCCGGGCCGTACCGGCGCATCGATCCAGCGATCGGTAAAGAACCGCTCGGCGATATCGGCCATCTCGCCGGAGAAGCCGCGATACGCCGTCAGCACCATCTTCTGCGCCTCGGGCCAGGCGATGGCGCCGGTCGCCGCGAACGGCAGCGGCGCGTTGCGATCCCAATGGGCGAGCTTCTTCTTTTTGAACCAGCCGGCTTTCAAATTGTAATAGCGGTGCGACAGCCGCGGATAGGCCGCGCGAACCGAGCCTACCAGGGCATCGACCACCTCGCGCTCGACGCGGTTGTTGAGATGGCGGGAATCCGCCACGTCCTGGAAGCCGCGCCAGCGGTCGGAAATCTCCTTGTCCTTGGCAAGCGTGTTGGTGATGAGCGCAAAGGTCCGCTCATTGTCCTTGAAGGTCTTCGCCAGCGCCTGCCCTGCAGCTTTTCGCTTTTCCGGCGCGCGGTCCTGCAACAGGTTCAGCGTCGGTTCGATCGCCAGCTCCTTGCCGCTGACCTTGAAGCGCAGGCCGGAGATGGTCTGGTCGAACAGCCGGTTCCAGGCGGCGTAACCGCTCTGGGACTTTTCGTGAAACAACTGCTCGACGCGATCTTCGAGCTGGTACGGCTTGTCCTTGCGCAGGTCCTCGATCCACGGCCGGTAGTGCCCGAGTTCGGGCGTCTGCATCGCACGCTCGATCACGGCATCGTCAACGCGGTTGAGTTCGAGCGCGAAGAACAGCAGATGCAACGAAGCCGCCGTCAGCCGCTCGGAAACATCGCCGTAAAATTTGGAGATCGCGGGATCGACGCTGTCGCCGGCATGAACGAGGCCCGCATAGGAGCCGAGCCGGCCGGCAAGATCGTCGATCGCCTCATAGCGCCTGACCACGCCCGCAAGCCAGCGACCGCCGTCTTCCCCCGCGGCATGTTCCGCCAGCTTTCCCTTGTAGTCGGTCTCAAACGCGACGCAATCTGCATCCATCTTTTCCAGGTCGCGCGCGATTTCGGGCGCGTCGATGCCGGAATAAAGATCGGCCAGATTCCATTCCGGCAGCTTTACCGGTCTGGATTTGGCGGCAGATTTCGGCGCCGAAGTTTTGGCGGTCTTGTTGGCGGTTTTCTTGGCGATCGGTTTTCGTTGAGCGGAGCGCGAGGTCATCTTGTTCGAAACCTGTGTTCAGTCATTAAGGCTATGTCGGCGGAAACAGACCGGGACGGCAACGTTTAAGAGTGCGTTAATCGGCATCGGCGAGAGTGCCCCGATTCGAGACAGATAGTTGTAACGTGCGGGGAAAACCATGGCTGCCACCATTTTGATTGCCGATGACGACGCGGTACAGCGCCGATTGGTTGAAAACATGGTGCAGAAGTGCGGTTATGAGCCCCTCATCGTCGAGAGCGGCGACGCCGCGCTGGCCCTGCTGACCGCCTCCGACGCTCCCGCGATCGACGCCGTCGTGCTTGATCTCGTGATGCCCGGCCTCGATGGCCTCGGCGTGCTCGCCAAGATGCGCGACGCCGGCCTGAATATCCCCGTCATCGTCCAGACCGCCCATGGCGGCATCGACAATGTGGTTTCGGCAATGCGCGCCGGCGCCCAGGATTTCGTGGTCAAGCCGGTCGGCTTCGAGCGGCTGCAGGTGTCGCTGCGCAACGCGCTCAACACCAGTGCGCTCAAGGGCGAATTGCAGCGCATCCGGCACAGCCGCGAAGGCCGGCTGACGTTTGCCGACATCATTACCCGCAGCGAAACCATGGCCGCCGTGCTGCGCATCGCGCAGAAGGCGGCAGCCTCCAGCATTCCGGTGCTGATCGAGGGTGAGTCCGGCGTCGGCAAGGAATTGTTCGCGCGCGCCATCCATGGCTCGAGCGAGCGCAAGGCAAAACCCTTTGTCGCCGTCAACTGCGGCGCCATCCCCGACAACCTCGTGGAATCGATCCTGTTCGGCCATGAGAAGGGCGCGTTCACCGGCGCCACCGAACGCCACATGGGCAAGTTCGTCGAGGCCTCGGGCGGGACGCTGTTTCTCGACGAAGTCGGCGAATTGCCGCTGGCAGCCCAGGTGAAGCTGCTTCGCGCGTTGCAGGAAGGCTCGGTCGAGGCCGTCGGCGGCCGCAAGCCGGTGAAGGTCGACGTTCGCATCATTTCGGCGACCAACCGCAAGCTGCTCGATCTGGTCAAGAACGGCGCGTTCCGCGAAGACCTGTTCTATCGCCTGCATGTATTGCCGCTGACGATCCCGGCCTTGCGCACGCGGCGCGAGGACGTCCCGCATCTGCTGCGGCATTTCCTCGCGCGGTTTGCCGCCGAGGAAAACCGCACCATCACCGGCATCAGCGGCGAGGCCGTGGCGCATCTGGCGCAGCTCGACTGGCCGGGCAACATTCGGCAGCTTGAGAACACGGTGTATCGCGCCGTGGTCATGAGCGAGAGCGACCAGCTTGGCCTGGCGGATTTCCCGCAGGCCGCGGCCCATGCCGGTCTGGACGCCCCGATCTCGCATGGCGAGCCGCTGGTCATCGCACCGTCAACCGCACCCGCGATGGTCTCAGGTAACGAAATACCAATTGCGCCGCTGGCCAATGCCGGCAGCCTGGCGCTGCTGACCTCCACCGGCGAGGTGCGGCCGCTCGAGGAGATGGAAAACGAGATCATCCGCTTCGCCATTTCGCATTATCGCGGGCAGATGTCGGAGGTCGCGCGCCGGCTGAAGATCGGCCGCTCGACGCTCTATCGCAAGCTCGACGAAGCTGCCGCCAACGACCCGGCCGAAGGCGGCGCGCAAGACGCGAATTGAACGAAGCCAATTTGCACGAAACGCAATTGTGGCGGTCCGGTGGCAAAGATCACGGCGAATCAAACGCATGGGTGATTCCGGAACCTTTGAACCGTGGCTTGCAGGTGACAGACAAAGGACGGTCGGCGTGGCAAAACCTCGCCACCCTAATGCAACTGGGGCTTGAGGTCAGTTTGTCGTGAGTTGCCCCGTATGACGCTGGCTGCAGCATGGGGGCGCATGTATCGTCTGCGTTGACTCGTTGCGTGCAGGCGTACCGACAGAAGCCGGCGCTAGCGCGCAAGCTGTGACCGACGATACCTAACGACTGTTCCATGCCGGGGCAGTTTCGCCCAAGGGGGTGTGACGATGCGTGACTGTTGGACGAACCGTGCTGGATTTGACCGCGTATTGATGGCCGTCGCGGCAACCTTCCTCGCGGTTTCCGCGACCTCGGCTCTGGCAGCCCAGTCGGATACGCCACGCGCCAGCGCCGCCGAGCTCGCAATCGATGCGGCAGTCCCTCGTCCCGAACCCGCCAACGTCCCGCCGCCGTCGCCCGGCGATTTCAAGACCGACGCCACCGCGTCGGTACCCGATGCCGCCAAGGCCACTGAATCCAAGGCGACCGAAAAGACGCCTGAGCCGAGCACGACCGCGAAGGCGGCCGACCCCAAGCCGGCCGAGATCGTCACCGCGCCTGCCGCCGCGACCAACGACACCGCGACGCCCGCTCCGGCGGCGACCGCCACGGCGCCTGCTGCCGAACCTGCCAAGGAGCCGGCGAAGGCTGCGAGCAACGTCGCCCCGGCCGATCAGCCGGTTGCCGACAAACTGCGCGACATGTTCGGCAGCAAGTCGCTGCGCTATTTCGACCGCAAGAACGAGCGCGCCGCCGTCGAGAAGTTCTACTCGGCCCGCGAATACGCGCCACTGTGGACCCAGGCCGGTCAATTGACTGCCAGCGCCAAGGGCGTGATCGCCCGGCTGAAGGACGCTGCCGCCGAAGGCTTGAACCCTACCGACTACCCGCTGCCGGATTTCGCGGCTGCCACCTCCCCGGACCAGCTCGCCGACGCCGAGCTGAAGCTGACCGACAGCATGCTGGACTATGCGCGCCAAGCGCAGAGCGGCCGCATGCACTGGTCGCAGGTCTCGGCCGATATTCTCTATCCCGAGCACCCGACCGATACCGCCGAAGTGCTGGCCAACATCTCGGCCGCCAAGGACGCTTCCGCAGCACTCGACGGCTACAACCCGCCGCACAAGCTCTACAAGGAGCTGAAGGCGAAGCTCGCCGAATTGCGCGGCCAGGGCGATGGACCGGTGGTGCAGATCGCCGACGGTCCGGCGCTGGCCTTCAAGGCCGGCACCAAGAAGCAGCCCCGCGTCGCGATCGAAGATCCGCGCGTGCCGCAGCTGCGCGCCAAGCTCGGCATCACCGAGAACGCCGACGACACCCATTACGACGCCAAGGTCGCCGAGGCCGTGCGCAAGTTCCAGGAGAGCGTCGAGCTGAAGCCCACCGGCGTGCTCGACGACCGCACCGTCAAGGCCATCAACAGCCCGAAGCGCGACAAGCAGATCGACACCGTCATCGTCAACATGGAGCGCTGGCGCTGGCTGCCGCGCCAGCTTGGCGCGGCGAACGTCGGCAATGCCTATGTCATCCTGAACATTCCCGACTACACGCTGAAGGTGATGCAGAACGGCGCGCAGGTCTGGACCACCCGCGTGGTGACCGGAAAGCCGGGCCAGCATGCTACGCCGCTGCTGACGGAAACGATGAAGTTCATCACCGTCAACCCGACCTGGAACGTGCCGCCGTCGATCATCTACAACGAATATTTGCCGGCTTTGCAGCAGGATCCCACCGTGCTGCAGCGCATGGGCCTGAAGCTCGAGCGTAACCGCGACGGCAGCATTCACATTTCGCAGCCGCCCGGCGAAGCCAACGCGCTCGGCCGCGTCCGCTTCAACTTCCCGAACAAGTTCCTGGTCTATCAGCACGACACCCCGGACAAGAACCTGTTCGCCAAGGACGAGCGTGCCTTCAGCCATGGCTGCATGCGGGTGCAGTATCCGGATCAGTACGCCGCGACGCTGCTCAACATCACGATGCCGGAGAAGAACTACTCGCCGGAAAAAATCCGCAGCATGTACGGCCAGAGCGAGATCGACCTCAAGTTCCCGACGCCGATCCCGGTCAACATCACCTATCAGACCGCGTTCGTGGACGATGCCGGCAAGCTGCAGATCCGCAAGGACGTCTATGGCCGCGACGCCACCATGCTGTCGCTGCTCAAGGGCGGCCGCAGCAAGGATCTGGAAAACATGGTCGCGCATTCACAGCCGAGCTACTCGCGTCCGCCGGGCTCCAGCCTGCCGGCCGGCGTCAGCTTCGCCAGCGACACCTCTTCTTCTTCCGGCCCGTCGTTCTTCGAGCGGCTGTTCGGCGGCCCGTCGAGGCCGTCGCCCCCCGCACCGGTTGGCCGCCGGCCGCAGCAACAGCGGGTTATCACCCGTTAATCCCTGCCGGTGGCAGGCGGCTTGAAATTCCGAACAGAATCAACGGTCTCGCCCTTCGGGCGAGGTCGTTTACGTTAACCATTATCCATCTCGATTTCAGCACCGGGCACTTTTTCGCCATAGTCCACGGGTTAGGTTATCGCTTGCTTGGGGGCGGGACGGTAAGCTTCGGTTAACCCTCCCGCTTTAAGAAAGCGTTCACCTTCTTTCGCTGGGGAAAGGCGAAGGAAATCCTTGAGCGCTCGTTCGACTGGGTGGGCTCATACGTGCTGGCTGCTTTCGCGCGCCAATTCAATCCGCTGTCGCTTCCAAAGGCCGGATATCAAATCGGTCTGGCCTCGCTGTTGCTCGTCGCCGGAGCAGGCTCCGTCCATGACGCGACCGCGCTGAATGAAACCCGCACCCTTTCCTTCCACCACACCCACTCCGACGAAGACCTCACCGTCACCTTCAAGCGCGACGGCCGCTACGACGAAGAAGCGCTGAAGCAGCTCAATCACTTCCTCCGCGACTGGCGCAGCCAGGACCAGACCACGATGGATCGTCATCTGTTCGACATCCTCTGGGAAGTCTACCGCGACGTCGACGGCAAGAAGCCGATCCAGATCATCTCCTCCTACCGCTCCCCCGCCACCAACGCCATGCTCCGCCGCCGCTCCTCGGGCGTGGCGCGCTTCAGCCAGCACATGCTCGGCCATGCGATGGATTTCTACATTCCGGACGTGCCGCTGGAGCAGATCCGCTACGCCGGGCTGCGTCTGCAGCGCGGCGGCGTCGGCTTCTATCCGACCTCGGGATCGCCGTTCGTTCATCTCGATACCGGCAGCATCCGTCACTGGCCGCGCATGAATCACGACCAGCTCGCCAAGGTATTCCCGGACGGCCGCACCGTGCATGTCCCCACCGACGGCAAGCCGTTGAAGGGGTATGAGCTGGCGCTGGCCGATATCGAAAAGCGCGGCAATGGCGACGATGCCGCCACCGTCGGCAAGAAGCCCGGCCTGTTCGCCGCGCTGTTCAAGGGCAAGCCTTCCGAGGACGACGAGGAAGCCGCCGCGCCGGTCGTCAGCGCGAAACCTGCACCGGCTCCCGTCGTGGCCGCCGCCGCACCGACGCCGCGCGCGAAGGCCGCAGCGACCCTGCAACTGGCCTCGGCCGACGCGCAGATCGTTCCGGCGCCGAAATCCAAGGCTGAGGCCAAGGCTGAATCCAAGGCTGAATCCAAGCCAGAAGCCAAACCTGCCGTGCTGGCCTCCGACGAGCCGAAGCCGCAGACGCCGGCCGATATCATCAACGCCCGCGGCTTCTGGGGCGACAGCGCCGCCGAAGCCAAGCAGGCCAGTCCCGCGCAGGTCGCCGCCCTCAGGGCCCGCCAGGCCCTCGGCGCCGCCGACCCACAGCCGACCGCCAGCGTTACCGAAGCCTTCAACAAGGCGCTCGCCTATGCGCCGGCCGCGACCTCGCCAGTCGACCGCGCCAACATCGTCGCCGCGTCGGCACCGATCCCGCGCAGCGGCCGCCCGACGCGCAATCCCGCGGTCGCCGCGACCGAGATCAATACCGTGGTCGCCAAGGGAATTCAGGGTGGCGTTCAGGGTCAGGACAGCGTGATTTCGACCTCGACCCGGCTTGCCGCCGCCAAGGGCCACGACATCTGGATGCGGGTCGTGATGCTGGCGCCGAGCGCGAGCAACGCGATGTCGACGACGGTGCTCGGCGATACCGACATGACCATGATGCGCGGCTTCTTCGTCAAGCCGCAGGCCGCGATCGCCATGACCTTCTCGGACGATCCGATGATGGGCATGACCACCGACCGGTTTACCGGTTCGGCCACCGCCAGGCTGTCGACGCAGTCGTTCGCGCTGCGCACCGCTTCGCTGCGCTAAAGCTCACCGCTTCCACAAGCTCGATGTCGTCCTCGCCTAGTGCGCGATTGCGCACGGGGTGCGCGAACCCATAACCCCAAGCATATTCCAGGGACGCCTTCGTGCCTGCCGCGCTTTCCCCTTCGCCGCGTCAGGCCGGCAGGCCCGCCTTGAGGAGACCAGCCGCGTGGCGCTCGCGGTCGACGCCTCGCTTGTAGTGCTGGGTGGTGAGATAGACGGCTGTCGAGAATGCCGGCTCACGCTTTAAGACTTCCCCCGCGTGCGCGGTCGCTGCGACGGCGTTGCCCATTTGCGCGAACGTGGCGGCAAGGAAGGCATGATGCGTGTGGTCGGGCCGCGTGATCCGTGAGAAGGCTTCGGCGGCTTCGGCGTATTTCTCAGTACAATAGCAGGCCCGCCCGAGGTGGCTCCAGAATCGCTCCGGGTGGTACGGATTGAGGCGCATCGCCTTCTTGATCCAGTCGATGCCCTCCTCCGGCCGCCCGAGCCACGTCAGAAGCTCGCCCTGCTGCACGACGACGAGGTCGTAGTTGGGGTTGAGCGCGAGCGCCCGCTCCTGATGGTAGGACGCCTTGTCATGATCGTCGCGATTGAGGTTGAGCGCGGCGAGGATCCGGTGCACGTCGCTGTCGTTGTCGTCGAGCTTGAGGGCGATCTCGAGCTCCGCGGCCACCTGGTCGAGGGCCGCGTCACGATCGGCGCACCAGCTGTAGACCCAGGTCTGCCCGAGCACGCAGGCCCGCCAGGCGTGAGCGTGCGCATAGTTGGGGTCGAGCGCGATCGCCCGCTCGAGCAGACGCTGCGCTTCCGCATTGTCTTCCCGCGTCGAGCGATGGTGCAGCACCTTGGCGGCCAGCACGCACTCGTAGGCCGCCATGTTGTCGGTCGGCTTGCGCTTGACGCGGTCGTGGGCCGCCGCCTCGACGCGGCCCGGCAGGGTTGCCACGATCGCGTGTGTCATCTCGTCCTGGATGGCAAAGATGTCGGCAAGCTCCCGGTCGTAGCGCTCGGCCCAAATGTGCCGGTCGGCCTCGGCGTCGATCAGCTGCACCGTGACGCGAATGCGATCGCCCGCCTTTCGCACGCTGCCTTCCAGCACGTAGTCGACGGCAAACTCCTTCGCGACCTCCTGCACCTTCACGGCCTTGCCCTTGTACACGAAGGTCGAGTTGCGCGAGATCACGAGCAAATCGTGGAAGCGCGACAGCTCAGTGATGATGTCCTCGGTGAGTCCGTCGGCGAAGAACTCCTGCTCGGGATCGCCGCTCATGTTGACGAGCGGCAGCACCGCGATCGAGGGCTTTCTGGCGACCATTGGCGCCGCCGCATTCCTCGCCTGATCAGGCGTCCCCCTTGAATCCGACTCAAGACGGACGCGGAAGACCCGGATCGGGCGAACGATGTTCTTGACGGTCTGATCGCCGAGATCCTCGAAGCTCATATCTTCCAGACGATCGCCGACCTGATCGCGGACCGCGCCCGAAACACAGATGCCGCCGGACTCGGCCAGCACTTCCAGACGGGATGCGACATTGACGCCGTCGCCGAAGATGTCGTTGCCGTCAACGATCACATCGCCAAGATTGATGCCGATGCGAAACTGCATCCACCGCGCCGGCGCGACGTCGGCATTGCGTCGCGCCATCCGGCGCTGAACCTCAGCCGCGCACAGCACCGCATCGACGACGCTGTGGAACTCAACCAGCATGCCGTCGCCGGTGGTCTTGATGATGCGGCCGCGATTCTTGGTGATGGCCGGATCGATCAGTTCGATCCGATGGGTCTTCAGGCGCGCAAGTGTGCCCGTCTCGTCAGCCTCCATGAGCCGACTATAGCCGACCATGTCGGCGGCGAGGACCGCAGCGAGCCGTCGCTCTGGTCCAGGCACGTCCATTTCTTCGGTCCCTTCGCAGGGCAGTCTAGCAGATCAGGGGCTTTAGCCCAAGCTTTCGCGCGCCGCGAGCAGGCCACGTCACCGCCGCTGCGCCCCGAAATCAAAAGATAAGCGCAAAAATATCCTCGCACCCGTTAGCGAGCTTAGGCCTTAGCGCGACTTGTCCGAGCGGGCTGCCGAACAGAACAACTCTCCCGGGAAAGACCGGGCCTTCAATGGTTTCGGCGATCGCCAAGTAACGGCCATGCGACTTGTAGATGCGTTCGCCGTTCTCTTAATCCGGGACGGCCTCTCCCGAACCGCCAAACTCCTTCGGAAAATCCCTCAGCTTGGGAACGCCGTCTCGCATCGGCAAAACTGTCTGGGCGTAATTTACGTGTACACCGGGCGTAAATTTCAACGTCGGTAGTGTCGCCGCGAAAACGTCGACCAATCCCAAGGGCGGATGATTGGTCATCAGGTGCCCGCCGCATTTCGCGCAATACTTGCGCTGGCTGAGCTCAGTCTTCTGGAACATCGCGACATGCTCGGCTCCCGATGTGATCCGTACCGCCTCCGGCTTCCAGAGGCTGAAGGCATTTACAGGTCCGCCGGACCACGAACGACAAGAACTGCAATGACAATAGCCCATGGCCTCCGGTGACCCCGTGACCTCCAGTTTGACTGCGCCGCAAAAGCAGCTTCCAAAGTGAGGCATCGGCTCCCTCCTTCGAGTTCGTTCGCTATCGGTAGCGAGCGCAAGGGACACTCCGACGTTACATTAACAAACTAACAGGCGCGCCGCATCCTTCGATCGGAGAACGAAATGGGGCAATTGCGGTCCTTCGCGAATGTCCGGTCAGGGGTCATTCGCTACAGAAATGCGATGTCGGCACTACGTCGGCTCTTCCCTTGAGAGCGACCAAATGACGGACACCGCGATGTCTCAAACGTGGCATCCCACGGTGAAGGCCCGATTTTGCCAACGCCCGAAGACGGGAGTAACCTCAGGCTCAACCAGCCGATCACCGTGTGGAACAGGAGGATGTCATGCAAGCCATGGCCACCGAAGCTTTCATCGGCAACATGCGCGGCCCGGTCATCAGGCGAACCGATGCCGATTATGACACTGTACGGAGCCTCTACAACGGGATGATCGACAAGAGTCCCGTGATGATTGCGCGGTGCACCGACGTCGCTGACGTTGTCACTGCGGTCAATTTTGCAAGACAAAGCGATCTCCAGGTCGCGATCCGCGGGGGTGGTCACAACGGGCCGGGCCTCGGCAGTGTCGACGAGGGGCTAATGATCGACCTGTCGATGATGAAAGGCGTGCGGGTCAATCCCACCGCCCACACTGTCCGCGTCGGTCCCGGCTGCACGCAAGGCGATGTCGACCACGCCACGCATATCTACGGCCTCGCCGTGCCGGCCGGCATTGTCTCGACGACCGGTATTGCTGGCCTCACGCTTGGCGGCGGCACCGGATACCTCACCCGCGAGCATGGCCTCACCAGCGACAATCTTCTCGAGGCGGATGTCGTGCTCGCCGACGGCCGCATTGTCACCGCCAACAAATCAGAGAATGCCGACCTCTACTGGGGCCTGCGCGGCGGCGGCGGCAATTTCGGCATCGTCACGAGCTTCCTGTTCCAGGCTCATCCGGTGAACATGGTCTATGCCGGTCCAGTGTTCTGGGATCTCGAAAATGCCCGGACAGTCATGCAGAAATACCGGGATTTCCTGCCTGGCGCTCCGGAGGAACTCGGCGCTTTTGTCGGTTTGAAGACTGTTCCACCTGTGGACCCATTCCCGGCCGAGCATCAGGGCAAGCGCGCCTGCGCCATCATCGCCTGCTACAATGGACCAATGGAAGATGGCCAGGCGGTCATGGCCAAGTTGCTCGGTGAGCTGCCCCCGCCGCTCTTCAACTGGATGGGAGAAATGCCCTATCCGGCCCTCCAGTCCATGTTCGACCCGTTCTTCCCGAAGGGCCTGCAATGGTACTGGCGCGGCGATTTCGTGAAGGAACTGACCGACGCAGCAATTGACGCGCATATCGCCCAGGCACAGAAACTGCCGAGCACGCTCTCGCTGATGCATCTTTATCCGATCGACGGCGCTGTCCGCCGCGTCGGCAAGAACGACACCGCCTGGAACACGCGCGACGCGACTTGGTCGATGGTCATCGCCGGCATCGATCCCAATCCGCAAAAGGCGGGCGAAATCACGCGCTGGACCAAGGGCTACTGGGAGGCCGTGCATCCTTACTCGGCTGACGGCGGTTATGTGAACTTTATGATGGACGATGGAGACGACAGCAGGCTCAAGGCCACCTATGGCGACAACTATGATCGCCTTGTCGCCTTGAAGGGCAAATACGACCCGACGAACTTCTTCCGCTTGAACCAGAACATCAGACCGCTGCACTCATAAACGATCACACCGCTTCACGGTTCAGGCGTGCTTAAACGGCTTCTTGGGCGTTCTTTCGATTCCATGAAATCGAAAAAAAGCGCCTCGATCACGTCGTTACAGTTTGCGCGCTCAGTGAGCTCTCGTCATGCGAACCGGTGGAGTGTTCGCCGAGGCCGGGGATTGGATCGCGTTCGGTATACGCCGAACGCGCCATTCAGCGCCAGCCGCGCTGGCTCCACTCTCCTGCCCAAGCTTGCGCGCGCCGAAAAATGCCTGCCGGCCTTACAGCATCCCCAGGGCTTGCATGTAGGTTTCCAGGATCGTCTCTTCCTCGGCACGCTCGTTGGCGTCCTGCTTGCGCATCCGGACGATGGTGCGCAGCGCCTTGACGTCGAAGCCGTTGCCCTTGGCCTCGGCATAGACGTCGCGGATATCGTCGGAGATCGTCTTCTTTTCTTCTTCCAGACGCTCGATGCGCTCGATGATGGCCTTGAGTTGGTCTTTGGCGAATTTGGTCGCGGGCTCGTCCTGGACGGCGGCGGCGGAAGTGGCCATCGGGTACTCCTGAATGGAACTGAAGTTGAGACTGAAAGATCAAGCGCCGCACGCTTTCCCGCGCGGCGCTTTTGTCGGATTGACCCTCAAGACTGGGGCTGCCTGCGTCAAGGCAACATCGCGCTCATCCACAGCGCGCCCACAGGAAGGTAAGCCTCATGGTGAGGCGGCGCCCCTCCGGCGCCGTCTCGAACCACGAGCCAGCCATCCTTCGAGACGCGCGCCAAGCGGCGCGCTCCTCAGGATGAGGACGGAGCGTAATCAATGCCCGCTGTCGGACTTTTTCATCGCCTCGACCTGTTCCGGCGTGGCGGTGCCCTGAAATTTCGATTTCCAGGTCTCATACGGCATGCCGTAGATCGCCTCGCGGCTCTCGTCCTTGCTGACAGCCACGCCCATGGCGTCGGCCTCTTCCTTCATCCAGTTCGACAGGCAGTTGCGGCAGAAGCCGGCCAGATTCATCAGATCGATGTTCTGGACGTCGGTGCGGGAGCGCAGATGCTCGACCAGGCGCCGAAAAGCGGCGGCTTCGAGTTCCGTTCTGGTTTTGTCGTCAATCGTCATGGCCATGGGTCCCGCATTGGCGAGCATGATCCGGAAAAGCGGAGATCTGCTTTTGCGAAAGATCATGCCCAAACAGACAGCTCAGCATATTGATATCAGGTGGGAATTGTCACAGATTTTGCCACATCGGCATGCAAGACAGGGGCCTTCCGGGGGCCACTTCGGCCCAGATTAGTTTCAAGGTTGGGCCAATTCGAGCTTTACCGGCGGACCGCGCCAAATCGTCAATCATTTGATATAGCCTCGGTGCATGACTGCAACAGATTCTCTCCGTTCCACCCCCCTCTCCGCTCGCCTGACCGTCGGCCTCCTGCCGGTCCTGGCATTTGCGGTGATGTGCCTGTGGAACAGCTCGGCCGCGGCAGATTTCCGTCTCTGCAACAACACCTCGAGCCGGGTCGGCATCGCGCTGGGCTACAAGGACGCCGAGGGCTGGACCACCGAGGGCTGGTGGAACGTTTCCTCGCGCAGTTGCGAGACGCTGCTACGTGGAACGCTTGTGGCGCGCTTCTATTATATCTACGCGCTGGATTATGACCGCGGCGGCGAATGGTCGGGGCAGGCCTTCATGTGCTCGCGCGACAAGGAATTCACCATCAAGGGGACCGAGAACTGCCTGGCGCGCGGCTTCGACCGCACCGGGTTCTTCGAGGTCGATACCGGCGAACAGCGAGCATGGACCGTGCAATTGACCGAAGCCAACGAGCAGCCGGCACAACGCGTGCCGGGAATTCCGGGGACGGTGGGTCCGGGCGGCCCGGGCGGGGTGCCGGGGCTGGCGCCGGGCGGGACGCCACCGGGCGGACCGGGACTGCCGCCAGCGGCACCCAAGCAATGAGGCGGCTTCGTCGGATCAAGATCCTCGCGACGCTCGGCCCGGTATCGTCAGACAGCGCGATGATCCGCAAGCTGTTCGAGGCCGGCGCGGACGTATTCCGCATCAATATGAGCCATACGCCGCACGACAAGATGCGCGAGCTGGTCAAGACCATCCGCAATGTCGAGAGCAGTTACGGCCGGCCGATCGGCATCCTCGTCGATCTGCAGGGGCCGAAACTGCGGCTCGGCGCCTTCGCCGAAGGCTCGACCCAGCTCAACAACGGCCAGAGCTTCGTACTCGATTCCGACAAGACGCCCGGCGACAACAGCCGCGTACAGCTACCGCATCCTGAAATCCTGGCGGCGCTACGGCCGGGCCATGCGCTGCTGCTCGACGACGGCAAGGTGCGCCTGATCGCCGAGGAAACCTCGCACGACCGCGCGGTGACGCGGGTGGTGATCGGCGGCAGGATGTCGGACCGCAAGGGCGTCAGCCTGCCCGACACCGACCTGCCGGTGTCGGCGATGACGCCGAAGGACCGCGCCGACCTTGAGGCCGCGCTTGTAACCGGCGTGGACTGGATCGCGCTGTCCTTTGTGCAGCGTGCCGAGGACGTCAACGAAGCCAAGCGCATCATCCGCGGCCGCGCCGCCGTGATGGCCAAGATCGAGAAACCGCAGGCGATCGACCGGCTTGCCGAGATACTCGAAGTCTCCGACGCGCTGATGGTGGCGCGCGGCGATCTCGGCGTCGAACTGCCGCTGGAGCGGGTGCCGAGCCTGCAGAAACAGATGACGCGGATGGCGCGCCGCGCCGGCAAGCCGGTGGTGATCGCGACCCAAATGCTGGAATCGATGATCCAGGCGCCAGTGCCGACCCGCGCCGAAGTCTCCGACGTCGCCACCGCGGTCTATGAAGGCGCCGACGCCATCATGCTGTCGGCGGAATCCGCCGCCGGAAAATTCCCGGTCGAGGCGGTCTCGACCATGAACCGCATCGGCGAGGAAGTGGAGCGCGACCCGACCTATCGCTCGGTGCTGTCGGCACAGCAGCCCGAACCGGAGAATACGGTTGGCGACGCCATCGCGGATGCCGCGCGGCAGATCGCCGAGACGCTGGAATTATCCGCGATCATCTGCTGGACCTCGTCGGGCTCGACCGCCATCCGCGTCGCGCGCGAACGGCCGAAACCGCCGGTGGTCGCGATCACGCCGAACCTCGCCACCGGCCGCAAATTGTCGGTCGTGTGGGGCGTGCATTGCGTGGTGGCGGAAGACGCGCATGACCAGGACGACATGGTCGACCGCGCCGGCTCGATCGCATTCCGCGACGGTTTCGCCAAGGCCGGCCAGCGCGTGATCATCGTCGCCGGCGTGCCGCTCGGCATCGCCGGCACCACCAACATGGTCCGCATCGCCTATGTCGGGAAGGACGGCGACGCGAAGAAGTGACGGCGTCTTTCAGACCGTCATTCCCCGGTGCGCAATCGCGCACCCGAGGACGATGCGAAGCATCGGCCCCGGAATCTGGAGATCGTCGCACGAGATTTCGGGGTCGCGCTTCCGCGCGCCCTCAGGCGCGCAATTGCGCACCGGGGAATGACGAGCAAACTACTGCAACGTCGCGTCGAGCGTGATCTTCGTATTCAGGAGTTTCGACACCGGGCAGCCGGCCTTCGCCATGCCCGCCAACTCCTGGAATTTCGCGTTGTCAGCGCCGGGGATCTTGGCGGTCAGCGTCAGATGAACCGCGGTAATGGCAAAGCCGTCGCCGACTTTCTCCAGCGTGACGTCGGCCTTGGTCGCCATCTGCTCGGCGGTGAGCTTGGCTTCGCCGAGGATCAGCGACAGCGCCATGGTGAAACAGGCAGCGTGCGCCGCGCCGATCAATTCCTCCGGATTGGAGCCGGGCTTGCCCTCGAACCGGCTGGCGAAGCCGTAGGGGTAATCGGTGAGCGCGCCGCTCTTGGTCGAGATCGCGCCCTTGCCGTCCTTGATGCCGCCCTGCCATTTGGCCGATCCGTGTGTCACCGTCATGTGTCGCTCCTTGCACCATTGGTTGGCGTTATTGACCAAGCCGCAATCTGGCGGATGGTTGCGTCAAAGCGGTGTCGGCCGGGGAGGAATTTTTCAGGCGCCGACCAGCGTCTTCGCCGGCAGCACCGCCTGCACCACAAGGCCGCGGGCGCGGGCGTCCATGACACCGACGGCGCGCAGCGCCAGCAACGTCACGGTCTGCACGGCGTCGCGCAGCTTGCCGGAATCGTCCTTGTTATCAGGCGCCAGCGGGCCGACCAAAGCTTCGTGCAACGCGCCGAGCAGCGCAGTGGCGGCGAGCGCGGTGTCCTGCGCCGGCAGATGTCCGGCGCGCACCGCGGCATCGATGCGCGCGGCGATTTCGCCGGAGATTTCGCGGCGGCTGGCAAGCCGCGATGCCGAGACGTCGACATCGACAGGTTCGGCCAGAATGCCCCAGGCGAGCTTGCGCTGCGACAGCACGTGGACGGCAACGGTGGTGACGGCTGCCGCGAGCGCGGAGGACGGACCGGGCGCTGCGTCCGCCGCACGCCGGATTGCGGCCAGTTCGTCGCGCGAAACTTCGGCGATCAGTTCGGAAATCAGGTCGGCCTTGGACGGGAAATAACGGTAGACGGTGCCGGCCGCGACATTGGCCCGGACCGCCACCGGTGCGATCTGCACCGCGGCCATGCCACCGTCGGCCGCAGCATCCCGCGCTGCCGCCAAGATGGCGCCGCGCCGGGCGGCCAGCCGCTTCACGACCTGATGGGTTCGCCGATACACCATGGCGCGTTTCCCGTCCCCAGCGCGCCTTGCGGAGGCTTTCTGGAGCCTCGGAACGCGCGCGTCTTCAACGTTTTGAGCGATTGAGCGCCAACCGCTTTGAAGAAGTGAACAACTATTCAGACGGCCTGACAAGACGGTTTCGCGACATCGAAATGACCATGAAAGTGGCAGCCGGCGAACGGGCTTGACGGAGCCTTAAGCGCTTGCCGCAACCAGCGCGGGCGCGGGCTCGCGCCGCCACCAGGGACCGGCGCGGCGCAGCACCAGAGCGGCCACGATCAGCGTGGCGCCGAACCCGAGCGGCACGCCGGAGCAGATGAAGCCTATGATCATGAGCGCCGCGCAGCCCAGTGCCGGAAGTTCGTAAGCGCGGAAGCCGTTCCTGAGACCGATGCGGACCAGGAAGGCCACGGGAATCGCGAGCACCATCACGTCGTACATGAAGAGATAGGGCGTGGTCAGCAGCGTGCCGACGGCAAGCGCTGCCGCCTTCAACGTGTAGGGCACGCGGCTGCGCCACAGCAGCGCCAGCACGACGGCGACGGACACCGTGAGGACCCACTGGAATCCCCACGCCAGTTGTTCGGTGCCGCCGAAATAGCGCACCAGCGCGAAGATGCTCTGCAGCTTCCACCACGGCGCCTTGCCCTCGGTCAGGAACGCCTGCGAGAACATCGGCATCCAGTGGAAGAAGGCCTGCCAGCTCTCGGTACCGAATGCGAGCCAGGAGACAAACGCCAGCGCAACGACGGTTACGCCGGCAGCAAAGAACGCACGCCATTGCGCGGCAGCGATCAGCGCCACCGGAAACAGCAGCCCGTATTGCGGCTTGTAGCTGAGAAATCCCAGGCAAATGCCTGACAGGATCGGCCGCACCGGCAACAGATACAGCGTGGCGCCGATCAGCGCCGCGGTGAGAAAGCCGTTCTGACCGACAAAGATATTGCTGAACGCGACGGGGACGGCGAGCGCCAGCAGGAAGCCGAAGTTGCGGCCGACGATGGCGCGCATGACGGCGAGATAGGGCAGGATGCTGACGGCTATCCAGCCGATGAACGCGACCGGGTAAGGAAACTGCGCCAGCAGCGATGCGACGAACAGAAATGGCGGCGGATAGTGCCAGGCGAAATAGCCGACAAAGTCCTGCCCCAGCAGTTCAACCTCGACCTGCTTCTGGATCACCCAGTCATAGGCCTGCGCCGGATGGCCATCGAGCACCAGCCGTCCGGCGGCCCAGACGTTGACGAAGTCGGTCGGGATTCCCAGACCGTTCACGTCGTAGATCCACCAATGCGAAAAATACGCGGTCGGAAAGAATGAAGCATTGATGACGAACAGTACGAAGCACGCGTTCACCAGCGCCATGGGAACAGCGCTTTGATCCGGCGCGGTCACGGAAGTGGAAACGGAATCGGCCATGCGAGATCCCCGAGGCTTGCGCGCAGCCTGCTCAAGCGCGCGCACCCCTTCAGCAATAGGCCTGACTGAATTGAGGAAATCTTAAGGTTTAGGGACGGAGGCGCGAGATTTTTGGCGCATGTCGTCCCTGCCTAGTGCGCAATTGCGCACGGGCGCAGGGACCCATAACCACGAAAGTCAGTTGCTTACGAAAGTTGCCTGCCGCACTGCCTTATCGAGAGATCACGCGGTATGGGTCCCCGCCTTCGCGGGGACGACGGATTTTGATACCGATCACGCCCCATCAATTCCCGGTCTGCAGCTCGCCGAAGCGATCCCAGGTCTTGCCGTTGAAGCGCATGAACTGCATCTGGTCGACCGGCACGTGGTCGGTCGGTGAGGTATTGACCTTGATGCCCGGCAGCAGCATCGGCAATTCCAGATCCTTGATCGCATAGGCCTGCTTCAGGATATTTTCGGTCGACAGATCATCGCCGCAGGCCTTCAGCACCGCCTCCAGCGTCATCGCGCCGTTGTAGGCGTTGACGTAGTTGGTGTCGTGCTGGTCGGCGTCGGGAATGTATTTGGTCATGAATTCCCGCCAGCCCTTGACGCCGGCATCGTCCTTCCAGGCAGGATCGTCGGGGTCCTTGACATAGGCGGTGGAGAGAATGCCGGTGCCGGCCTCGACGCCCGCGGGCTCCATCACCGTGGAAATCCACACCGCGACGTTGGAGAGAAACGTCATCGGCCGCCAGCCGATCTCGAACGCCTTGCGGATCGACTGCGCGGCGAATTTCGGCGTTGCTGCGATCACGAACACGTCGGCGCCGGAAGCCTTCAGCTTCACGATCTGGGAGTCGATCGTGGGATCCGAGATTTCGTAGGTCACGCCGGTGACGACCGAGTCGTATTTCTCGCCGAGCACGTCCTTCAGGCCTGCGAGATAATCGCGGCCGAAATCGTCGTTCTGCGAAATGACGGCGAATTTGGCGTCCGGATTTTTCGCCAGCGCATAGCGCGCATAAAGCCGCGCCTCGTAGCGGAACGGCCCCTGCACGCCCAGCGTCGCCTGCGGGTACTGCGTGATGTCGGCGAATTTCGAGGCGCCGGAACCGACGAACAATTGCGGGATGTTCTTGGATTGCAGGTATTTCGCAATCGCGGTGTTGTGGGCGGTACCGATCGAGGAGAAGATCAGCGCGACCTCGTCGCTCTCCACCAGCCGCCGCGTCTGCTCCACCGTCTTCGGCGGCGCGTAGCTGTCGTCGAGCGAAATCAGATTGACCTTGCGGCCGTTGATGCCGCCGCGCTCGTTGACCATCTTGAAGTAGCCGACCTCACCCTTGCCGAGCGCGCCGAACGCCGACACCGGCCCGCTATAGGGCATGGTCTGGCCGATCCTGATTTCGGTGGCGGTGACACCGCGCATCTCGGCCGACATTGCGGCGTCAGGCAGCATCAGACAAGCGACGGCGCCGAGCGCGCCGAACCCCGTGACCCAACGCATCGACCTGCCTCCCCTGTTGTTGCCGCCGCGCTCTGACGGCGCGGTTCCGGACGAGGAAAACATGACATGGCGCCGCAGCGGGCGCCACCATCCGGCCAACCGTCAGGCATAAAAAAACGCGGCGTTTCCGCCGCGTTTGCTTACTTCACCATCATGCCGGCTTACGCCTGCGGTTGCGGCTCCAGGCCAGCGTCCGGATCGGGACGCGGGCGCGACTTGCCGGCCGGCGGCACGGCGGAAGCACGCGGCGTGCTCGGCTCCAGCACAGACTCGCGATTGGGCTTCTTGCCGTCGAGCAGGTCCTGAATCTCGTCGCCGCTCAGCGTTTCGAACTCAAGCAGACCCTTGGCAAGCGCTTCAAGGTCCGCGCGCTTCTCGGTCAGGATTCGCGTGGCTTCGTTGTAGCCTTCCTCGACAAAGCGCCGGATCTCGGTGTCGATCTTCTGAACCGTGGCTTCGGAAGCGTTCTGGGTACGGGAAACCGACATGCCCAGGAACACCTCGTCCTGGTTTTCGCCATAGGACACGGTGCCGAGAGCCTCGGAGAGACCCCAGCGCGTCACCATCATGCGCGCAAGCCGCGTCGCCTGCTCGATGTCGGACGATGCGCCTGACGTCACCTTCTCCTTGCCGAACACCAGCTCTTCCGCAACGCGTCCGCCCATCATGATGGCGAGCCGCGATGTCATCTGCTCGAGCGACATCGACAGCTTGTCGCGCTCGGGGAGCTGCATCACCATGCCGAGCGCACGTCCGCGCGGAATGATCGTAGCCTTGTGGATCGGATCGGTGGCGACGACGTTGAGGCCGACGATGGCGTGGCCGCCCTCGTGGTAGGCCGTCAGCATTTTCTCTTCCTCGGTCATGACGAGCGACTTGCGCTCGGCGCCCATCATCACCTTGTCCTTGGCCTCTTCGAACTCGGCCTGCGTCACCATGCGCTTGTTGCGCCGGGCAGCGGTCAGTGCCGCCTCGTTGACGAGGTTCATCAGGTCGGCGCCGGAGAAACCGGGCGTGCCGCGCGCGATGGTCTTGAGGTTGATATCCGGCGCCAGCGGCACCTTGCGGACGTGAACCTTCAGGATCTGCTCGCGACCGACGACGTCCGGGTTAGGCACCACCACCTGGCGGTCGAAACGGCCGGGGCGCAGCAGCGCCGGATCGAGCACGTCGGGCCGGTTGGTTGCCGCGATCAGGATCACGCCTTCGTTGGCTTCAAAACCGTCCATCTCGACCAGCAACTGGTTGAGGGTCTGCTCGCGCTCGTCATTGCCGCCGCCGAGACCGGCGCCGCGATGACGGCCGACCGCATCGATTTCGTCGATGAAGATGATGCAGGGCGCGTTCTTCTTGGCCTGCTCGAACATGTCACGGACACGGCTGGCGCCGACGCCGACGAACATTTCGACGAAGTCGGAACCGGAAATCGTGAAGAACGGCACGTTGGCTTCGCCCGCGACCGCACGTGCGATCAGGGTTTTGCCGGTGCCGGGAGGACCGACCAGCAGCACGCCGCGCGGAATCCGTCCGCCGAGGCGCTGGAATTTTCCGGGATCGCGCAGAAACTCGACGATCTCCTGCAGGTCCTGCTTGGCCTCGTCGACGCCGGCGACGTCCTCGAAGGTGACGCGGCCATGCGCTTCCGTCAGCATCTTGGCGCGCGACTTGCCGAAACCCATCGCCTTGCCGGCGCCGCCCTGCATCTGCCGGGACAGGAATATCCACACGCCGATCAGAGCGATAAAGGGCAACCAGGAAACCAGCAGCGACACGAACCACGGCACGTTGTCGCCGGGCGGCTTCGCGGTGATCGAGACCTTGCCGTTATAGAGCCGCGAGACCAGCGTTGGATCGTTCGGCGCATAGGTCTGGAACGACGAGCCGTTGGTGAAGGTGCCGTGGATTTCCGGCCCCTGGATCACGACGTCGCGAACATGGTTCTGGTCGACTTCGCTCAACAGCTGCGAGAACGAGATGTCCTGCGAGGACGCGCGCTGACCCGGATTCTGGAAAAGCGTAAACAGTGCCAACAGCAGCAAGACAATGATGACCCAGAGGGCGAAATTGCGCAGATTGGCGTTCATTGAACTTCCTTCGTGGTCGCGCGGATCGCGGCCTTATGTCCTTGGCAGTATCCCTTGGGTAGCCACGAGGGAGTCCCCGGATAACTGGATACAATCTAGGTGCCGCCCGGCTCGATGCCAAGGGAACGACACAGGACTATTTAACGCATCCTAGCGCGATTCCCGGTCAAATAATGGCGTTGTTTCAGCAGTTTTTTGGGGCTGGTTAAGGCTGTCAGCCCCGTTCGGGCACATATCGCGATATGAGGCACCTTCTCACCCCGTCCTGCTGCGGCGCGGCGGTGCCGGATCGACGTGAATTCGGCCCTGGACGAGCCCGATCACCGCCCCGGCAAGGGTCTGTTTCAGCCTGGGCTGGCCGTCTGCAATGGCCCGATCCAGCGCCCCCAGCAGGGCCTCCAGCTTGCCGAGTTCCACCGGTCCCTCGTGGCCGACGCGATCGATCGCCCGCTTCAACAGCCGCAGCCGGATTTCCTCGGCCAGGCCGGCAAACGCAGTGGCATCGAACCCGAAGCGCGAGGCATCGTTGCGATCCCTCAGGGCGAGATAACGCTCGGCGCCGTCGGCCAGTACTTCGAGCGCGGCATTCGCCCGCGCCAGCCGTGAGGCCAACCGCGCCAGGTTGCGGCTGTCGCCGCCTTCCTCGGCAAGCGCCGGCATCAGCGCCCGCAACCGGGGGCGCGTGTAGCTGGCGTCGCGGTTGGACGGATCGTCGGCATAGGCGATTTTCGCCCGGTTCAGTGTCGCGATGAGCTGCGATTTCGGGATATCGAGCAACGGCCGCGCCAGCTGCACGCCGTCGCGCTCGCTCTCCCGCGCCATGGCGGCGAGACCGGCAATGCCGCTGCCGCGCAGCATCCGCATCAACAGCGTCTCGGCCTGATCGTCGCGGGTATGCGCGGTCAGGATATGCGTGGCGCCGCCGGTGCGGGCGGCCTTGGCGAGCAGCCGGTACCGCGCGGCGCGGGCCGCCGCCGGCAATCCGGTCTTCGGCTTGACGCCGGTCCAGCGCAGCGTGCGGTGGGGCAGATCGAGGTCCTTCGCCAGCCGCTTGACGTCGCGCGCCTCGCGCGCGGCCTCGCTGCGCAAGCCATGATCGACGGTGACGGCGATCAGCCGGGGGCCGCGTGTCATGGCGCGGCGCCAGCGCGCCGCGAGCCACATCAGCGCGATCGAATCCGGGCCGCCGGAAACCGCGAGCACGATCGCGGGCGCGGCCTTCCAGTCCGCGAACAGGCGCTTGGCCTGCTGGGCCGAGATTGGGGATTGGTCGTCGTCGGGCATTGTGGCGCTGGCTTATGCGAGGCCGGTATTGGCCTCGACCAGCTACAACGTTAGCACTTAACCCGCTTTTGCTCACGGTCGACCGCGGCTTTGACGCCGGCCGAGGCCCGCGGATATTTCCGCGTCACTTCGCCGAGTGCGGCGCAGGCGGCTTCCTTTTCCTTCAGCGCCGCCAGCGACTGGCCGAGCCGCAGCAGGGAATCCGGCGCCTTGGCTGACTTGTCGAATTTGGTGGTCACGCCGAGAAAGGCTTCCGCCGCGTCGCGATACTGCTGGCGCTGGAAGTAGCTCTCGCCGAGCCAGTATTGCGAATCCGCGATCAGCGGATCGCTCGGATGTTTCTGCGCAAAATTCTTCATGGTCTCTTCGGCCAGCGCGTAGTCCTTGCGCTGCATGTAGCCGATACCGAGATCGAACTCGTCCTTGGGCGTGGCCGACGGCGGCAGCGTGGTCAGCGCCGCGCTGGCGGGGCCGCGCGGCGCGCCAACGGGGTCGCGCGGGCTGGTGGCGCCGAGATCGAGCGGCTCGCCGGCGCCACGCCCACCGGGCGCGCCGATCGGCGCTTCGCCGGCGACCGGCAACTGACCGCCGCCGAGCGCGCGCGGTGCCCCAGGGGCGTTCGGGTTCTGGTTGGGGTCGAAGGCATCGCCACGGCGGCGGCCGGGCGCCTGCGGGGCTGCCGGCTCCTGCATGATCGGGGCGGGTGCCGCGATCTGCGGCTGGTCGTAACCCGGCTGCGCCGCGGGATAACCGGGCTGTGCCTGAGGCTGCCGATAGGCGGGGTTCGGCTGAGGCGGCGGCAGCGCGGCCATGCCGGGCTGAGCGGCTTGGGGTTGGGCGACCTGAGGCTGGACAGCCTGCGGCGGTCCGCCGGGCGCGGCCGGTGCCGCACCGAGTTGACGCAGCCGGTCTTCGAGCTGCCGGTTGCGGTATTGCAGCTCCTCGTTCTGGCCGGTCAGTTGCCGGAGCTGGTTTTCCAGCCGCTGGATCCGCATTTCCGGATCGGCGTCGTCGGCCTGGGCCAGTACCTGTGCGAACGCGGCCTGAGAAGACAGAGCCAGCATCGCGACGATCGCCGCAGCGCCGGCAGCATTGAGAAACCTGGGTGACATTTTGCCCTGACGAAGAAAATCGCGTTGACCCGCGAAAGCGGTCCAAATTGAGGGAGGGAGTACGCCGGAATTGTGACTGGCGTTTCCGAATCCGTACGATGATTACGCTATGGTTTAGTGGCGGCTTCAAAACAAGCAAGCGTGATCGTCGGCGGCTCCGTTCATCTAGCTGAAGGAGGCGAGCCGATGCATGTGTCCGTGAACGGGGTGCGGCTGTTCGTCGACGTCGAGGGTGCGAAGTTCGTCCCCGATTGCCGACTTCGCTCGCAAACGCCATAAAATAAAACCGGCGCCCGAAGGCGCCGGTTTCGAAATTCTGCGAAGGGCCGAAGAGAGGCCGAACTTACGAGCTGGCGTTCAGCACGGTGACGGCGCGGCGGTTCTGCGACCAGCAGGAGATGTCGTTGCAGACCGCGACCGGACGCTCCTTGCCGTAGGAGATCGTGCGCATGCGGTTGGCATCGATGCCGCGCGAGGCGAGATAGGTCCGCACCGACTGGGCGCGACGCGCGCCAAGCGCGATGTTGTACTCGCGGGTGCCGCGCTCGTCCGCATGTCCTTCGATGGTGAAGGAATAGCGGTTGTAGGTCTGCAGCCACTGTGCCTGCTTCTCAAGCGTGGCGATCGCCTGCGGGCTCAGCTCGGTCTGGTCGCTCTCGAAGAACACGCGGTCGCCGACATTGACCACGAAATCCTGCTGGCTGCCCGGGGTCGCAGCACTGGCCATCGCGCCATCGGGGCCGACGTTGTTTTTGGCGCAGGCACCCATCGACAGCGCCACGGCAAGCACCGCAACCAACTTCCAACCCTGGAGGTTACGCATTTGATATTTCATTCCGGAGCCTCCACGCTCACGTTATTCCACTGTCATCCGGTCTACAGGGCGATGGTTAAACGAACGTTCCGTCAACCTTGATGGGATGTTGCCAGACCCGCTCAAATGCCAACGAACGGCGAAAAGCGACCGTGATGGTTAATGGTTTGTAAATGTGGCGCGATGGTGAAGGCAAGCGCGCTCAGGACCTGAATCACCTGATTTCAGGCGTTCGGCAGGCCGGATTTGCACCGAGCGGTGGAATAGGCGTCGAATAGACGTTCATTTGCGCGGTATCTGCCGGCCGATCAGCCAGCCGGGACCATTTCCGATCCGCGAGGTCCTTGCCGGTTCAGGAACTTGGAACGATGGAAGCGCGCTCGTAGGAGGCCGCGGGATCCGGCGACGACTGCGGCTGGCCTGGGCGCTCGAACAGCATCCGGCGCTCGAACGCGGTCGAACGCAGGAACGGGTAGCGCGCAAGGACCGGCTCCCGCACCGTCGGAAGATGGGCGGCCATCAATCCGACCGGCTTCACCAAGCCCGGATACAATCGCGGCTCGCACCAGGTTTCCTGCAGGAACACCCGACGGTAGAATGCCTGATGCTCCGGACGAACGATAGCCAGTCCATAATCGGCGTTGAAGTAGACGCCGGCCATGGAACCGAGCCTCACGGTCACATAGGGCAGCTCAGGAAAATTACGGGCTTTGTCAGGATCCGCAACGAAACGGGTTGAATCGATGAAGATCCTGCCCTTGTCGAGTTCGGGATGCAGGACATCACCGAACAGTTCGACCGAAGGCGACATCCGCCATTCGGACGTCAGCACGCTGATGCGGATCGAGCTGTAGAGTTCGCCATTGAAGTAAACACCGAATGTCCACGCGTTGGGGGCGTCTTCGTAACTGTCCACCACGCGCTGCTCGGTAGAGGGACGGACGGCACCCTCGCGCAAGTATGCTCGGTAGCGCAGCCTGTAAATCTCGTCCTTTTCCTCAGGCGTTGTTGCGAGACGGTAGTCGGCTTGATTTAGCCAGTCCGAACTCCGCCCCATGGCCGTCGTAGACGCTTCGGCCGGGGACCTCATGCAGTACTCCTAACACTTACAAGCAACTTCTGCGAGCGGCTTAAAGATTAACAGCTTGTTAACGAGATTGCAAAGCCATCGCCACATTAGGGTTAACTGCCGCCGCAGCATACTTCATACCTTAGGTTGCGCTACCGCGTCGCAACCGTCAAGCGATAGAGCGGGATGGAACCAGCTGCAAGGGGTCGTCGGGCAACCGCCGGCCGTGCGACACGTTCAGGAGCTGGCGGACCCGCGCCGCCGGCACCGGCCGGCTGAACAGGTAGCCCTGCACCTCGCTGACCGTGCCGTCGGCGCTGATCAGCTCGAGTTGCTCGTTGGTTTCGATGCCCTCGACAACCACCGACATGCCGAGGTCGGCGGACAGCCGCGCGACGCCGCGCAGCAAGGTCAACGGGCGTTGGCTATCGATACCTTCCAGGAACGAGCGGTCGATCTTCACTTTCTGCAACGGGAAGTTGTGCAAATAGCTAAGGCTGGAATATCCGGTGCCGAAATCGTCCAGCGATATCCGCACGCCGAGCGAACGCAATTGCGACAGCACATCATGTGTCATTTGCGTATTGCGCAGCAGCGAGGATTCGGTGATCTCGATTTCGAGCCGGTTCGCCGGCAGGCCCGAAACCTCGAGCGCGTAACGGACTTCGCTCAGCACGTCGCGCTGATGGAACTGCTGCGGCGAGAAATTGACGGCGACGCTGACGGCTTCCGGCCACTTCATGCATTCCATGCAGGCCTTGCGCAGGATCCAGCGGCCGAGGTCGACGATCAGGCCCATGTCCTCTGCGACCGGAATGATATCGATCGGGGAAACCGTGCCGCGAACCGGATGATTCCAGCGCAGCAGCGCTTCGCAGGTCGAGATCCTGCCCGACTTGAGATTGACCAGCGGCTGGTAGTAGAGCTCGAACTCCTCGTTCGCCAGCGCCTTGCGCAGGTCCAGTTCGAGAGTACGGCGGGCTTCAACGACCTGCGCCATCTCATCCCGGAAGAAGCAGAAGGTGCCGCGGCCGTCGGCCTTGGCGCGGTACAGCGCCATATCGGCGTTCTTCAGCAGCGTATCGGCGCTGACGCCGCGTGTGCTCATGGCGATACCGACGCTGGCGCCGATCTCGACCAGATGATTGTCGATCTTGTAGCGCTCGCTCAGGCGATCGACGATGCGCCGGGCGAGGCCCGCGGCGTCGTCGGCCGAATGAATGTTCTGCTGGAATACGACGAACTCGTCGCCGCCGAACCGCGCCACGAAATCCTCGGGCCGCAGCATCTCGCGCAGACGTTCGGCGACCGCGCACAGCAACTGGTCGCCGCAGGGGTGACCAAGCGTGTCGTTGACCTGCTTGAACTGGTCGAGATCGACGAACAGCAGCGCCGACAATTGCTCGGCGCCCTGCTGTATCG
Source organism: Bradyrhizobium ottawaense (assembly GCF_900099825.1). Classification (NCBI taxonomy): domain Bacteria; kingdom Pseudomonadati; phylum Pseudomonadota; class Alphaproteobacteria; order Hyphomicrobiales; family Nitrobacteraceae; genus Bradyrhizobium; species Bradyrhizobium ottawaense. The sequence goes on along the minus strand of NZ_LT629693.1, from coordinate 4,829,504 downwards.
CCAGCAGCCGCCCGATCTCGTCGCGGAAATTGACCCGGTTCGGCAGCGCGGTGAGTTCGTCGTAGCGGGCCAGATGACTGATGCGGGCCTCAGCATTGCGCCGCTCGGTAATATCTTCGAGCAGCACGACGGCGCCGCCATCCGCCATCGGCTGGAATGTCCACGACAGCGAGCGGCCCCGGTCGGGGTCGGGATCGGTCGTGATCATGTCTCGCGCCTGCGTGTCCTCGATCTCCGCGAGGATCATTCTGCTGCTGGCAACGGAGATAGAACCCGCGGCGATACCTGCCGCCATGATGTCGGACGCGGTGACGCCTCGCTTCACCAGGTCGTCGGGTAGATTCATCATTTCGCTGAAGCGGTGGTTCATGACCGCGAGCCGATCGTCGGCGCGGAACATGCACAGCCCGTGCGGCATGTTGTTCAAGGCGGTATCGAACTGGTTCGCCAACGCGGACTCGCGCTCGCGCGCCACCAGCGCCCGAACGAAGATTTCCTGCAGGCTGGTCGTGATTTGCCGCAGCGCCAGGAAGAACACGCCGCTGACGCAGGCCATTCCGATGTAATAAGGCGTGCCATGCATCGCCAGCGCGATCGAGGTCGGGCCGGTCGCGGCTGCAATCTGCACCTGGAATATCTGCGGTCTTCCAAAGGTCCTGCCGGCACCGGCCGCGACATACCCTGTCGTGACCGACAGGCATATCATGTGAGCGACGGCGTCATTGCTGCCCAGCAACGCGATCGAACACCAGGCTCCGAGCGCCCCCGCGTAGATGATCGCCCAGATCTGATATCGCTTTTCCCAGCGTGCCGCTTCGTCGGCGGTCAAGTCAGAGGCCGACTTGCGCTTCCGATACAGGTGCATGTCGACCGCGCGGATCGCGCCGATCAGCATCAGGAATGCGACGCAGGGCCAGAGCAGCATGAGGCCGGTCTTGAGCGCCGTCATTGCCGCCGCGAAGGCGACCATCACAGCGCCCGCGAACAGCGGCGCCGCGTTCTGAAACAGCGAATCGATCAGCGCCGCGTAAGTCGACGGCGAGACATTTTGGTCCTGCTCTGCGGTTTGGCTTGCAAGCTGCATTGGGGGCGTACGCGATCCTGTCAGACAGCGTCGTTGTACCCTTCCGAGATGAAGTCTTTCTGAGGGAATATCGTTACCGATATCTTTTCATGGCATTCCGGTTGCGGAAATCTGCACGGAAAATCAGCATGATAGGCAATGTTTGCCGATCAACGCCGATACACACTTTGGCCGTGTGCGTCTTCAGGACAACAGCGGGGACCACGCCGGGTCGGACGCGTAGCCCGGTGTTGGAACCCGCAATTCGTTGCGTCCGGAGATGTCGATGGTGAACAGCGAAGGTCCGCCGGCGCCGCCGGCCTCCCGGAAGAACATCAGGACCCGGCCGTTCGGCGCGAATGTCGGGCCTTCATTGTGATAGCCCGAGGTCAGGATGCGCTCGCCCGAGCCGTCGGTCTTCATGATGCCGATCGCGAACTGCCCGCCGCCCTGCTTGGTGAACGCAATATAATCGCCGCGCGGCGACCATACCGGCGTCGAATAGCTGCCCTCGCCGAACGATATTCGCTGCGCGCCGCCGCCGCCTGCCGGCATCACATAGATCTGCGGCTTTCCGCCGCGGTCGGATTCGAAGCAGATCTTGCTGCCGTCCGGCGCGTAGGACGGCGAGGTGTCGATCGCCGGCGTATCGGTCAGTCGGGTGGTGGTCTTCGACCGCAGGTCCATCACGAACAGGTTCGAGTTGCCGCCCTGCTGCAGGCTCATGATCACGCGCTGGCCGTCCGGCGAGAACCGCGGCGAGAACGACATGCCGGGGAAATTGCCGACGATCTCGCGCTGCCCGGTCTCGATGTTGAACAGGTAGACCCGCGGGTCGCCCTGGCCGAATTCCATATAGGTGATTTCCTGGGTCGACGGCGAGAACCGCGGCGTCAGCACCAGATCGGAGCCCTTGGTCAGATAGCGGACATTGGCGCCGTCCTGGTCCATCATTGCCAGCCGCTTGACCCGCCGTTCCTTGGGACCGGTCTCGTCGACGAACACCACGCGGCTGTCGAAATAGCCCTTCTCGCCGGTCAGCCGTTCGTAGATCTGGTCGGAGATGATGTGCGCGATCCGCCGCCAGTATTCCGGCGAGGTGAAATATTGCTGGCCGGTGAGCTGCTGGCCGGTGTTGACGTCCCAGAGGCGGAATTCCGCCTTGAGGCGGCCGTCACCCTGCCGGGTCATGCGACCGGTCACCAGCGCCTGCGCGTTGATGGTCTTCCAGCTCTGGAACTGCGGCGCGGCGTCGATATTGCTGATGCGCTCGATGAAGGCAGCCTGATCGATCGGCGCGAACAAGCCTGAGCGCTTGAGATTGTTGGTGATGACCTGCGACACGCCGACGCCGACCTCGGCGTCTCCGGGCGTGCCCGCCACGAAGTTCGGGATCGCGATCGGCAGCGGCGTGAATTCGCCTTCGGGAACGATGATGCGCTTCGGCCCTTGCGCCAACGCATTGCGAGCGCCGGCGACGGCGCCAAGGGCGGCCATTCCGGAAATGATCTGCCGGCGGCTCAGGCGGAACGGCATGTTGGGCAATCCATATTTGTCGGTCATGGCTTCAAGCTTTGCTCATCTGTGGTCGCCGGGGACCGAATGTCAGGTCTTCTGTTCGGTGAAAACCGGCGCGAAATATTTCCATTCCTCGAAAAACGCCGCGGGCAGTCGGTAGGGCTGGCATTCGATGATCGCGCGCAACGCGCTCTCCTGATAGACGCGAAGGTAGGGGGTCGCCGGCGTGCCTTCCGGAACCGGCATGCCTTCCAGCGAACCGTCGCGCTTCAGGCGGATGGCGAACACAGCCTCGGACTTCTGCTGCTCGATGCCGCCATAGGGTTTCTTCCAGCAGCGCTCGACCTGCTGCTTGAACATCGCACCCCAGGTCGCGGAATTGTCCGCGGCCGCGCCCTTCGACAGGCCAAGGGCGGCATTGGAATTCAGTGTGTCGCCGGTCGCGGCCTGGCGCGTCGGATCGCGCTTGTCGAGCAGCGCCGCGATCTTCGACTGATCGAAGGCGCGCTCAGTCTTCGGCTTTGCCGGCTCCGGCGGCTTGGCGGCCTGCTGGACCGGTTTTGGCGGCGGCTTCTTCTCTTCCTTCTTGATCGCCTCAGCGATCGGATCGGGCTTGACGGGATCGGGCTTCTTCTCGATCGGCTTCGGTTCTTCCTTCGGCTTCTCGACCACCTTCGGCGGATCGGGTTTTTTCTCGACCGGCTTTTCCTCGACCTTCGGCTGCGGCGGCGGCGAGGTATCGGTGACGACGGGCGCCTTCTCGCTCACCTTGCCGACGGCGTCGTCGACCGGCTTGGCTTCGGCGACCTTGTCGACCAGCGGCTTCGGGTTTTCTTTCTTGCCGGTCTTCATGCCGGCCATGATGTGCGCGAGCTGATCGGGCGAGACGACGTCCACCGGGACCGAGTCTTCCGGTGTCATTTCGAGCGCCCGGGTCGAAAACGACACCATCGTCCAGCCCAGCACGAGGACGTGCAGGACCACCGACGCAACCAGTGTCTTGTCGACCTTGACCTTCACTTGACCTTCACCCGGCCCTTCCCGCTCCGCCGTCAGCCATTGCTTGCCATTTGGCCCGCCCCGTCATGGCTCACGAGCCCTGCTCTGGCACGATGACGATGTTCGCCTTGAACCCCGCGGTCCGAATATATCCCAATAATTTCATCATATCCGTGTAGCAGACGTCTTTATCACCACGCAGAAAGACCACGCTGTCGGCATCCGACCGGGTCTCCCGGATCGCCTTGATCTTGGGCAGCAGGTCGGCGGACGAGATCAGGGTGTCCCCGAGGTAGAGTTCGACGTTCGAATTGCAGGCACCATTGGTGCGCTTGACCGACAGCGTCAGTGGCGGCGCATTCGAGGCGAGCGACTTGCCGCCGCTGGCGACCGGCAGGTCGATGTCGATGGTCGAGGTCATCAGCGGCGCCGCCACCATGAAGATGATCAGCAGCACCAGCATGACGTCGACCATCGGCGTGACGTTGATCTCCGCCATGACAGCGGCCCGACGCCGGCCGCGTCCGCCGCCACCCGACGAACCTGCCATGTTCATCGCCATGATCTTGATCTCACCATGCGCTCGTCATGTGCCGTCCTCACGCCCGCTCGTCGATCTGGCGCGACAAAATGGCCGAAAACTCGTCGGCGAAACCTTCCAGGCGCTGGGCCTGCCGGTTCACCTCGGAAATGAACTTATTGTAGAAAATAGTCGCCGGAATGGCGGCGATAAGGCCGATCGCGGTGGCAAACAGCGCCTCGGCGATACCGGGGGCGACCACCGCCAGCGAGGTGTTTTTCGAGGCTGCAATCGACTGGAAGCTCGACATGATGCCCCAGACGGTTCCGAACAGGCCGACGAACGGCCCGGCCGAACCGACGGTTGCCAGCACCAGAAGCCGCCGTTCCAGCCGCTCGACCTCGCGGGCGATGGAAACGTTCATCACCTTCTCGATCCGCATCTGCAGGCCGGCAAAGGACCGCGTCTGGCTTTCGAACGAGCGCTTCCATTCGCGCATGGCCGCGACGAAACACGCCGCCATCGATTGCGTCGGCTTGGCCGACAGCGCCCGATACAGTTCCTCGATCGATTGCCCGGACCAGAACGCCTGTTCGAAGCGGTCCATGGCGCGCTTGGTGCGGGAGTAGAGGATGATCTTGTCGATCGCGATCGCCCAGACCCAGACCGAGCAGGACAATAGCCCCAGCATGACCGTTTTCACGACCCAGTGGGCCTGCAGGAACAGCGCGATCAGCGACACGTCGCTGGACGCCAGCGGCAGTGCTGATTGGGCCACGTCGGCGGGATTCATAGTCGGTATCCTCTCAACGCTTTAGCTCCGGTTTGAGCGTGATCTTTTCCACTTTTCCGGATCATGCTCGGTCCCAAATCTTCCGGAGCAACGGGCTGCCGGTTCCACAGCCGCGCGTCGGGCGCGGCGATGTGCGCCAGCGCAAGAGCCTCACTTAGCGTCACATGGGGGGCCCGCCGAAAGCCGGGTCCTGCATCCCCTGCCAACATGTCAAAACGAGGGCTATTCGCGCGTCATTACGCCTCCAACCAGACGCCACGCGTGGTTAACGCGAGGTTACCAAAGGGGAATTCGGCTGCGGGAAATGCTGGCGGTACGGCGGGTTATCACGGGTTCCATTTTGACAGAATCGTCAAACCGCCCCCCCAACTGTCATCGCCCGGCCCAGGCGACCCAGTACGCCGCGGCCCCTCGTTTCAGCCACTGCGGCCTCTGGAATACTGGATCACCCGCTTTCGCCGGTGATGACAGCAAGAAGCATTCTCGCGGCATGACCTGCCCGAAGTTTTGCTGGAAACCTTGCCCTCGAAATCAGAGGGCGCAGGGAAGACCGGATGCGCGCTGCACCCGCGGTCTCGCGTGCAATAGTTGCAACAAGAACACGCACACGAGCATACAGGTTCAGCGGAGAGCCTCCGGCCTTCCCTGCGCAATGGCTTTACGGCTTATACGTAATCGTCCTGGTGACCGGCTTTCTTGCCACCATCGCTTGCAGATTGCTCCGCCAACTTGACGCCAGCACCGGGGCGTCGGACCCAAACGATTTCGCCGTACGCTACAGCTCGTTCGTCTCGCGTGCTGCCGCGTCCACCGCTCCCTGCCCCTCGTTTGCGACGATGGCCAACGCCCCTTGTGTCGGCAAAAACTGGCAGAATGTGCGAACGGGCGGTTGAAGCAGAACCGCCCGTTGCTGGAACTGAGCCCGTAACGCCCCAAAGCGGCAGAGCCTGTATGAGAGCGAGGGACAGCTCCGGTGTCTTCCTCAACCCGAACAGTTGCAAGGGCCGTTGAGCCCGTACCGAGCAAGGAAGGGAGTGGATGATGGCACAAAATGGTCTCGTTGTCGTCGGCATCGATGTAGCAAAGGACAAGGTCGATGCGTGCATTCGCGAGTTGGCGCTGCGGCAGACGTATCCGAGCACTGCCCAGGGTCATCGCAAGCTGGTTGCCTGGCTTCGCAAGCACAAGGTGAACAGGGCGGTGATGGAGGCCAGCGGCGGCTATGAGCGCGATTGGGGGAAGGTGCTCCGTCTGGCCGGCATCGCCGTACGGATCGTCGACCCCAAGCGAGTCCGCAGCTTTGCGCAGTCGGCCGGACGCCTGGCCAAGAACGATACGATTGATGCAGAGATGATCGCTTGGTTCGCAGAGACGTTCAGCGAGGCGCCGGGCCAAGTGCACGATGCCGCGCGCGAAGAGCTGCAGGCGCTGGTGAAAGCTCGTCTCAATCTGGTCGATCTCAAGATACGACTGGAAGCTCAAAACGAGCATGCTGCACCAGGACAGGCTCGGAAAGCGCGGACCCGTATCTTGAAGAGCTTGCTCGAGGAAATTGCCAAGCTCGAAGTCGCGATCTCGGCCCAGGTCAGGGCCACACCTCATCTTGCCGAACGCGCCGAGATCGTCGAGAGCGTGCCGGGCTTTGCCGAAACGAGCTCAGCGAACCTCATTGCTGGAATGCCGGAGCTTGGCCAAGTGAGCGACGAGATCGCCGCGGCGTTGTTAGGCGTTGCCCCTTATGACGATGATAGCGGAAAGCGCCGCGGCGAACGCCACATCAAGGGCGGCCGCCGTTGGGTCCGAAACGCCCTCTACATGCCGTGCCTCGGCGCGGCCACACAGAACAATCCTGTCTTCAAGGCCTACTATCAACGGCTACTTGCCAAGGGGAAGGAGCCGAAGGTTGCGCTCGTCGCCTGCATGCGAAAGCTGATCATCATCCTCAACACAATGATCGCACGCCGGCAGAAATGGGATCCCAGCCGTTACGCACTGAATTGAGCGAGCGCACTTCACCGCGCTCGGTCCTCGACCGAGCGCATGCCTAGCCAACAGACCGGGGAGCGGACGGCGTCAAGGCCGTAAGCCGCCGAAGGCGGGGGCGCGCCTCGCGCCAGCCTTGAGGCCAGCCGATCACCGGTCTACTTCAGCACAGTTGCTCTGGTGGGACAGGATGCGCGGAGTTAAACGTCTGATTTGCCCGACGGGGCAACGAAATTATTTTTGCGCGAAGGGCTGGACAGACTTTTGGTGATTTGCCCGTCGTGCCAATTTGTCGCGGGCCTTGTGGGTTGCGTCGTCGGGCAAATCAAGCGCCAGCCGCGGAAGTTCTGACGATGTTTTCCACCGCAAAAGGTGGACGTTCAGGCCGGCAGTCCGGCTTCCGCGCAATTGACGAGACGCGCCGGCACACCGACGGCGGTGCATCCATCCGGCACGTCGCGATCAACCACCGAGCCGGCGCCGATCTTGGCGAAATCGCCGATGCGGATATCGCCGAGGATCGAGGCGCCCGAGCTGAGCAGCGCGACGCGCCCGATTCTCGGCGCGCGGCCAGGCATCGCCTGCTTTCGGCCGATGGTGACGTTTTGCAGGATCGTCACCTCGTCGCCAACGACAGCGTTGGCGCCGACGATGATGCCGGTGGCATGATCGAGAAACACCGAGGTGCCGATCGACGCCGAGGGGTGAATGCTGACCTGAAGCGAATCCGACGACAGGCTCTGCAGCAACAGCGCCAGATCGGTGCGGTCCTGACGCCAGAGCCAGTTCGACACCCGCCAGGCCTGCAGCGCGACATATCCCTTGTAGTTCAGAAGCGGCGGCAGAAATCCTGTTACGGCGGGATCGTGAACGGCAATGCTTTGCAGATCCCGGCTCGCCGCCTCGACCAGATCGGGCGCCGCGCGATGTGCCTCACGCGTGAGCCGTGCGAATTGCGCGCGGTCCGCCGCGCTCCTGCCGAGCCGTTCGCCGATCTGATGCGCCACCGCGCTGCCGAGATCGGCATGATCGAGGATCGCGCGCGTCAACGTGCCGCCAAACAGCGGATCGCGGGCAAGGGCGCTTTCGGCCTCGCCGCGAACGGATTGCCAAAGCTGCCCGGCCGTTACCATTGCGTTCTGAATCATGGACGTCAGCCCCTGAGCGCTAAACAGCATCATCCAGGTTCACGTAGCCGGTAATATTCGCTCCAACCACCGCACTTGGGTTCTTCCAGAATGCCACCGATATTTGGTTGCTGGAAGGGCCTGTGCGGACCGACGTTGGGTATCTCCTTCGGTACTTCGTTGCTCAGCCTCTGCAATACGGCGGACGCAGGCGAAAGCCCTCTCGTGGTTTGGCAGACATCAGGAACGATTCATGCAGCGGCTTTCACAAAGTCCGCATGGCACTCGTCGAGAACCTGACGGGTGAACTTTCCGATCGAGGCATATTCAATCTCGGTCAGGTTGGCGAGCGAGACCCGCGCCGAGGTATCGACCACTTCGAATCCATTGCCCGGCAGCAGGACGACGCCGGTCTCCTCGGCGAGACGGAATAGAAAACTCACTCCGAGGTTGCTCCTGATGAACCATGCCTTGAACTCCGGCCCATAAAGTGTCCCCCCGATCTCCTGCAGGTCGATCAGGGAATAGTAGTTCACGTCATTGAGCTCATGCGGCGCCGCCACACCCATGTGGCGGTACAGCGTGAGGTACCGCTTTCGGATCAACTGCTTAGCTGCGTCCTTGTACCGATGTTCCCTGTCCATCAGTCCGCTCAAGGCAAATAGTGCCATCTGCAACTGCTGCGGTACCGAAAGACCTGCCGTGTGGTTTAGCGCCACCGCGCGACTGTCGGCAACCAGGCGATCGATGAAGCGCAGGTTTCGCGGCGTTGTGGTCAAGGAACTGTAGCGCTTGTCGAGCAGAAGCTTGGTGGTCTCCGGCAGGGCCGCCAGAGCAGCATCGAAGGCATTGTCCTCATGCAAGGCCATCGCGCCGAGCCGCCAGCCGGTCGCACCGAAAAATTTCGAGAACGAATACACACACAGGGTGTTTTTTGGGCATTTCGCAAACAGCGAAACGAAGTCGTCAGCGAAGGTGCCATAGACATCGTCGGTCACGATCAGCAAATTCGGCCGCTTCGCGACCGTTGCGGCCAATTGATCGAGAACGGCGTCCGACAATTTCGACGACGGTGGATTGCTCGGATTGACCAGGCAGAATATCTTGATGGCGGGATCGATCAGCTTGTCGATTTCCGCCTGCGGCAGCTGCCAGTCATCGACACGGTCCATGCGTATGTCGACGATCTCGAGTCCGTATTCCGCAAGTACGGGAATTTCCAGATAGGGCGAGAATATCGGCGTCGCCATGGCAATCTTGTCGCCAGGCTTGATCAACCCGTTCACACGCAGTGTCTGGAAGATGTAGGTCATGGCAGCCGTGCCACCCTCGGTCGCGAAAACCGAGAACGCCCCACTGGGGCGCAGCGGGCCGAACATCTCCTGAGCCAGATAGGCTTTGACGATCTCCTCGACATGGCAAAGCATCCGCGGCGGGGTCGGATAAGTGCTGCCCAGAAAAGCGCTGACCATTTCGAACAGAAACGCATCCCGATTGAGGCCGAGCTGATCGCTGACATAGGAGATCGCCGCACGCAGGAACCGCACCCCGTCGGTCTGCCTGTGGTTCACGGCATAGGACTCGAAGCGCTGCACGATGCCCTCGTGCTCGGGCAGGCCGCCGAAGCCACTGTCGAGATATGAATAGGAGCGCTCTGATTCACGCAGCGCAAAATCGCCCAGACTGAGAAACGCCCAGCGCGGCAACGTCGCCAGAAAATTGGGATTGCCGCGCCCGGCGTTCAGCATCAGCCGCTGCGCGTCCGAGGACGCAACCGCGATGAGCTTGTCCTTGAGTTCGAACGGACTGAGAGCGGCGTATTGCTTGAAATTACGTTCTAACATGCTGAATTCCTCGATGCTGATCTGTTACGAAGCATTTTTTGCGATGATGCCGACGATCAGCGGTCCCCATAGGGTGAGAAACACGTTGGCAACGGCATAGGTGACGGTGAACGACACCACCGGTGTGGCATTGCCTGCCTTCGTCAAAAGAGCAGCAAATGCCGGGTTGGCACTGCGGCCGCCGGCGACGCATGCGAGTGCCTCGATCGGGTTTTGAATGCGCAGAACATAGTAGGAGAAGAAGAAGGTGAGGATCTGCGGGATCAAGGTTACACCGACGCCCAAGAAGAACAGCGTCAGTCCGTATTTCTCGATGGCGACCAGGGCCTGGGGGCCCGCGGTGATACCGACGATGCCGACGAACACAGCCAGGCCAAAATCGCGCAGAAAGTTTGACGCGCCGACCGGCAGCGCCGCGAAGTTCGGATGGACGCTGCGCAGCCAGCCAAACAGCAGGCCGGCCAACAGGCAACCGCCGCCGCTTCCGATCGAGATCGGGATGCCCCAGATTTTGAACTCGATCATGCCGATCAACAGACCGATCGACATGCCGAGGCCGAAGAACACAAAGTCGGTGATCGCCGCAGCGGTGATCCGGTAGCCGATCTTCGGCTCCACGCGATCGAGATCGGCCGGACTTCCGGTGAAATGCAACTCGTCGCCGCGCTTGAGTTGAAGCTTGTCCAGCACGGGCAGATCCAGCCCCATACGCTTGACTGCCGTAAGGAACACGCCGTGGCGCGTTTCGACGTTGACTTGATCGTGGATTTCACTGATCGCACGACCGCTCAATGCGTGATTGGTGAGAACGATCTCGCGGTTTTCCTGGACCAGTAACAGGCCATTGGACGGTGTCACCTCGCGACCGAACAGGACTGCTGCGGCTGCCTGTTGCGAAATAATCCCGGTGATCGCTACTCTGTCACGTGCAACAACGACAACGGCCTCATTGAGATCGAGCGTCTTGCCCTCGCGATAGACGGCCTCAACGGATGCGTCCGAGAGCTGCCTGTCGATCTCGATCGCGGTGAGGCCGGTGGCTTTGCTGTCCGTCCCCATCTCATAGAGACGGGTCGCGATCTGGCTGGCTGCATTGAATTCACCGGGTTCGAGTTCGGCGTGACCGCCTGATAGCTCCTTGGCCAGCTTGACGGCTTCGGTCCGGATGTTCCACCTCATGATGAGCGGCAGAAACCAGCTCACCATGACGATCGGCCCCAGCGAGCCGAAGATATAACAAACGGCGTATCCGACCGCGACGTTGGTCTGCATGGTCTTGATCAACTCGGGCGAGAGCCCGAGCTTGCCGATGGCGTCGCCGGCAGTTCCGATAATCGCCGATTGCGTCAGACCGCCGGCCGCAAGTCCGGCCGCCAAACCGCGATCGAGGCCGAACAGCCAGGCCGCGGCGAGCACGCAGAGCAAACCGGTCAGACACATGACGAATGCGGAAGCGAGTTGGTTCAGGGAGCGTCGGTTCAGCGCATGAAAGAACTGCGGTCCGCCCTGGAATCCAACGGCGTAGATGAAGAGAGCGAAGAACACGCCCTTGATGCCGCTATCGATTGCGACACCGAACTGACCAATCAGGACACCGACCAGCAGCGTTCCGGCGATACCGCCGAGCACGAAACCACCGATTCTGATTTTTCCGGCCAAGTAGCCGAGCGCGATAGTGACGAAGAGGGCCAGCAGGGGCTGCGCTGTGACAAGTTGGTGGATCATGTCCATGAGATTCTTTCAAAATCGACAGGCAGGAATGGGAGTCGGGGCGCCCGGGTCGAGCGCGATCAGAACAGGCTGATGTTTCCCAGCACCATTCCGCATTCAACCGACGCGCCGGCCTTCACTGAAATTTGCGACAGCACGCCGGTGACGGGAGCGTGGATCTCGTGGGTGACATTGTCGGTTTCTATTTCAACCAGCGGCTCCTGGACGGTGACGGGATCACCCACCCGTTTGAACCATCGTCCGACGGACAATTTGGGTCCGGCATTTGATATCGTTGGGACGTGTATTTGCGTAATCATGATGTTGATCCTGATGGATGATATGCGCCTATGCGACAGCGCCACCGGCCGGATGACCCGGCCGGCGTCGACGCCCCTGCGGAGACGGGCGGCGGCGGAAGCGATGCGTGGATGCAAGGTGTGCGGAGTGGAAGAAGGAGGGCTTTACTCTTCTACGCTGCTCGCTGAGCTGAACCTCGCCTACCTGGGGCCCGTCGAGCACTAACGCGTATGGAACATAGTCTCCGAAACGCTGGAAAGTTCCCGTCGATCAGGAAATCTTTCGGCTCAATCGAATCGTCGACGTTCGCGCGAAGGTTCGGCAGCTGGGAATAACCGCCCTGCCCACGGCGGCGCTCGCGCAAAGCCTGCCCAAAACCAAACCGCCCGCTTGCTGTTCGCAAACGGGCGGCTCGTTGCCATCAGGTTCTATGGGGGCACATCGCCTGAGGGCTGAAGTCTTTTAGTTTGACGCGTTTTCTTTACGCGAACCGGTGTCCACTTCGCTCGAAAACGCTATGGAGACCCCAGGTGAGAGCCTCAGCTCTGCGGCTGGTCGTTCGGCGGGGTCGGACGCGTCTTGTGCTGCGCCATGAACTGGTCGAACTCTTCCTTGTCCTTGGCGTGGCGCAGGCGATCGAGGAAGTCGCGGAACTCGACCTGCTCCTCCTCGAGACGCCGCAGCGTTTCGGTGCGGTACTCGTCGAAGGCGCGGTTACCGCTGGAGGCGGGACCGAAGCCGCCGAAGCCGAAGCCACGGCGTTCCATGCGACCGCGCATCCGCTCCATCTTGTACTGCATCCGCTCCATCTTGTTCGCCCAGCGATCCTGGTGACTCCAGCAACCCATTTTTCTGCTCCCTAGTGTGAAAAAGAGAAGGGCAAGTCCGATCGGCCACCAGATGATGAAGCCGAGGATGGTCACGGCGATCCAGCCGGGATGCCAGGGGCTATCAAGCATATGCGGGCGGTTGGGCTCTTCTGTCGGGCCGCGCCATCGATTGACATCTGCGGTGTAGGCCATTTCCCTCTCCATGACGGCTTCACGCCGTTGTGAATGTAAATAACATTTACATACCTAAACCATCCCGCGATTTTGTCAAGCCGGGCGCAAACCGCGCCCGCCAAATTATTTTGGGGTGCCCCAGGGACCTGACGGCGGCACCGGCGGCGGACCAGACGGTTTTGGGTCCGCTTTCGCGGCCTCAGGCCGGCGGTCGGTCGGGAAACCGAGACCGCGCAGATAGATCAGCACTTCGGCTTCCAGCAGATCTTCCGCGGACATCGGCAATTTGCGCCGCGCTGCGTCGCCGCGGCCGAACAGCGACGCCACGCCGTGCGACATCGACCAGATGTGCAGCGCCATCATCATCGCCGGCGGACGTGGCGTGCCGGGTGGCGCCAGCGCGGCCAACCGCTCGGCTGCGGCGCGGATAATGCCGAAAGCGCGCTCGCTGGCGGCCATCAAGGTGGGGTTTGCATCGACCGGGAGCCCGGATTCGAACATCGCCGAATAGAACGCGGGCTCATTGCGGGCGAACGCCAGATAGGCCTTGCCGACCCGTTCGAACGCCGTGACCGTGTCGGGGCGGCCGTCGTCCCAGGCCTGCGTCAGCAATGCCTCGAACTGCTCGAAGCCGCGCTGGGCAATCGAGGACAGCAATTCCTCGCGATCACGGAAGTGCCGGTAGGGCGCTGCCGGGCTCACGCCGGCCATGCGGGCGGCGTCGGCGAAGGTGAAACCGGCCGCGCCTTTTTCGGCGATCAGGCCAAGGGCTGCCTGCAGCAACGCCTCTTTCAGATTGCCGTGATGGTAGCCGCGCTCGGCGCGGCGCTCTTCCTTGCGCCAGCTCATGTGAAAGGCTTTTACATGAGCCGGCCGAAAACGCTACGGTTTTTGAACCGTTCCTCCGGTGTTCAGAAAGATTAACGGAACCTTTAAGGATTACCGAAGCCTTGCCCTGCCCGGCAGATCCTCGAATCCGCCGGCGGCCTGCTGAAACTCTTCCGAGTAATCAGACATCTCGTGCACCTGGCGGATTTCGATGATCTCGTTCGCCGAGGCCGGACATTGGCTGGCCCAGGCGATCGCGGCCTCGCGGGAGGCAACGTCGATCATCCAGTAACCGCCGAGCACTTCCTTGGCCTCGGTAAACGGACCGTCGGTCACGACAGGTTTACCTGATGCAAAGGAGACCCGCGCGCCCATCGACGGCGGGTGCAAGCCGTCGAGCGTGATCAGCACACCGGCGTCCTTCAGGGCCTCGTTGTATTTCATCATCGCCGTCATCCGCTCGGGATCGAGCTGTACGTCCGGCGGCGCGGTCTCGTAGCCGAGGGGGATCATCAGCATCATGAATCGCATGGTGGGGTGTCCTTGATGATTACCGTCATTCCGGGATGGTCCGAAGGACCAGACCCGGAATGACGCGGAGAGAATTATTTCTTTGCCGCCTGCGCCCGCAGGCGTTCTTCCTGCTCGCGCAATTCGGGGGTCAGGGCTTCGCCAAAGTCCTCGGCGGAAAACACCTGGCGAATCTCGATCTCGTCGCCGCCGCCGAACGGCGCGCGCTTCATCCAGGCGATCGCTTCGTCCAGCGACTTGGTCTTGATCAGCCAGAAGCCGGCGATGAGGTCGCCGCTCAGCGCGAACGGACCATTTGTCGCAGTGCCCTGCCCTCCCGAATATTTGATCCGCGCGCCCTTCGAGGTCGGATGCAGGCCCTCGCCGGCCTCCATGATGCCGGCCTTGACCATCTCCTCGTTGAACTTGCCCATCGCGGTCAACAATTCCGTGCTGGGCATCACGCCGGCCTCGGAATCCCTGCTGGCTTTCACAATCACCATAAATCGCATCGTCACGCTCCGTTTGAGGTCTCATCAGGCCGTATCACATCGGCGCTCGTCAACTAGACGAACGGGGTTTTGCGGCGCCGACATGGCCTGAGAATTATTTTGGAAGTCATTGCCGACGAATCGGCGGCCTCCGGAAATCCGGCCAGCGCGCATTGGAATATCGCGGACCCGGCGACGATAGGCAATGCATGGTCACAACGGAGCCAGTTGCCATGCCGTTCTCATCACACCTGAAAGTCCTCGGCCTCGCCGCGACAATACTCGCCGCTCCCATCGCCGCAGCACGGGCGGAGATCGCCACACCGCGTCCTCCGGCAAATCTGCCGATCGACGCCGGCGTCAAACCATGGCCGGCGCCGACCGGGCATCGCCAACCCCGTGCCAGCGATGTTCCGACCGAAGCCAGGCAGGATGCCTTTATCAGAAACGAGGAAGAGTTCGATCGCAAGCTCGCGATTTGTCGCCACTGCTGACCGCAGCCATCGCAAATCAGCTTTCGCTCTGCCTGACGAAGAGGCCGTTTTCGTAAGTCGCGCCGAAATAGACGTCGATGCGTTTCACCTTGTCGCCATCGAAGGCGAAGAACTCGGTGTTGCGAAAGCGCTTGCCGCCTCTGGCCACGCAAAGATACGTCACGAAGGCCTCGTCGCCTTCCACGAAAATGCGCTCCAGCTCATGCCGCTCGATCCAGTCGCTGTTCTTCCAGCACCGCTCGAAATAACCCGGTTTGTCGATGTTGTCGTCATACGGGCTGGTGAAGCGGAAATCGTCGCTGAGCGCGTCTTCGAGCAGCTTGCGGTTGCTGGACAGATAGGCCGCAAAGATGGCGCGGATGGTATCCGCCCGGTTGGCCTGATCCATCTAGCGCTCCTTCGGCACCATGTGGAAGTAAGGCTCGGCCTCCTTCAGCACGCGGGCGACCGAAGGGCGCGCCTTCAGGCGCTCGAGATACGCGCTCACACGGCCGTGGGCTGCGCCGAACGGCTCGACCATGTTGCCGTAGAACAGCGGCGGCAACGCGGCGCAATCGGCAAGGCCGAATTCGCCGCCCATCGCCCAGCCGCCACGGGCCATCTGGTGCTCGATCATCGCATACGATGTCCGCAACTGGGCGCGCGCCTCCGCGACGCCGTGAGGATCCTTGTTGCCGTCCGGCCGCAGCCGGTCGCCCATGATCTTCTGCATCGGCAGATGGACATAGAGATCATAGAACCGGTCGCGCAGCCGCGTCTGCCATGCGCTGTGAACGTCGTCGGGAATGAACCTGGTTGGGCCGCGATAGTGGCGGTCGAGATATTCGATGATGATGCTGGACTCCGGCACGGTCTCGCCGCGTGCGTCGTCGCGCAGCACCGGGAACTTGCCGACAGGCCACAGCTTGAGCAGCGCCGCGCGCTCGACCGGATCGCCGAGATTGACCGAATTCGGCGTGAACGGAATGTCGTTCTCGTACAGCGCGATCAGCGCCTTCCAGCAGAACGACGACAAGGGGTGGAAATGCAGCGTCAGCGACATGGAAACTCCCGGTATAGAGGCAAGACGAACCGTGTTGAGGTCCGCCGACATGGATCACGCGAATTATTTCGCAGCCGGCGCGCCGATCAGCTTCGTCAAACCGATTGCGTTTTGCAACTGGTTGTACTCTGGCCAAACCGGTGCAATATTGCAAGCAGTTTTTTTGACGGCGCCGCCTGCCGCGAGACCACGCCATGACCGACGCCCAGCGCTCCGGCTGCCCGATCAACCTCACGCTGGAAGTGGTCGGCGACAAATGGAGCCTGCTCATCATCCGCGACATGATGTTCGGCAACCGGCGGCATTTTCGCGAGTTGCTGACCAAGTCCGATGAGGGCATCTCCTCCAACATCCTCGCCGACCGGCTGAAGACGCTGCTCGAGCAAGGCATCATCACCCGCGACGGCGACCCCACCCACAAGCAGAAGGGAATCTATTCGCTGACCGAACAGGGCATCGAACTGCTGCCGGTTCTCGCGCAGATGTCGGCGTGGGGTTACAAGTATCTTCCCGTCAGCGAGGAGCTCGGCATCCGCGCCCGACTCCTGAGCGAGGGCGGACCGAAAATGTGGGCCGAGTTCATGGACGAATTGCGCGAGATCCATCTCGGCGCCGTCAGGCGGAAGCGAGGACCTTCGGTGGGCGAGCGGTTGCAGGCGGCGTATTTGAGCGTCGTGAATCGAAAATAGTTATTAGAACCGCGACGCGGCGCAGGTAATGGGCGGGATCGTCGAACCGATCGGCAACATCACCGGGTAGAAACGCATATTTCGTCGCAATCCTTCACGCACGCAGCATGACCTTTGGCGTTCCAGCGCCTAAGCTCTACCCTGCGGCGATAGTCCGGCACCGCACACGCTGAAACTGATTCTCCGGACTAGGGGAGCATCGCGTCATGTCGGGATTACTCATCAACCTGCTGATCCAGATCGTCAGCGGCGCCATCGGTGGAAACGTCGCTGCGGGGGCGGCCAAGAATATCGATCTCGGTACACTCGGAAACACGGTCGCGGGCGCCATCGGCGGCGGCGCCGGAGGCCAGATCCTCGGCATGCTGATTCCGCTGCTCGCCAATTCGGCTTCGACGCCGGATATCGGCAGCATTGTCGGCCAGGTCGCCGGTGGCGGCGTTGCGGGTGCGGTTCTCACCGCAATCGTCGGCGCCCTCAAGAACAAGACCGCTTGAACCATCGTTGAATCGTAAGCGGGGCGCCTGGCGCCTCTGCCCCCGGGGTCGCCGCACGGCGCGGCCCGGGCCGGGGAGATGTGCGCCACGGTTGCCGGGACTCGGCGCGGGGCATGGGCTATAGGGTCGCGAAACCTCACCTTTCGCGAACGGATCCCCATGGCCACCTCCCCGCAAAAAGTCGCACTCGTTACCGGCGCCGCGCGCGGCATTGGACTGGCGACGGCGAAACGGTTTCTGGCTGACGGCTGGCGCGTGGCGCTATTGGATATCGAAGGCGAATTGCTGGATCGCGCGGTCGCCGGTCTCGCCGATCCTGAAAACACACTGGCGCTGCATTGCGACGTCTCCATTGCAAAGGCGGTGGCGGCCGCCATCGCCGGGATCGAACGGCGGTTCGGGCGGCTCGACGCGCTGGTCAACAATGCCGGGGTCGCGGTATTCGCACCGCTGCTCGAGACCTCGGACGAGGACTGGAGCCGGGTGCTGGAAGTCAACCTCACCGGGCCGTTCCTGTGCACCAAGGCGGCCGCACCCTTGATGCGCGAGCACGGCGGCGGCGCCATCGTGAACATTACTTCCATTTCCGCGGTGCGCGCTTCCACGCTGCGCTCGGCCTACGGCACCAGCAAAGCCGGCCTCGCGCATCTGACAAAACAGCTCGCGGTCGAACTGGCCTCGCTCGGCATTCGCGTCAATGCCGTGGCGCCCGGCCCGGTCGAAACCGCGATGGCCAAAGCGGTGCACACGCCGGAAATCCGCGCCGACTATCACGACGCCATTCCGCTCAACCGCTACGGCCTCGAAGAGGAGCTGGCGGAAGCGGTATTCTTTCTGTGCAGCGACCGTTCGAGCTACATCACCGGGCAAGTTCTCGCCGTCGACGGCGGCTTCGATGCCGCCGGCATCGGCCTGCCGACCCTGCGCGGCGAACGGCGGAACGGGTAGCGCTGGTTGACGCCAACCACGCGCCATCCATCCTTCAGCCGATCGATCCGGGTCAGCGACAGCGGATCGATCGCGAAGCGCAAGGCAGAGTCGGGCGAAAGGTCGAGCGCGATGGCGAGCACGGCGCGGATGGTGCCGGAATGCACGACCAGCACGGCGTCGCCGGCGGGCAAACGCGCAAGGCCCGCTCTGGCGCGTTCGATCTGATCGACAAAACTTTCGCCGCCGGGCGCGCGGCTAACCGCCGGCGATTTCCAGAATTCCTGATAGGGAGCGCCGAGCTCGATAGAAAGATCGTCGTGACGCCGTCCGGTCCAGGCCCCAAAATCCTGCTCGGCGAAATCGGACTCGTTGACCGCATCGAGCCCGAGCCTCGCAGCGGTTTCCCGCGTGCGGCGCATCGGACTGCAGACGGCATGCGCGGAAGCGGGCAACCGCGCCTTCAGCGCCGCGAAGGCGGCGATGTCGCTGAGATCGGCCGGCGCGTCGGCGGCATGAATGACGCCGCGCGGGCCATCGACCGGCGCATGCCGGATCAGCCACAGCTGTGTCGCAGCGCTCATCTCGGGCCTATGCCAGTCTTGCGGCGAGCAGCACCAGGATCGCGGTTTCGGCGACCTGCTCGGCTGCCCCCAGCACGTCGCCGGTCTGGCCGCCGATCTGCCGCAGCGCCAGCCGCGCGATGACGAAGCCGCTGATGCCAGCCGCAACCGCGGCCCACAGCGCCTCGGCCCATGACAGCGACAGCAGCGCGATCAACAGCGCGAGCGCACCTGCAATCGCCGCCGTCGTCGTATCCGGCTGGCCTGAGGTGCGGGCCAAACCATCCTGGCGCGCATAGGGAAGGTTTGCCGCAATGGCCGGCAACATACCGCGCGCCAGCGCATGCGCCACGATCAGGCTATGGACGACATAGCCGTCCGGGATCGCCGCCAGCGCGGAAAGTTTGGTCGCAAAGCTGACCAGCAGGGCCATGGCGCCATAGGTGCCGATCCGGCTGTCGCGCATGATCGCAAGCCTGGCTTCGACGTCGCGGCCGCCGCCAAAGCCGTCGGCGACGTCGGCGAGGCCATCCTCGTGCAGCGCGCCGGTCAAGACCGCGCCGGCGCCCAACACCAGCGCCGCGACCGCCAGATCGGGCACACCGACCTGCCGCAGCGCCAGGCAGAGCACGCCCATCGCGAGACCGATCAGGGCGCCGACGAGCGGAAACAGCCGGTAAGCGCGGGCAAAATTTGCCGGCCCCGCGCCGTCCGGATGCGGCACCGGCAGCCGGGTCAGAAAACCCGTGGCCATTTTGAAATCGGCGAGCCATTCATTCATGGTGGTGCCCAAGGAATCGTTTTAGCGTGCGATCGGCTCGACATGTCCGGGCATGGTGTTGCCCGGGAAACCGGTTTGCTTTTTCAGGTGACGTTGTAGGGAAATCGCATGCGGTTTAACAGTCTAGATGACATCCGCGCGTTCTGTCGCGACCTGCCCGGGGGCGATGCGCAGGCGGCCGATGCCGCAGCGCTCCGGCAGCAGAACCTGACCAAGCCGCCGGGAAGCCTCGGTCGCCTCGAAGAGCTGGCGATCTGGCTGGCACGCTGGCAGGAAAACGCCACGCCGCGGCTCGACCGGATCACCATTGCCGTGTTCGCCGGCAATCACGGCATCGCCTCCCGCGGCGTCTCGGCCTATCCGCCGGAAGTCACTGCGCAGATGGTGGCGAATTTTGCCGCCGGCGGGGCCGCGATCAACCAGATCGCCACGCTCGCCGGCGCCGAATTGCGCGTGGTGCCACTCGAACTCGACCGGCCGACGCGGGATTTCACGGTGGCGGCGGCGATGGACACGGAAGATTTCCTCAGCGCGATTGATACCGGCTGTCACGCGGTGGCCAACGATTGCGATCTCCTGGTCGTCGGCGAAATGGGAATTGCCAACACCACGACCGCCGCGACGCTGTGCGCGGCGCTGCTCGGCGGCGGCGCCAGCCACTGGGCCGGGCGCGGCACCGGCGTCGACGATGACGGGCTATCGCGCAAGCGCACCGCGATCGAGGCGGCGCTGAAGGTGCACGAGCGCCTTCTCGGCGATCCCCTGGCGGTGGCCGCAGCCCTCGGCGGCCGCGAACTCGCGGCGATATCGGGCGCCGTTCTCGCCGCACGGCAACGTGGCGTCCCGGTGCTGCTCGACGGTTTCGTCGCAACAGCCGCGGTGCTGCCGCTGGCGCGGCTTGCCGGCGGCATGCTGGATCACTGCCGTGCCGGGCACGTCTCGGCCGAGTCGGGCCATCGCGATCTCCTGCGCGAACTCCATCTCGACCCACTGCTCGATCTCAACATGCGGCTCGGCGAAGCCTCAGGCGCGGCGGTTGCGATCCTGCTGCTGCGCGCGGCGCTTGCCTGCCACCTCGGAATGGCAACCTTCGCCGAGGCCGGCGTTTCCGGCGCAGGCGATTGACGAAACCTTGTCGCGGGCGCGGGCGTCATTAGATCAACGGACGATCGATGCGAGGGAACCGCGCATGTGCATGGCGGTGATGAAGGCAGTTCTGGTCACGGCGGCGCTGTTCGCCGCGATGGCACCTGTGCAGGCCGAGGTGCGCATTCTCGCCAGCCCCGGCGGACAGGTCGGGCCGTTCCTCGAACTGTTCGACCGCGTTCGCGAGTCCGGCGAACGCGTCGTGATCGACGGTCCCTGTCTCTCGGCCTGCACGCTGGTGCTCAGCACGGTGCCGAGCGACCGCATCTGCGTGACGCGCCGTGCCGTGCTCGGATTTCACGCTGCGCGCTCGATCGACCGCAGCGGGCGGCTCTATGCGGAACCGGAAGCCTCGCAGGCGGTGCTGGAGGCCTACCCGGCGCCGGTGCGAGGCTGGATCAGCCGCCGCGGCGGATTGACGTCGCGGCTGCTGCTGTTGCGCGGCAGGGAACTCGCCGCGATCTATCCGACATGCAGGTAGAATTTCGTAGGGTGGGTTAGCCAACGGGTCGCGCGTACGCGCGCCCGATGATAAACTCCGCGTAACCCACCGACGAACCATCCACGCATCGAGATGCTGGTGGGTTACGCCTTCGGCTAACCCACCCTACAGACCTCGCTTCAGTCTTCCAGCGGGCAGTTGACCATCCAGGGTATGCCGAACTGGTCGTTGCACATGCCAAAGCCCTTCGAGAAGAAGGTCTTGCTGAAGGGCATGTTGACGCTGCCGCCTTCCGACAGCGCCTTGAACCTGCGCTCGGCCTCGGCGGGATCGTTGACGGTGAGGGATACCGCAAAGCCCTGCGGCTTGTTGAAATGATCGGGCGGCGCGTCCGAGGCCATCAGCACCTCGCCATCGATCGACATCCGGGCGTGCATGATTTTCTGCATGCGATCCGGCGCCGTTCCCATCTCAGGCGGGCCTTCCGCGTTGCGCAACATCAGTTCGATCTTGCCGCCCAGCACCTTCTCATAGAACTTGAACGCCGCTTCGCAATTGCTGTCGTAGAACAGGTAGGGATTGATTTGCATCGTTAGCTCCTTGGTGGCTGGCGTGGATCTACTATTTTTCGGTGACGTTTTTCAGATTGACGAGACCGGCTTCGAAATCCTTGCCGATCATCCGGTCCAGATTCATGAACACCTGCATCAGCTTGTTCATGAACGACGCCGGACCGTGCATCAGCCAGATCACATGGGTGCCATCGCCCTGCGGCAGCATTGTGAACTCGGCGGTGTTGTGGCCCTCGATCGGTTTGAAGAAATCGAGCTGGATGACGATCTTCGACGGCGCGGCACTTTCCAGAATTTCCATGCGGCCGGAACCGACATTGTTGTTGCCGTCCCACGCATAGACCGCGCCCTTGCCGCTCTCCAGGCCGCTATAGGTGCGCTTCAGCGCGGGATCCTTGTGCTCATAGGGCGACCAGTCGACCCATCGATGAAAATCGTTGATCAGCGGAAAGATCTTTTCCGCCGGCGCGTGCACCCTGATTTCGCGGCGGACGCTGAAACGGCCCGGCTTGGTCGCGGCGAGAACGAGCACCACGGCGATGGCGACCGCCAGGATGACGGCGATGACGGCAATGACTTCGAGCATGTCCAACTCCGGTTACGTGAATGGTTTCAAAATGAGTCAGCGTTGAAAGGGGATCAGCGTGCGCAGGTTGCGATCGCGCAGCCACAGCCCACCCCATAGCATGAGACCGAGATACAGTCCGAACAGCGTGTGGGTAAACAGCGGGCTTCCGATCCTGACATGCGATGCCATCGCGCCGCCGAGATAGCCGGTCAGCAGGATCGCACCGAGGATCGAGGTCGGCGGAATCGAATAGAGCACGGTGCAGACGATGGTGATGACCCCAAGGCTGCGCGCCAGCGTTTCGCTGGAGCCATAGCCCATCTTGTCCATGGTGTCGGTGACGACCGGCCACGGCACCAGTTTGATGGCGCCGTCGAGCATCAGGAACACGATGACCAGACCGCTGAGGATACGGCCGACCCAGCGCGCTGGCTTCGAGACCGGCATGGTTGCTGTGATCGTGGTCATGGCTTGCTCCCCTTGTCCAAAATGGCTGCTCGTCTACTAGACGAACGACGGGGGAGGATTCCGACAGGGGGATGATTATTTTTCTACTTCGTCATGGCCGGGCATAGCCGTCCGAAGGACGGCGTCGCTTCCGCTCGCCTATGCCCGGCCATCCACGTCTTTGGATCGGCAGCGAAGAAAGACGTGGGTGCCCGGGTCAAGCCCGGGCATGACGATCTGATAGACCGTGATCCTACTTCCCCGCCTTCACGCCGCGCGGTGAACTGTCGCGCTGCAGGCGGTCGAGGTGCATGCGGATATGGGCGGCTTCCGCCGAGGTGTTGGCGAGCGCGATGGCGCGGTCGAAGGCGATGGCCGCCTCGTCGTTGCGCCCGAGCTGCATCAGGAAGGCGCCGCGCACGCCGAAGAAATGAAAATAGTTCGACAGCCGCGACGCCAGCGGCTCGATCATCTCGAGCGCGGCTCCCGCGCCCCGCACCTTGGAAACCGCGACCGCGCGGTTCAAGGTGACCACCGGCGACGGCTGCATGATTTCGAGCGCGCCGTAGAGCAGGTCGATCTGGGTCCAGTCGGTCTCTTCAGGCTTGGCGGCGCGTGCATGCAGTGCCGATATCGCGGCCTGGATCTGATAGGGCCCGCTGCGGCGATGACGCATCGCCTTGTCGATCAGCGCCACCCCCTCGGCGATCATCTTCTGGTTCCACAGCGCGCGGTCCTGATCGTCGAGCAGGATTACCGCGCCATCGCTATCGAACCTTGCGTCGGCACGGGCGTGCTGCAGCAACAACAGCGCTGTCAGCCCCATGATCTCGGGCTCGCTCTGGAACAGCCGCAGCAGCAGCCGCGCCAAACGTATCGCTTCCTCGCACAGCGGCTTGCGGATTTCGGCGGTGTCGCCGCTGGCCGAATAGCCCTCGTTGAAGATCAGATAAATCATCGCGGCGACCGCCGCCAGCCGTTCGCTCCGCGCCACCGCATCTGGTGTTTCGAACGGCACATTGGCATCGGCGACCCGCGCTTTGGCCCGCGTGATGCGTTGCTCCATCGCGGCTTCCGAGACCAGGAAGGCGCGCGCGATCTGCTTCACCGTCAGGCCCGAGACGATGCGTAGCGCCAGCGCGATCTGCTGCGTCGCCGGCAGTTCGGGATGGCAGCAGATGAACAGCAGCCGCAGGATATCGTCGCGGTAGTGCGAGCCGTCGAGCCGTTCGGCCAGCTCTTCCTCGGCGTCGTCGAGATCGGAGATCGCCTCGTCCTCGGGCAGCGGCGTCTGCTTTTTGGCGCGCCTGATATCGTCGATCGCAACGTTACGCCCGACCATGATCAGCCACGCCGCCGGATCGCGCGGCGGGCCGTTCTGCGGCCAGCTTTTCAGCGCGCGCAGGCAGGCGTTCTGGAACGCTTCCTCCGCGGTATCGAGATTGCGGAAATAGCGCAGCAGCGCGCCGACCGCCTGGGGACGTGCCGACGTCAGCGCGCCGTCGATCCAGGCGGTGTCGGTCACGTCCGGACACTCCCCGGCGTGAACATGCCGACCGGGCGGATCTCGTAGGCGCCGCCCGGATTGGCCTTGCCGAGATCGCGGGCGACGTCGAGCGCCTCGTCGAGGTTCTTGCAGTCGATGACGTAAAAGCCGAGCAACTGTTCCTTGGTCTCGGCAAACGGACCGTCGAGGACCACAGGCGGATCTTCCTTGCGCAAGGTCGTCGCCGCCGTGGTCGGCAACAGCCGCGCCACCGGGCCGAGCCGGCCCTGTTGGGTCAACTTATCCTGCACGACGGTGAGCTTCTGCATGACGGCGGCGTCCTGTTCCTTGGTCCAGGACCCCACATGGTCTTCGTCGTGATAGCAAAGGATGGCGTACAGCATGACGGTCAGGCATCTCCGTTGTCTTGATGACGAACGAGTATGCCCGCAGCCGACAGGGGTATGGAAGAAATTTCAGGGACCGACCGCCACAACTGGAGCCGGATTGAAGTGGCGGTAAGTGTGCATAACCGCCTTGGAACAAAGACTGCACACACAGAGAATGAAAATCACGTTCTTGAACGTTTTCATGTGACGGCCTCGACCTGGCGTGGGCCAAATGTCGTGATGGTTCCGGCACGTCGGCGCCAGCCCTGACATCACCGCGACATTGGAGAACTATTACCAGTAGACGCCATACCGCGCGGCAATCCGGCGGGCCTTCGCCTCGTCGCCCTCATAGGTGTGGCGAGCGTGGGTCTTCTGGGGCTTCGAAGCCTGCTTCTTCGTCGCTTCCGGCTTGGCGGTATCGGTGGTGACTTCCGGCTTGGCTTCCGCGGGGGCCGTGGTCGTGGCTGCCGGAGCGTCGTTGGCCGCGAGGATCAGGCTGCGGTCGCCGGCCCGCGCCGAAACCGAGGCGGAAACCGAGGCGAGCGCGAAAGCGGAAATCAGGATCAGTTTGCGCATGTGAAGTCTCCCGTTGTTTGATGAAATGAGACTATGGAATTGGTCCAATGCGTTATGTGATACAGGTCACGCTGACGACGGGACAGCGAAGAAGGCGAAGAACAGGGAATGGCAATGAACAAGGGTGCGCTCGCTCTGCTGGTGCATGGCGGGACCGAAAACTGGTCGCCGCAGCGGTGGAAGAACCGGTTCGACGAGGTCTGCGGGGGGCGGCGCGTGCTGCAGTTGCCGGACGCGGCGTTCGATCCGGCCGAGGTGCACTATGCCGCGGTCTGGAAACCGCATCCGGGGGAACTCGCCGCGTTCCCCAATCTGCGCGTCATCTTCAATCTCGGTGCCGGCGTCGATGCCCTGATGGCGGACAAGTCGCTACCCGACGTGCCGCTGGTGCGCGTCGCGGTCGACGATCTCACCGAACGCATGACGGAGTACGTCGTGCTGCACGTGCTGATGCATCACCGGCAGGAACCTTACTTGCGGGAGTCGCAGCGCGCCAAACGCTGGGCGCCGAAATCGCAATGGGCCGCCGGCGCGATCTCGGTCGGCGTCATGGGGCTCGGCACACTGGGTGCCCATGCCGCGAAAATGCTCCGGCACATCGGCTTTCGCGTCGCGGGCTGGAGCCGGAGCCCGCGACAGATCGACGGCATCGATTGCTTCGCCGGCGCGCAACAACTGCAGCCGTTCCTCCGCCGTACCGACATCCTGGTCTGCCTGCTGCCGCTGACGCCTGACACCCGGCACGTGCTCAACCGCGATCTCTTCGCCCAACTGAATCGCACGAGCCCGATGGGCGCGCCAGTGCTGATCAATGCCGGCCGCGGCAGCCTGCAGAACGAGGCAGATATTTTGCAGTGTCTCGACGACGGCACCCTCGGCGGCGCGTCGCTCGACGTCTACGCCACCGAACCGTTGCCATCAGACAGCCGGTTCTGGACCCACCCAAAAGTGGTGCTGACGCCGCACAATGCGGCCGATACCGATCCCGACGAAATCTCGAAATACGTCGCACAGCAGATCGAACGGTTTGAAGCCGGCGGCGCGCTGGAGAACGTGGTGGATCGCAAGCGAGGGTATTAGCGGTCGCCTCAAAGTCTGATCGAAAAGCCGACAAGCGCTTTTCAGACCCCTTTCCGACCCGATCAAAGCCAGACATTTTCCGTCATGGCCGGGCTTGTCCCGGCCATCCACGTTTTTCGTCGGCCGACACAGCTAAGACGTGGATGCCCGGGACAAGCCCGGGCATGACAGGTGAGGTGCTTAGCCCGATTTTACTGCCCTACTTTTGAATCAGACTCCGCTCCGCAACTTAAGGCCGCCCTTACTTCGCTTCGCTCGCCATGATTCCCGAGCTTTCAACGAGCTTTGCCACCCGTGGCAGGTCAGCGGCGAACAAACGCGCGTGGGCCTCAGGCGTCAACTCGTTGTCAGGGAATGGCAGTGTTCCGAGCTGCTTCAGCTTCTCCACTAGTTCCGGGTCGGACAGCGCCTTGCGGAGCGCCGAATTCAGCGCGACGACGGTCTCCCTCGGCGTGCCCTTTGCGACATAGAGCCCATGCCACATCGAATAACTGACTTCGGGCATGCCGAGTTCGGCCGTGGTCGGCACGTCCTTCAACTGTTCAAGCCGCTCTGGCGACGTGATGGCGATGCCGTGAAGCGTTCCGGCCTGAATCTGCGGCAGCGCATTGGTGACTTGATCCCATAGCAGATCGATCTGCCCCGCCAGCAGATCTCCGATCGCCGGACCCGATCCGCGATAGGCCACGATGGTCGGCGTGAAGCCAAGAACATTGCCCATCATGACGGCGCACAGGTGACTGTTGGTTCCGATCCCCCCGTGTGCAAAGTTCGCCTTGTCGCGCTGCGTCTTGATCCAGGCCACGAAATCCTGCGGTGTGGCACCGGGTATCGACTTGCGGCCGATCAGAACCATCGGCGCGTTGTTGACGAGGCCGACCGGCTCGAACGCCGTCTTCGTATCGTAGCGCAGATTGTTGAACAGGCTGGGCGCCGCCAGCAGCGCGACGTGGTTGATCAGGACGGTGGTCCCGTCGGGCGCCGAGCGGGCAACACGATCGTTGGCGAGTGTGCTGCCGCCACCGACTTGATTCTCGACGATGACGGCCTGGCCGAGCGTGCGCGACATCCGCTCGCCGATCAGACGCGCAACAGTATCCGTGCCGCCACCGGCGGCATAGGGAACCACCAGCGTCACCGTCTTGGCGGGCGATTGCGCGTGGGCCTGCGTCAAAGGCGCGACCAGCAAAAGGCCCAAACCTGTAAACGCGCTTCTCAGAAGCCGATGGATCACGATAGTGCCCTCCCCAAATTTTGTTTTTTTTGCGCACCGCAGCAACCGACCGGGGATCGCCCGATCAACCTGCTGCGCCAAGTATCCATAGCAGCAAAGCTGGCGGAACGGATTGCGTCAAATCGTACTGCGAGAAGCCGATAGCGCTGGAGCCGGGCAAAAGAAAAGCCGCCTAGCGGCGGCTCCTCATGCTGGATTTCGTTACCTGCGTCACAACCCGCGACGTTTCACGTGGCTGCCATCTCGATCGCCTTGCCGTTGACACGCGTCTCGTCCTTCAGATTATCGACGGTCACGTGGGTGTCGTACCAGGTGAGGCGCGGCCGAACGCCGAAGCGCTGGGTCAATTCCGCGATGCGCTCCTCGGTAAACCAGGCTTCCGCCGACTCGCGGCTGTCCCAGAGATACACGCCGCCAGTGCCGCTTTCGCCGTTCAGGTAGTCCTTGCGGATCAACCCTTTGTTGGCGAGGCCGCGATAGATCGGCGCGGTGGAAGCGCCGCCTTTCACTGCCTGTTCTTCCGTGCGCTTGGGCAAATCAAACTGAACGACAACGATGCAGTTGGCCATGAGCGGTTCCTCGGACTTATTGTTTATTGCCTGATGATAACACGCCGGGAATTCGGATACACCGGATTCCGCACTCCTCAGCGGCGGACGCCAAACGGCGAAGCGCCGGGCAGCACCACCGCGCTGTTGTCGCTGCCCGCTTGCGTGAA
This sequence comes from Bradyrhizobium ottawaense, assembly GCF_900099825.1. Lineage (NCBI taxonomy): Bacteria > Pseudomonadati > Pseudomonadota > Alphaproteobacteria > Hyphomicrobiales > Nitrobacteraceae > Bradyrhizobium > Bradyrhizobium ottawaense. The sequence goes on along the minus strand of NZ_LT629693.1, from coordinate 4,801,160 downwards.
GCTCGCGCCGAGCGACAGGCTGAGGTTCGACGTCGGCTTGAATTCGACTCCCGCCCGCGCGGTATAACCGGGTGTTGCGTTTGACGAAGTGTCGAACGGCGAGAATGGATTGGCGCCGAGGCCGGGATTGTATTTTGCCGTGTCGAACCCGGCGAAGACCGAGACAGGCGAGTTCTTGAAATTGTAGCCGACCTGCACGCCGTCGTAAGTGAACGAGGAGCCGAACGCCGCGGTCTGGTTCAGGCCGGTCAGGCCCAGCCCACTGGAGCCCAAACCGCCGCGTTCGTTATTGAGGAAATTGCTGCTGGAAAAACTGTAGCGCTGCATAAACGCGCCGGGGCCGGCGGCGTTGTTGGCGAAGCCCGCAGGATCGCCATTTATATTCGCGTTCGAGCCCTGATCGGCGCCGAGGTTGCCGCCAAAGCCCGATGACCAGCCCGAGGCCCAATAGTAGGGCACCGACGTGCCTTGGGCATGCGCGATTGGTCCGCCCAGGCCGAGCGCTGCCAATCCAACTGCAAGAGCCAATCTGCTTGAGAAAACCGACATCCGCGCACCCGCCAAGTGTTCGGAAATTATACCGCCTGGGGATCGGGAACGCCAGCGCGGCGCCAGCCGTCCCGGCGAGACCGGGACGACACAATTTTGCCGCGCTACGACGACTGCCGCACGGCGCGGACATGCGTGGCATTCGCGCCCGCGGTGCTCTCGACGCAGGCATAGCCGAGATCGGGCAGATTGAGCCCGGAAAACAGGTTCTCTCCCGCGCCGACAAACACCGGGGCGACGGCCAGGCGAACTTCATCGATCAGGCGCGCCTGCAGATATTGCCGGATCACCGAAGCACCGCCGCCGATCCGGATGTCCCTTGCCCCCGCGACTTGCTTTGCCCGCGCCAGCGCTGACTCGATTCCATCGGTCACGAAGTGGAACACCGTGCCGCCCTCCATCTCGATCGGCGGGCGCGCATGGTGCGTCAGCACGAACACCGGAACGTGATATGGCGGATTGGGTCCCCACCAGCCCTTCCAGGATTCATCGGGCCACGGGCCGCGGATCGGGCCGAACATGTTGCGGCCCATGATCCAGGCGCCGATATTTTCCATCGAGCTGCGGGCGACGTCGTCGTCGATGCCGGTAGTCCCACCCGGCTGGCCGATCATGTCGTGAAACATTTTCGTTTGACGAAGCCAGGCGGGCACTGCATCGGCGCCGACACCGAACGGATGTTGCAGGTCCTGACCCGGACCCGCCGCAAATCCATCCAGCGATACCGAGAAGGCGGAAACCCTTACTTTTCCCATTATGTCTCTCTTTCCTCGTGAACCACGTCCCGGGGACGAACGGGGAGACCGCGCGCCGACAAATCGATCTGAGTATTTTTTGCGGCCGCACGTCGAGGCGGAGCTAGTTCTTCCCCACCATCACGTCGATCGCCCCCGTCACGATCGCTTCCAGCTCCCCACGCGGCACGCGGGCGCGGGCGCGAATGGCGATGGTGTGGATGGTGGCCGAGGCCAGTTGCGCCAGCACCGCGGGATCGGCGCCCGCGGTCAACTCGCCCTTCTCTTTCGCAAGCCGGAAACAGGTGGCGAAGGCCTTGTCGAGTTCGGCGAAGCCTTCCAGCACCATGGCGCGGATATCGGGATCGGCCACCGCTTCCGACGCCGCCGTCATCACCGTGAAGCAGCCGCGCGGGCCGGCTTCGCCGGACAGGTAGATATCGAGCGCCACCGCATAGATGCGCTCAAGCCGCCGGCGGATCGGCAATTCGCCGCGGAAGATGTCCTGCATCGCCGCGCGGGCATCCTCGCGATAGCGCCGGTAGCTCTTGATATAGAGCTCGCGCTTGTCGCCAAAGGCCCCATAGAGGCTCGGCCGGTTCATGCCGGTCGCGGCCGAGAGATCGTCGAGCGACGTCGCGGCAAAGCCATCCTTGCGAAACAGATCGAGCGCCTTGCCGAGCGCGATTTCAGGCTGGTAGGCGCGCGGACGACCGCGGCGCTTGGGTGCTGTGGGGTCGTCGATCCGCGTCACGGGCGGCTTTTTACTTTTTTGTACCATTTCGCAAAAAATTCCTTGACCTGACTTATATTATGCGGAACAGTATAAAAATCAATCCCCGCCGTTTTTGTTCCGGCGCGGTTGATCAACTACCCCAAGGAACGATCAAGGAACCTGCCAAGGAGGCATTCATGGATCTCTATTTCTCGCCGCTCGCCTGCTCGCTGGCGACCCGCATTGCGCTGTATGAAGCCGGCGCTTCCGCCAACTATCTCGAGGTCGATCCCAAGACCAAGGTCGTGCAGAACGACGGCTCGGATTTCCGCAAAGTGAACCCGCTCGGGCTGGTGCCAACGGTGCGCACCGACGACGGGCTGGTGCTGACCGAGAACGCGGCGATCCTGCAATATGTCGCCGACAGCTTTCCGCAGGCCGGTATCGCCACCGGCCCCGGCATGGAGCGCAGCAAGCTGCATCAATGGCTGTGCTTCATCGGTACCGAACTGCACAAGGGCCTGTTCGTTCCGATCCTCGACAAGACCGCGCCGCCGGAGATGAAGGCCCATGTGCTGAGCAAGGGCCTTTCACGGCTCGACTATCTCGAGAACTACCTGAAGGGCCGCGAATTCCTGCTCGACCATTTCAGCGTTGCGGACGCCTATCTCGTCACCGTCATCAACTGGACGATGGCAACGCCGCCGATCGAACTGGCGAAGTGGCCGGCCGTGAAAGCCTATCACGAAAGGCTGCGCACCCGCCCCAGCATCGCCAAGGCGGTCGCCGAGGAGTTCGAGCTCTACAAGGCCGAACTCGCGCGGCACAAGGCGGCGGCGTAAGGGGCGCTCGTGTCCCGGACGCGGTGCAGCGCCCCTTGGCGTTGCACCGCAGAGCCGGGACCCACTCTTTGCCAAATAGATGGACCCCGGATCAGCAGCGCACCGCTTCGCGCTGCGCAGCATCCGGGGAACGGCGACCTGAAATCGCAGCTTCTTAAAACGGACTCTCGCCCAATCCCGGCACATCGGCCGGACGCGGCCCCGGCGCGGCCCAGTGAAAGCGGCGGTCCTGCTCGGTGATCGCGATGTCGTTGATCGAGGCTTCGCGGCGGCGCATCAGGCCATGCTCGTCGAACTCCCACTGCTCGTTGCCGTAGGAGCGATACCACTGCCCGGCGCCGTCATGCCATTCATACTGGAACCGCACCGCGATGCGGTTGCCGTCGAAAGCCCAGAGATCCTTGATCAGGCGGTAGTCGTGCTCCTTCTCCCACTTGCGGGTGAGGAAAGTGACGATCGCGTCGCGGCCCTGAAACACTTCCGAGCGGTTACGCCAGCGGCTGTCCTCGGTATAGGCCAGCGACACCCGCACCGGGTCGTGTGAATTCCAGGCGTCTTCGGCCATGCGCGCCTTTTGCGCGGCGGTCTCTCTCGTAAAGGGCGGCAGCGGTGGGCGCGACATGGTGACCTCGGAGGTGGATTGAGGCCGCCAATCTATCGCCGTGCGCCGCGGAGTCGATGGCGGTTTACCTATCGCCCGATAGCTAGGTCAAATCGGCCTTCATCATCTGCCGCAGGGATTTCGGAATCGGCTTCGCGCGCCCCTCGCAGATAAAGGCGACGCGCACCTGCGCCGTCACCAGCACCTCGCTGCCGCGCCGCACCTCCTGCGCCAGCGTGATCGAGGCGCCCTTGACCGCGACCGGCCATGTCACCACGTCGAGCAGATCGTCCATCCGCGCCGGCCGCAGGAAATCGAGCTGCATCGAGCGTACCACGAAGGCGAAGCCCGGCGTCTCCGCCTGCGCCTCGGCAAACAGCGCGTGCTGGTCGGCGCCCATCAGCCGCAGGTGATTGGTGCGCCCGCGCTCCATGAAGCGCAGGTAATTGGCGTGATAGACGATGCCGGAAAAATCGGTGTCCTCGTAATAGACGCGGACCTGCATGTGATGGCGGCCGTCACGGATCTCGCCGTCGAGAGAAGGCATAGGGTTACTCACGAATTTCGGCGGCGAGAGACAGCGACTGTGCCGCAGCCAGCAGACGCTTGTCGCGCGTCCAGACCAACGTCTCGGGCGTCAGCGCGGCAGCAGCCAACAGGTGAGCATCGACATAGCCGATGCCCGCGCCCGGTAGTCTTCGCGCAACAATGAACGACAGCACCTCTTCGGGGCTCGCCACCGTCGCCTTCGGTAGCGTATTGAGGTCACCGATCATTTCTGCGATCCTAGGCACGCGGCCAAGCAGCAATTCGCCAATTACGAATGGATGCATGGCAACATCGCCACGTTCGAGCAACTGGGCCAACTGCAAATCGCTCCGGCGAAAATGATCGATCCAGATCGATGTATCAGCCAGTATCATTATTTGAAGCGGCGGCGCGGTGGCGCCTTGGCGCTCGGCTGCGTCCCTCCCATCCGCGCGAGCCGGCGTGCGGCCTCGCGCTCAACGAAGGCCTTCAACGCTTCGCGGATGACGGCAGACTTCTCCGTCACGCCGGCAAACTCCTGCGCCTTGGCAAACAATTCGTCGTCGATGGCAATGGTCGTTCTCATGGGGTGGCCCTCTGCACCAAATATAACATCATTTGATGCAGAATTCCATGCCTCCAGATCGAAGATTACGCCACCCCGGCCCGGCCCAGCGTCACCAGCACGATCTCCGGCGGGACGCCGAGGCGGAACGGCATGATGCTGCAGCCGAGACCGCCGGAAACGATGACGTCGCAGTTCATGCGCGCATGGCCATAGACCAGCTTGCGGTAGCGCGTCGGCACAATCGGCGACCAGCCGAGCATCCGCACCTGACCGCCATGGGTATGCCCGGACAGTTGCAGCGCGACCCGGGACGACACGCGATGGGCCACATCGGGCTCGTGCGCCAGAAGAACCAGCGGCGCGTCGTCGGTCACCTTCGCCAGCGTCGCGCCGAGATCGTCGACGCCGATGCGGCGCACCGGCCTGAACCGGCGCGCCGGCACATAGGCGAGTTGATCGCCGAGACCGGCGAGCCAGAACGGCTGGCCGTCCTTGGCGAGGCGCTTTGCATCGTTTTCGTAAACCGGAATGCCGGCCGCTTCGAGGGCACGGCGGGCGTTGGTCGGCCCCTGCCCTTGCTGCTGCACGGTCTTGTCTTCCCACCAGTCGTGATTGCCGAGAATCGCGTGCACACCGAGCGGCGCCTTCAACCCGGCCAACACCGGCGCCCATTCGCCGGCCGGAATCAGCCGCGTGACATGGCGGTGACCGGCAACGTAGTCGCCGAGCAGCACGATGATGTCGGCGTTCAGCGCGTTGGTGCGCTCGACAATGCCGTGGATGCGATCGATCGACATCCAGGGATCGCAGGCATGAAGGTCGGCGATCGCCGCGATCTTGAGCTGGAATCCCGTCGGCCATCGCGGCGGCGTAAGGTCGTACCGCGTGACGCCGAGCCGCACGACGGGTTCAGAAAACCCGTAAGCGGTGGTCGAGACGCCAAGCGCGCCCAACCCACCCATGAATTTCAGGAAATGACGGCGTGAGAACATGTGACACTCGTGATGCCGAGCAAGGATCGTGGCGGATTGAGCCGGAATTGCGGTGGGCTTGCCAAATCGTCAGCAGGGGCACGTGACCAAAGGTTAATGTGTTAACGTCACCGCTTGTTATCGCCGACCAGCGCATCGAGCCGCGCCTTCAGCTCATCCGAAGCGCGGTAGTACCAGACGCCGCCCAAGAGATCGTGGAAGCGCTTGTTGGCGAAGGCCTCGCGCTCGATGCGGTCGATGGTCTCCATGCTGATAACATCTTCCAGCGGACCGGCCGCCAGCAGCGACAGCAGTGCCGGATTGGTCTCGAGCCGGAGAATCTCGATAATGAGATCGATCGCCCGGTTTGGATCTTCCTCGCGCAGGTCGCGCTCGTAATCCATCATGGCGAAGAAGTTGTCGTCGCGGTCGCGATCGGACTTCGAATACTGCTCGACCCAGGCCCGCGCGAGTTCCGGCACCGACATCGCGCGGGCATCGAGCGGCTGCTTTGGCCGGCGGCGCGCCGCGTCGTCAGCCTGCCAGCTTTCGGCGTCGGCGATCGCACTGATGCGGTCCTGAAACGGCTCGTCCGGGCCGAAGTAGATACCACCGAGCAGCCATCGCAGCCTCTCATTGTCCGTTGCCTCGGCTTCGATACGATCGATCACCTCGGCGCCCTGCGCATAGAGCAGCGACAGCATGAACTTGTCGTTGAGCTGCATCACCGTCGGCTTGTCGGTCTCGGCGCGCAGCACTTCGAGCGCGAGATCGAGCGCACGATCCGGCTGCGCGTGGGGCAGATGATCGAAATAAAGCTTTGCCGCCCAGACGCCGCCGGTCTGGTCGCGGCGGCTCAACCGCTGCAGCACGCACCACATCGATGCCAGGTCGGCGATCGGCATCGCGTTGAGGAAAACATCGGTCTCGTCGGGCGTACCCAGCTCCGGCACCGCTGCGATGGTCGCGAGCACCTTGGCATCTTCGGTCGTCCCCATACGGCTGCACTCCACGGCAAGACGGCCGGCCGCGCGAGCGAGCGCCGGCGACTTCAGCATTTGCCGTTAGTGCATGGTTACGACGATCCGGTTCGAAGCAATGAATATCGACGGCTACGCGTCGTCTTCGCCACCGCCGAACAATCCGAACTGCGCCGGATCGCGCGCGGGCTCGGCGAGGCCGAGATGCTTGAACGCGTGCGAGGTCAACAGCCGGCCGCGCGGCGTGCGCTGCAGGTAGCCGCACTGGATCAGGAACGGCTCGATGATGTCCTCGATGGCGTCGCGCGGCTCCGAGAGCGCCGCCGCCATGGTCTCGACGCCAACCGGTCCGCCGCCATAGTTCATCGCAATCGTCGTGAGATAGCGGCGGTCCATCGCATCGAGGCCGGCGGAATCGACTTCCAGCGCGCTCAGCGCGTGGTCGGCGATGGCGCGGTCGATCGAACTGGCATCCGCCGCGGAGGCGAAATCGCGCACCCGCCGCAACAGCCGCCCGGCGATGCGCGGCGTACCGCGGGCGCGGCGCGCGATCTCGTTGGCGCCATCCGGCGACATGCCGATATTGAGCACACGGGCACCGCGGGTGACGATTCTTTCGAGTTCTTCCTCGGTGTAGAAATTCAGCCGCACCGGAATGCCAAAACGGTCGCGCAGCGGATTGGTCAGCAGCCCTGCGCGCGTCGTCGCGCCGACCAGCGTGAACTTGGCGAGATCAATCTTGACCGACCGCGCCGCCGGCCCCTCGCCAATGATGAGATCGAGCTGAAAATCCTCCATCGCGGGATAGAGCACTTCCTCCACCGCCGGGCTGAGGCGATGGATTTCGTCGATGAACAGCACATCGCGCTCTTCAAGATTGGTCAGCAGCGCCGCGAGATCGCCGGCTTTCGCAATGACGGGACCCGAGGTGGCGCGAAAGCCGACACCGAGCTCGCGCGCGACGATCTGCGCCAGCGTGGTCTTGCCCAAACCGGGCGGACCGACGAACAGCACGTGATCCAGCGCCTCATTCCGCTTGCGCGCCGCCTCGATGAAGATCGAGAGATTCTTGCGCGCCTGCGCTTGTCCGACGAATTCCGACAGCAGTTGCGGCCGCAGCGCGGTGTCGCCAACATCGTCGGAACGGCGCTCAGGGGTAACAATGCGGGAGGGCGTGTTCATGCGGCAATGCTAGCATGAGACTTCCTCTCCCCGCTTGCGGGGAGAGGGTTGGGGTGAGGGGGCTCTCGGCAGGGCTGGACTCGCGGAGAGTCCCCCTCACCCGGATTGCTTCGCAATCCGACCTCTCCCCGCGAGCGGGGCGAGGTAAAGAGGGCCGGATCGCCTCCATGTCTAGCGACGAACCTCACTTCGACAGTTCCTTCAGGCCCAGGCGGATCAGTTGCGCGGTCTCGGCGTGTTCACCGGCGCTGCGCGAGGCCTGCGCGATGGCGGCCGCCGCCTGCGGCTGGCCGTAGCCGAGATTGACCAGCGCCGAGATCGCATCCGTCACCGGGCGCGGCGCGCGGTCATTGTCGATGGCGCCGGACAGATGGACCAGCGCCGGGTCGACGGTGGCGAATTGAGGCGCCTTGTCCTTCAACTCAGTAACAATGCGTTCGGCCACCTTCGGCCCGACGCCGGGCGTGCGGCTCACCGCGGCCTTGTCGCGTAGCGCAATCGCGTTGGCGAGTTCGGCCGGCGGCAGTGTCGAGAGCACCGCCAGCGCCACTTTGGCGCCGACACCCTGCACGGTCTGCAGGAGGCGAAACCATTCGCGTTCGACGTCGCTGCGAAAGCCGAACAGTTTGATCTGGTCCTCGCGCACATAGGTTTCGATCGACAGTATCGCGGCCTCGCCGGGCGCAGGCAGCGCCTGCAGCGTGCGCGACGAGCAGTGCACCTGATAGCCGACGCCGCCGACGTCGAGGATCACGTAATCCTCGCCGTAGCTGTCGATCAGGCCCTTGAGTTTGCCGATCATAGGTTCGCCACCTTCAGCCGCAGCGCGGTGCTGGCGCGGTGATGGGCGTGCGTGATCGCGATTGCCAGCGCGTCGGCGGCGTCGGCCGATTTCGGCTCGGCCTTCGGCAGCAGGATTTTCAGCATCACGGCGATCTGGTTCTTGTCGGCATGTCCGGCGCCGACCACGGTCTTCTTGACCTGGTTCGGTGCATATTCCGCGACCTCGATGCCGAACATCGCCGGCGCCAGCATCGCGACCCCGCGCGCCTGGCCGAGCTTCAGGGTAGCAACCCCGTCCTTGTTCACAAACGTCTGCTCGACCGCGGCCTCCGCCGGCCTGAAATCGCCGAGCACGGCGGCGAGCCCCTCATGGATCGCCAGGAGGCGGCTGGCGAGCGGCAGATGGTCCGGCGGCTCCACCGAACCGCACCCGATAAAGACCAGACGATTGCCCTCGGTCTCGATCACGCCCCAGCCGGTGCGGCGCAGGCCGGGGTCGATGCCGATGATCCGGACGGGTTGGCGAATCGGGGGTGACGTCATGACGTAGTGATAACGCCAGACCATCGTGAACGAAACATAAACAAAGTGGTCATCCCCTGCCGGAGCGCTGAGGTGCATCGTCGTCCCTGCGAACGTGTTTGGTCCCGGAAGATTGGTGAGGGCCTGGATGGGGGCCTTGTATCCAAGGCATTTGAGGCGGGTTCGATTGTAATCGTGGACGAACTTGCCGAGGAAGGCGTCGCGATCGGCATGGTCGGCGAATGTGCGGCGGGCGCTGCCGCGCTTTTCCTCGCGGCCGATGGCTTCGGCGATGCGGCGATTGAAGCGCTCGACCAAACCGTTGGTCTGCGGGTGGTAGGGCTTGGTCAGGCGATGGTCGATGCCGTGTTGCTTGCAGAGCCGATCAAAGGGATGACTGCCGGAAGGCCGACCGGGCGGCTTGTTCTTCTTGTCGACGGCGAAGCGGTCGGTGAACTCGGCGCCATTGTCGGTCAGGATGGTGTGAACATCATGCGGGAAGTGGGCCAGGAAGCGCTGGAGGAAGCCGGCCGCAGTCTCGCTGTCCCGCCTGGAGTGGATCTCGACATAGACGTAGCGAGTGGCGCGATCGATGGCGACAAAGGCATAACTCGTGCGACGCTGCAGGGCCGGCAGATGCTTGAGGTCGATATGGATGAACCCAACACTGGCGGTCTCGAAGACGCCGGCCTTTGGCTTGTCCGGCTTGGGACGCCGACTAATCCCATTTCGCTGCAGACAGCGGTGGATGGCGCTGCGGGATAGCTTGGCATTAATGCAGCGCTGCATCACCTCGACGATGTCATCCAGCGGCAATTGCAGCGACGTCCGCAGCTCGCAAACCGCCCTCTCTTCCACAGCCGACAGGCTGGTCGTCAGGTTGCGCGGCTGATGCGAGCGGTCCGCGACCGTCGTTCGTCCGCGCCAGCGACGAATGGTGGTCTCGCTAACCCCGAGTTCCGCGGCCAATTGGACGACTGATTTCCTGCTGCGCTGGATGTAGCCGCGCGTCTTTGGCGTCGTCGTAGCATTGGCGTGCAGGTTCAGTTCCATGACTCGAGGCGCTCCCTGATAAAGGCCACGCCTCGTTCTACACCGATTCCGTCCAACCAATCTTCCGGGACCAAACACGAACGCAGGGGGACCCATAGCCGCCGGCGGTTATTGGACGAAAGGTCTCTGCCACCGCGCTACAATCGAAAGATCACGCGGTATGGGTCCCCTGAGTTCACAAACGAAGTGCAACACTTCCGATTGGAGGTGTTGCCATGGGGCGGAGTTACGGACAGCTTTCGCTGGAAGATCGATGCGAGATTGCCCGGCTTTCTGCCAATGGCAGCTCGGTCCGGCAAATCGCGGCAGCTCTGGATCGCTCGCCATCAACGATTTCTCGGGAACTGAAGCGCAATCGCGGCGCCCAGGTGGGGTACAAACCCGGCTACGCCCAGCAGCAGACCAAAGCGCGGCGCTGGAAGGGCTCGCGCCTGGAACGCGATGAGAGCTTGCGAGCCGCCGTCCTTGAGCGGCTCGCGAGCGGATGGTCGCCCGAGCAGATCGCCGGCCGGCTCAAGCACGAGCAGCGGCGCAAGGTGATCTCCTATGAGAGCATCTATCGCTTCATCTACGCCCAGCTTGCCCGCACCAGAGACTACCGTTGGCGGCACTATCTGCCCCGTGGCAAAAGCAAGCGCGGCTGCCGGGGCAGGAAGGGCGGAGGCTCGCCAAACTTCATTGAAGGCCGTGTTCCGGTGGCAAAACGGCCGATCGAGGTCTCCACTCGCCAGACCTGCGGTCACTGGGAAGCCGACCTGATGATGTTCTCAAAATACGGGCAGGCCATCCTGACCGTGCATGAGCGCAAGTCCCGCCTCTTGCTGGCGATCCGGCTGGCCAACAAGGCGGCTCACGGCGTCGCCCGCCATCTCGTCAACCTGTTCGGCTCCATGCCGCAACCGCTTCGTCAGACCGTGACCTTCGACAACGGCACCGAGTTCGCTCGTCACCTCGCGTTGCGCAGCCTGGCGATCGAGACCTTCTTCTGCGATCCCTACGCCCCCTGGCAAAAGGGCGGCATCGAGAACGCCATCGGCAGGATGCGCCGCTTCATGCCCCGCAAAACCGACCTCGCAACACTCTCAAACAGCCGATTTCGCAGTCTCGTTGCCGCCTACAACAACACCCCGCGCAAATGCCTTGACTTCAGGACCCCGGCTGAGACCTTTGCCCAAGTGTTGCACTTCGAGTGTGAATCCACCTCCCCGCGTTCGCGGGGACGACAAATTAACCACCCATCTTGGCGACCAGCGCGTCCGAAATCTCGAAGTTGGCGTAGACGTTCTGGACGTCGTCGTGCTCGTTCAACAGGTCCATCAGCTTCATGAGCTTCTCGCCGACCTCGTCCTCGACCGCGATGGTGTTCTGCGGCTTCCAGGTCAGCGCCGCCTTGCGGGCTTCGCCGAACTTCGCTTCCAGCGCCTTGGCCACCTCGCGGAAGGTCTCCTGCGAGGCATAGATCTCATGGCCGCTCTCGCTGGAGATCACGTCGTCGGCGCCGGCCTCGATCGCGGCGTCCAGCATCGCGTCGTCGGACGCGACCTTGGCGTCATATTCGATGATGCCGGTGCGATCGAACATGAAGGCGACCGAGCCGGTTTCGCCGAGATTGCCGCCGGATTTGGTGAAGTAGGTGCGGATATCGGAAGCTGAGCGGTTGCGGTTGTCGGTCAGCGCCTCGACGATCACGGCGACGCCGCCGGGCCCATAACCCTCGTAGCGGATTTCGTCGTAGCTCTCGCTGTCGCCGCCGGTCGCCTTCTTCACCGCGCGCTCGATATTGTCCTTCGGCATGTTTTCCTGGCGCGCCGCGATAATGGCCGCGCGCAGCCGCGGATTCATGGCCGGGTCCGGGGTGCCCAGTTTGGCGGCCACGGTGATTTCCCGCGCCAGCTTGCCGAACACCTTCGACTTCTGGGCGTCCTGCTTGCCCTTGCGGTGCATGATGTTCTTGAATTGGGAATGGCCGGCCATGCGAGGGTCTCTTGGATTCGTCCCGAGGGGATTTTTGGTGAAAGCGCGGCCTTATAGGCCGGCGACCGGCCAAAATCAAAGATTTGCCCAAGGTTCCGCCAAGGGAACCGGTACCGTCTGCCGGAATATGAGGCAGTTGTTAACCATGACTTCATGCTCGGATGAGAGGATATCCCACCCATCCTCAACTTCTATGAGCCCCCATGGCGTTCGGTTTGTTCGGAAAGCGAGTGCCCAAAGCGGCTGCGCCTGCCGCCGAACCCAACGATTCTGCGGTGGTTCCGGTAGCCGCCGCCGTGGCCGAGACGGCCGCGGCCGAACGCGATTCGGCCAGGGAAATCCTTGAACTGCTGGAGCTCGAACTCGGCGGCATGATCCGCCAGCTCGAACGCGCCGCCAATTCGGTGGCCGGCGGGGCCGAGGCGACGGCCGCGACCCTTTCCACCATCCGTCAACGCACCGACGCGCTGACCGGCCACACCAGCGCCGCGCAGAACACGGCCACGACCTTTTCGCAGGTCGCCGACAAGTTCACCCAATCGGCTGAGGGTATCGGTTCGCAGGTGCGCGACGCCGGCAAGCTCGCCGACCAGGCCAGCGCTGCCGCCCGCGAAGCCAGCGCCAATGTGGAACGCTTGCGGGAATCTTCGGCCGCGATCGGCAACGTGGTCAACCTGATCGCGCAGATCGCGCGGCAAACCACGCTGCTGGCGCTCAACTCCACCATCGAGGCCGCGCGCGCGGGCGAGGCCGGCCGCGGTTTCGCCGTCGTCGCCACCGAGGTGAAGGCGCTGGCGGTACAGACCCAGAATGCCACCGAGGAAATCACCAAGAAGATCGAGGCGCTGCAGCGCGACGCCACCGGCTCGGCCGATGCCGTGCAGCGCATTTCGCAGGCGATCGAGGCGATCCGCCCGGTGTTCGAGACCGTCAACGGCGCGGTGGCCGAGCAGAGCCAGACCACCGGCGAGATGTCCGACAACGCCGCCTCCACCTCGCGCTTCATCGTCTCGGTCGGCGACAGCGCGAGCGAGATCGGCAACGTCACCAAGGAAGCCGAGGCGCATGGCGAAAGCGTCGCCAAGGCAGGCCAGGCCGTCACGATGTTCGCGCAGAAGCTCAAGTCGCGCTGCGCCGTGCTGCTGCGCCAGAACGAGGGCACCGATCGCCGCAAGCACGAAAAGCTGCCCTGCAGCCTGCAGATCGAAATCACGACCTCGCGCGGCAACGTCACCGCACCGGTCTACGAGATTTCGAACGAAGGCATTCTGATCAGCGGTCCGGATGCGGAACGGCTGACGCGACACGAAACCGTTGCCGCCACGCTGCAGAACGTCGGCGCCTGCAGGATCCGCATCGGCGAGCGCACCAAGGCCGGCGTACTGGCGCAGTTCGAGCGGCCGGATGTGGCCTTGAAGGAAGCGATCGAAGACGCGCTGTGGGCGATCCACGACGAGAACACCGAGTTCGTCACCCGCGCCATGGAGGCCGGCGTTGCGCTGACCAGGATATTCGAGAACGGCGTCGCCAGCGGCGCGATCTCGATCGAGGACATGTTCGATACCGACTATGTGGAAATCCCGGGCACCAATCCGGTCCAGCACCGAACAAAAATTCTGGACTGGGCCGACCGTGCGTTGCCGGCGTTCCAGGAAGCCTGCCTGGCCAAGGATCCGCGCATGGCGTTCTGCGCGACGATCGATCGCAACGGCTATCTGCCGGTCCACAACAAGATCTATTCCCACCCGCAGCGGCCGGGCGATGTCACCTGGAACACCGCCAACAGCCGCAACCGGCGCATCTTCAACGATGCGGCGGGCCTTGCCGCAGGCCGCAACCAGCGCGCCTACTTGGTTCAGAGCTATGCCCGCGACATGGGCAACGGCAAAACCGTCATGATGCGCGAGATCGACGTTCCGATCCGCGTCAAGGGCCGCCATTGGGGCGCCTTCCGCACCGCGTACAGACTGTGACCCGGACTTCAACCGAGGAGATGCCGTGATGCCGGCAGCTCAATCCGCAGAACCAAATCCCGCCGCGGCGACGCCGTCGGCCAGCGACCGGCTGGTCGATCAACTCGCCAACCGGATCGGCGGCCTCGGCGTCGAGCTCGCCGACGTCGCCGGCAACCTGCAGGAAGTAGCCTCCCGGGTTTCCGGCCAATCCGATCGGTTCGGCCAGTTGCAGAAAACCGCCGAGACGATGGTATCCGCCAATCACGGCATTGCCGGTGCCTCGCAGGCGGTGCAGGCGGCGACTACCGCTGCCGTCGGCGAAATCACGCAATCGCGCAGCGTCGTCGAGACCGCGGTCCAGCATATCGCCGAACTGATCGAAGCCGTCGGCCGCATCGAACACCGGCTGGGCTCGGTCGGCTCCGCTCTGTCCGAGGTCGCAAAAGTCTCGGGATCGATCGAGGCGATTGCGCGGCAAACCAACCTGCTGGCCCTGAATGCGACCATCGAGGCCGCGCGCGCCGGCGCCGCCGGACGCGGCTTTGCGGTCGTCGCCAGCGAAGTGAAGAATCTCGCCGAAGCGACCCGGCAGGCGACGCAGCTGATCGGCGATACCGTGCGCGGGCTCGACGGCCAGGTCAGCAACCTGATCGGCGAGAGCGGCGACGCCTCGGCTCGGGCCAAGAACGCCGGCGAAGGCGCCGCGCGGATCCAAAGCATCATCGCCCGCGTGCAGGACGGCTTTACCGCGGTTGGTCGCGAGATCGACGGCGTCACCAAGGCGGCGACCTCCAATCTCGCGCATTGCGACCGCGTGATCGACGAACTCGGCCATCTCGCCAAGAGCGTCGATCTGTCGTCGACCGACCTCCGGCGTGCCGATGACCGGGTCGCCAAGCTGCTCGAAAACTCCGAGGGACTGATCGCACTGATCGCCGACAGCGGCGTCGAGACGTCGGATGCGCCGCTGATCCGGGTCGTGATCGAAACCGCCAGGCAGATCTCGGCCGCGTTCGACGATGCCGTGCAGCGCGGCGAGATCACGGTCGATCAATTGATGGACGAGAAATATCGCGAGATACCGGGCACCGACCCGAAGCAATATCTGACCGACTACACCGCCCTCACCGACCGCATTCTGCCCGCGATCCAGGACCCGGTTCAGAAGCACGATCCGCGCATCGTGTTTTGCGTCGCCTGGGCCCGGGGCGGCTATCTTCCGACCCACAATCCGAACTATCGTCATCCACAAGGCGCCGACCCGGTCTGGAACAATGCGAACTGCCGCAACCGTCGTCTGTTCAGCGATCGCGCCGTCAAGAAGGTGGCTGCGAGCACCAGGTCGTTCCTGCTGCAGACCTACCGGCGCGACATGGGCGGCGGCAATTTCGTACTGATGAAGGACCTCTCCTCGCCGATCCGCGTGCGCGGCCGCCATTGGGGCGCCTTCCGCATGGGCTTCCGGCAGTCCTGATTTACGTCTGCCCGCACACGTGAACTACCGCCCAACGGGACATAACGGCTGCATACCAAAGCCGACCCAAATGATCCGGATAACATTTTGGAATGTGAGCAATTTTGACCAGCGCGATGGTGTTGCAATGCGGCACAAAGGTCCATCACCGGGGCGCTTCCGGCATCCACCGGCAACCGAGAGTTTTGACGCCCGCCTCTCCAAAGGGTAAGGCATCATGCCCTCTGCCAATCGCCTGCCCGTGGAAGAGCGCCGCTACACGATGGTTGAGCTTTACGAACTCCGCCGGGTCATCATAAAATACGCGCGTTCGATCCCACTTGGGCCGGCCCGTAACAAGCACCGGCAGATTGCGGCCTCGATGCGCTCGCTAACCAGGGACAGGGATTGGCTCGCTATCCATACCGTGGATGGCATCAAGTAAGGCCGCGTCAGCGGCATTTATCCCGGACCGCCTGGGCCATCGATGGCCAAGGTAGAAGTCCCAGTGCGCGGGACCAGACCGGAAATGGCAAATAACAGTACCCAGGCTGCTTTTGATCCCAAGGCGTTTCTCGCCATCGTGGGCGACGGGAAAACCATCCTTGAATTTCACAAGGACCAGATCGTTTTCTCGCAAGGAGACGCGGCGGAAACGATCTTTTACATTCAAAAGGGCCGGGTCAAGGTCGTCGTCATATCCGAACAAGGCAAGGAAGCCGTCGTCGGGATTTTTGGACCCGGCCAGTTCTTTGGCGAAGGCTGCATGAACGGTCATTCGGTGCGCATCGCCACCACGACCGCGATGGAAAACAGTCTGGTTACCGCCATCACGAAGACGGCGATGCTTGCAGTGCTCCACGATCAGCCGAAGTTTTCCGAGATGTTCATGGCCTACTTGTTGACCCGCAACAGCCGGATTGAAGAAGATCTGATCGACCAGCTGTTCAATTCCAGCGAAAAGCGGCTAGCTCGCCTGCTGCTTCTGTTGGCGAATTTCGGCAAGGAGGGGAGTCCTCAACCCATCATTCCCAATATCAGCCAGGAAACCCTGGCAGAAATGATCGGCACGACCCGGTCCCGCGTCAGCTTCTTCATGAACAAATTCCGCAAGCTTGGCTTCATCAGCTACAACGGAAAAATTGAAGTCAACAGTTCTCTGTTGAACGCGGTCTTGTACGACAAACCAGAGATCAAGCGCGAACCGTGACAAGCGGCACCAAGAGAACGGCCCCAGCCTGGGGGCTGGCTTCCCGCTGGGGCCGATCTTTGCGAACGGAGCGCGTCCTCGTGGGCGTCCCATCCACCGCGAATGCCAGCACATCCCGACTTCCGACGCTGGTCAATTTTGACCACGAAATAGAAATTTTCAGGTCCTGATTCAGACGGCACCGAAGCGGGCCGCTCGCATGCTTCCGTGATTGATGGACGGTCATGAAATCAGAAGCGGCTTTTTTGAAATTGCCGGCCGCTCGCCGCGAACGATTGCCGCCGGGACGACTTGGCCGTGTCGAACGCTCTACCCATAGGCGTTCGATGCGTGTGTGATGGCCCCAGCGATCTCCCCCGACGCTGGGGCCTTTCGCTATCTGGGAGACGCGCCAACTGACTAATTTTTGGAAGATGAGCAAAATCGAACAGACGGGAGGAAAGCGGCAGGGGCAATCTGGTGGGATCACCGGCCCGCTGCGGCATCTACCCGGTGACTGAGAGTTCTGGAACGCTCCCGCCTGGTACAGGGAAGCCTCATGACTTCATCCCAACAGTTTCTGACCGCTATTGAGCGCCCTCGCTGTATCCGTTGCCAGACGCGGATGATGCTGGAACGCGTGTCGCCGGGGCCCATAGGCTTCGAGCACCGGTTGTTCGAATGCCCGAAGTGCGATCGCGTGGAGATCAGCGTCATTGCATCGGACCCCTTCAAGTCGAAAGCGGTCGGATGGCTGGCTGGCGAACTCAGAGCACCGCATTGAGGAAACTTCCATGCTCGAAAGACAAAACCAGGGCCCGCAATGCACCGCTTGCGGTTCTCCCATGAAACTTTCGGCGATTGAGCCGAGCAGTACGGGGCGGGACTTGCGAACGTTTACTTGCCCGATCTGCCGAAGAGTTCAGGTGCACATCATCGAAAGTGTGGTGACGGAGGCCTGGCTGGAGCCGCTACGCACCATCAAAGGCCGCCCACAAAGTGCCGTCACTCACGCGGTTCAAGGCGGACGCATGATTCCTAAGGGGACACACTAGATTGGCCGACATCCGCGAAACCGGGCATTAACCATGCGAAAATTCTTTTTCGACATGAAAGACGGCGTCCCGATGCGAGACCGCGTCGGCATTGAGTTCAACACCAATGCCGAAGCGATCAGTCACTGCAAGGAGATCGCGCAGGACTTCCGCAACAACAGCCTGCGGGACGACCAGGACCTCGAGATATTGGTTGTCAACGAAAACGGGAGAGAGATTCATCGCGAGTTTGTTCACCGCGAGCCGGAATAAGGGCGGCAAGTCCGATTTTCCCCCTGCAAGAATCCGTTCTGAACCGGTGGCCCAAAATGATGAATAACTCAACTCTCGAGTTCGAACGCCTGTTGGGCAAGGCCGCGCTCGCATTGTGGCCGTACCTGCCTCGCGACGTGCAGGAAAACCTCTTCGAAACCGCGGTGGTCGGGGACGTCACGATTAGAAACCATTTGGCTTCGTACCTGCACGACCACCATCCGAAGACGGCGCACCCGGCAAAGCCGACGCAGTTGGCGTGAAACGGGCTACAATTCCGTCACCTTGGGGATTTCAATCAGCCCAAAACCGATGCAGTCGGTTCCGCACGATTTCGTGATGCGCATCGTCTGGCGCTTCGACCATGCAGATCGGCATTGCCAGGAATGTTTCCGCTTCCTAGTTCGTTGCTGTGGGGTATGTTTCTCGCACTCCGCCAACGTGTCCGCTGCCCGCGACCGTCGAATCTCTGGGGGTGCATATGGCAACCACGCTGACCATTAATGGCGAACCAAAATCTTTTGACGCCCCCGCCGACATGCCCCTGCTCTGGGTGCTGCGCGACATCCTCGGATTGACCGGCACCAAATTCGGCTGCGGCATCGCCCAATGCGGCGCCTGCACGGTGCATATCGACGGCAAACCGGTACGCTCCTGCGTGCTGCCGGTCGGCGCGGTGCGCGATCGCCCGGTGACCACCATCGAAGGTGTCGGCGCGTCGCCCGCCGGGGCGAAGGTGCAAAAGGCCTGGCTCGATCTCGAAGTGATCCAGTGCGGCTATTGCCAGTCCGGCCAGATCATGTCGGCCGCGGCGCTGCTTGCCGCCACGCCTAATCCCGACGATTCCGACATCGACGCTGCAATGGCCGGAAATATCTGCCGCTGCGGCACTTATGTGCGCATTCGCGAAGCCATCAAGCAAGCCGCGACCGGACGCCAGTCGTAGGAGCGCGCCATGAACTCATCAGAGAAAACAGCCGCGAGAAAGACCTCCGATGGCGTTTCGCGCCGCGCGCTGCTGAGCAGCGGACTGGCCGGCGGCTTCCTGCTCGCCTTCCATCTGCCGCTGCGCGCCGCCGTCAACGAGCCGGTACAGCCACCTGACGTGACCGACGGCAAATTCGCGCCCAACGCCTTTATCCGGATCGACGCGGACGGCGCGACCACGCTGGTGATGCCGCAGGTCGAAATGGGCCAGGGAATCTACACCGCCATTTCGATGATTCTGGCCGAAGAGCTCGACGCCGATTGGTCGCAAGTGAAGCTGCAACACGCGCCGGCGAACGAGAAGCTTTACGGCAATCCCATCTTCATCATTCAGGCGACCGGCGGCTCCACGTCGGTCCGGGCTTTCTGGAAGCCGCTTCGCGCGGCAGGTGCCAGCGCGCGCGCCATGCTGGTGCAGGCGGCAGCGGCGCAATGGGAAGTCGATCCGGCAAGCTGCACCACATCGAAGGGTGTGGTGACGCACAAGGCGAGCGGGCGGACCCTTTCCTATGGCGCGCTGGCGCAGGCCGCGGGTAACCTGACGCCGCCCAAGGATATACAGCCCAAGGACCCCAAGGATTTCGTCTACATCGGCCAACCGTTCAAGCGGCTCGACACGCCAGACAAGGTCAATGGCAAGGCGATCTACGGCATCGACGCGATGCTGCCGGACATGAAGTTCGCAACCCTGGCGCAATGCCCTGTGTTCGGCGGCGAGGTCGGCAAGGTCGACGACAGTGCTGCGAAGAAGATTCCCGGCGTGCAGAAGATCGTGGTGCTCGACGATCTCGTCGCCGTGGTCGGCGATCACATGTGGGCGGCCAAGAAGGGCCTCGATGCGCTCAAGATCGAGTGGAACGAGGGCCCCAACGCCAGGATCAATTCGAAGGCAGTCTGGGACGACCTGCGCGCGGCCAGCGAAAAGGACGGCGTGGTCGCCAAATCCACCGGCGATATCGCCAAGAGCCTCGCGACCGGTGAAAAATTCGAGGCTTCGTTCGAGTTGCCGTTTCTCGCCCATGCCACGATGGAGCCGCTGAACGCTACGGTGCATTGCAAGCCGGATTCCTGCGAAATCTGGACCGGGACGCAGATCATGGCGCGCGTACAGTCGGAGGCCGCGAAGGCGGCCGGGCTGCCGGTCGAGAAGGTGATCGTCAACAATCACCTGCTGGGCGGCGGCTTCGGCCGCAAGCTCGAGCCCGACATGGTGGTCGCGGCCGTTCGCATCGCCAAGCAGGTCGACGGGCCGGTAAAAGTCGTGTGGACGCGCGAGGAAGACATCCAGCACGACGTTTACCGCCCGGTCTATCGCGACACGATTGCTGCAAGCCTGTCCGGCGGCAAGATCGTCGGCTGGAAATACAAGATCTCCGGCGCCGCAATCATTGCGCGCTGGCTGCCGCCGGCGTTCCAGAAGGGCATCGACATCGACGCGATCGATAGCGCAGTCGACGTGCCCTACGACATCCCGAATTTCCACGTCGAATATGTGCGGGCCGAAGCGCCGGGGGTGCCGACCGGATTCTGGCGCGGGGTCGGCCCCAACAACAATGTGTTTGCCGCCGAATGCTTCATGGACGAACTGGCGCGCAAGGCGGGCAAAGACCCCGTTGAATTTCGTCGCGGGATGCTGGCCAACCAGCCGCGGTTCCTGTCGGTACTCGACCTCGCCGCGGAAAAAGCCAATTGGGGCCAGCCGCTGCCGGCGCGGGTCGGGCGCGGCGTGTGTCTGCAACCGTCTTTCGGAAGTTTCATCGCCACGGTGGTGGAAGCGGAAGTCGACGAGCAGGGTGAGATCAAGCTGCGCCGCGTGACCTCGGTGGTGGATACCGGCATTGCCGTCAACCCCGACACCATCATGGCCCAGGTCGAGGGCGGACTGATCTTCGGCCTCACCGCCGCACTCTATGGCGAGATCACCATCGACAAGGGCCGCGTCCAGCAATCGAACTTCCACGACTACCGGATGCTGCGGATCGATCAAACGCCCAAAATCCAGGTGCATGTGGTCAAGAGCGGCGAAATGCCCGGCGGAATCGGCGAGACCGGTACGACAGCGGGACCGCCGGCGCTGCGCAACGCGATCTATGCCGCAACCGGCGTCGCCTTGCGCAGGTTGCCGATCGACCGTTCCCTGCTGGCGGCGGGGAAAAAAGCATGAGCCCGCACGCGCGTCGTATTCTCATCATCATCGTCGGCATCGTGGTGGCGGCGGGGCTGATCGCCGTCTGGGTCATCCGCGGCCCCGACCCCATGGCGTTCGCCGGCGGTCCACGCGAGTCGCTGTCGGACTTCAAGGGACCCGATCCGACCGGCGTTCCCAAGGCGCTCGCGCAGGCCAGCCCTGTGGAGCGCGGCGAGTATCTGGCGAAGGCGGCGGACTGCATGGTCTGCCACACCACGCAGGGCGGCAAGGAATATGCCGGCGGCCTCGGCTTCAAGCTGCCGTTCGGCACGCTCTATTCGACCAACATCACGCCGGACAAGGAAACCGGCATCGGCAATTACAGCGACAAGGATTTCCTCAACGCGGTTCAGCGCGGCGTCAGGCACGACGGCGCGCGGCTTTATCCGGCGATGCCCTATACGTCCTACACCTATATCAGCGATGCCGATGCGCTGGCGATCAAGGCCTATCTGTTCAGCCTGCCGCCGGTGCGCGCGACGCCCCCCGCCAACACGCTGGCGTTTCCGTTCAACCAGCGCTGGGCGATGATGTTCTGGTCCGCGGTGTTCAATCCGGACACGCGATACGAGCCGGATACATCGAAGAGCCCGGAATGGAACAGAGGCGCCTATCTCGCCGAAGCGCTCGCCCATTGCGGCGAATGTCACACGCCGAGAAATCTTGCCTTCGCGCTCAACAACCGCAAGAAATTCGCCGGCGCGATCACCGCGGGCTGGCGCGCCTTCAATATCTCCTCGGACAAGGCGACCGGCGTCGGCGGCTGGCGTGACGACGACCTGATTTCCTATCTCTCGATCGGACATGCCGCGGGCCATGGCACCGCGTCAGGGCCGATGGGCGAAGCGGTCGACCACAGCTTGAGCCGGATGACGCCGGAAGACATCCGCGCCATCGTGACCTATCTGCGCAGCGTACCGCCGGTCGCGTCCAGCGATCTGCCGGCGACCCTGGCACCGCCGGCCTCCGCTTCGCACAAGGACGGCTCGCAGGAGGCCCGCGGCAAGATGGTGTTCCAGGGCGCCTGCGTCAGTTGCCATGGCTGGACCGGCGAAAGCGCGATCTCGCCGACGGCGACGCTGACCGGCGCGTGGGCGGTGAACGACCCCGGCGCCACCAACGTGGCGCAGATCGTGATCTCCGGAACCAGGCGCGACACGCCCGAAGGCGCGCTGTCGATGCCGGCGTTCGGCAACGCCTATTCCGACGACGAGATTGCCGCTGTCGCCAATTACGTCACCGCGCGTTTCGGCAGCAAGGGCTCGAAGCTGACGGCGCAGGACGTCGCTGACTTGCGCAAGCAGACGTCGGAGTAGTCGACGGGTGAGCTAGTCCGGCAGACCGGCGTCGCGGAGCGCGGCGGCGATTTCGTCGCGGCGGTGGGCACGGCGCACCGGATAGGCCTCGGTCACATGCGAGGTGCGGAAGCCCGGCGCAATCTTCAAGAGACGGCCGACCGCCTTCTGGGTCTCGCCGGGACGTCCGGCGCGCACGGCATTGATAATGAAGGCCCCCAGCGAATGCGCGTTGACATTGAACTGGATCGATTTCAACGCCGCGGCGCAGCCCTCCTCGTAGCGCGCCAGCGAGAAGAAGGCATGTGACGTGCCGTTCCAGGCGCTGATGCGCAACGGATCGAGCGGGCTCAACCGGATCATGCGGTCAAAACTCTCGATCGCGCGCTCGGTCTCGTCGCACATCAGCGCGACCCAGCCGCGCGAAAACCAGACGATGGCAAGGTTCGGATTGAGGCCGACCGCCTGCTCGATCATGCTGACGCCGAGGTCGTATTCGTGGGCGAGATAGGCCATCACATGACCGGACGTCGCCAGCACGAACGCGTCCTCGTCGGCGAGCCGCGCGGCCAGCCGCGCATGCCGGATAGCTTCGGTCCGTTGCGCGGCATCGAGCGGCTGGCCGTTGATGGCCTGTCGCGCCATCCACATCCAGCCGACCATGGCATGAGCCGCCGCATGCTCCGGATCGTGCTCGATCGCCTTTTCGAAGAACGCCTGCGCATCCTTCAGCGACGACCACTGGTGCAGCAGCGAAGCACCCCGCAAATAGAAATCGTAGCTGTCGAGCTTCTCGGTCGGCTTGCGTCGCGCCCGTTCGATCTCGGCCTGCTCCAGGCGCGGCGCGATCAATCCGACCACGCTGGTCGCGACCTGGTCCTGCAAACCGAACACATCCGCGAGGTCGCCGTCGAAGCGGTCGGCCCAAATATGGTTGCCGGTCGCCGCCTCAATCAACTGACCGCTGATACGAACCTTCTGGCCGACCTTGCGGACGCTGCCCTCGAGAATGTAGCGCACGCCGAGTTCGCGGCCGACCTGCTTGATGTCGACGGCCTTGCCCTTGTAGGCAAAGCTCGAATTACGCGCAATCACGAACAGCGACTTGAACCGCGACAGCGCGGTAATGATCTCCTCGACCATGCCGTCGGCGAAATATTCCTGCTCGCGATCGCCGCTCATGTTCTCGAACGGCAGCACCGCGATCGATGGCTTGTCGGGCAGCGGCGGAAGCGCGCTCGACGGCTGTTCCGGAATTCTGGCGACATCCGGCGCAGCACTTCGCGGCGGCGCGGACGCGGGCTCGCCGCCAACCCGAACCTGCCAGACGCGCATCGGTTCGGCGATGTTCTTCAGGGCTTGCGAACCGAGGTCGCCGAAGTCGATATCGACCTTGCCGCGGATCTGCCGGTGCGCGTCGTCGGAGATGCAGATGCCGCCGGGTTCGGCCATCCCTTCGAGGCGTGCAGCGATGTTGACGCCGTCGCCGAAAATATCGTTGTCGTCGATGATGATGTCGCCGACGTGAATGCCGATGCGGAATTCGATTCTGAGCTCACGGGGCACGGTGGCGTTCTGCGCCGCCATGCCGCGCTGGACCTCGACCGCGCACCGCGCCGCATCGACGGCGCTGGCGAACTCGACCAGCATCCCGTCGCCGGAGGTCTTGACGATGCGGCCGCGATGATCGGCGATGACCGGATCGACCAGCGTCGCCCGTACGCCCTTCAGCGCCGCCAGCGTCCGCTCTTCGTCGTTACCCATCAAACGGCTGTAGCCGGCGACATCCGCCGCCACCACCGCCGCCAACCGACGCTCTACGTGCTTGATAGCCAAAGGGTTCCCGGGGTCGAGTTGCACTCTCGGCCACATCAAAGCACGACAAACTGTCGCAGGCTAGAGCATGACGGGTTGGAGTTGAATTTCGATTCGCCGCAAGCGCGAAGCACTGACGATCTCGTGTGTCCCGGACGCGGCCCGGCGCCTCCGCCAGCGCGTTCACGCGCGTCTTCGGCGCGCTATCGGCGGTGAATCACAGGGCCTGGACACAAAATCGCGAAAACAACCCCATGCAAAGTAGAATGGACCGGCTCGGCGCAGTCGTGCTGCGCTGAAGTCGACATGCCTAGTCCGGTAGCCCCGCCTCGCGCAGCGCTGCTTCTATTTCAGCCCGCCGCTCGGGCCAGCGGACCGGGAAGGCCTCGCTGACGTACGAAGCGCGAAAGCCGGGCTGCAGTTTCAACAATTGCGCAACCGCTTCGCTTGCCTCCACAGCACGACCGGTACGAACCGCGTTCATGATGTAGGCTCCAAGCGTATGCACATTGGCGCCAAATTGAACCGATTTCGTCGCCGACACACAGCCTTCTTCATAACGGCCCAGCTGAAACAACGCGAATGAACTTCCGTTCCAGGCGCCAACCCGCAACGGGTCGAGCGGACTCAACCTGATCATTCGCTCGAAACTTTCGACCGCGTGTTCCGCTTCGCCGCACATGAGCGAGACCCAGCCCCGGCAGTACCAAGCGACAGCGAGATTGGGGTTGAGCGTGACCGCCTGCTCCACCATCGATGTGCCCCGATCATATTCGTGACCGAGGTAGGTCAGAACATGACCCGATCTGGCGAGGACAAAAGCGTCACCGCTTCCCACTTTTGAGCCCAAATGGGCAAGCCGAATTGCCTCTGTCCGCATTTCAATCGTTAGAGGCATACCATGGATCGATTGTTGCATCAGCAATGTCCAGGCAGCCATGGCATACGCGGCGCCAAATTCCGGGTCTTGTTCAAAAGCCTTTCTAAAAAATTCGCGCGCCTCGGCCAGCGATGACATTCTGTTCGCCAGCGCCTTGCCGCGCAGATAGAAATCGTAGCTGTCCAGCCTGTCGGTGGGCTTTTGTTTCGCCCGCTCGATCTCGGCCTGCTCAAGCGTCGGAGCGATCAAGCCCACGACGCTGGTGGTGACCTGGTCCTGAAGACCGAATACGTCCTCAAGTGCGCCGTCGAATTTGTCCGCCCATAGATGCCGGCCGGTCGCGGCCTCGATCAGCTGGCCGGTGATGCGCACGCGATTTCCCGCTTTCCTGACGCTTCCTTCCAGTACATAGCGCACGCCAAGCTCGCGCCCGACCTGCTTGATATCGACGGCCTTGCCTTTGTAGGTGAAGCTGGAGTTTCGGGCGATCACAAACAGCGACTTGAAACGCGACAGCGCGGTGATGATGTCCTCGACCATGCCGTCGGCAAAATATTCCTGTTCCGGATCGCCGCTCATGTTCTGGAAGGGCAGGACGGCGATGGAGGGCTTGTCGGGAAGCGCGAGCGGTTGAACAGCGTCGGCCGGCGCCTTCGAAGGAGCGTTAGCATCAAGCCGCGCGCGCCAGGTGCGCATCGGCTCGGCGATATTCTTCAGGTTTTGCGAACCCATGTCGTCGAAGACGGTGTCGACCTTACCGCGAACCTGCCGCTGCGCGTCGTCGGAGATGCAGATGCCGCCGGGCTCCGCGATGCCTTCGAGACGCGCGGCGATGTTGACGCCATCGCCGAAAATGTCGTCGTCGTCGATGATGATGTCGCCGACGTGAATGCCGATGCGGAATTCGATTCTAATATCCTGCGATACTTTGCCGTTTTTTTCGTGCATGGCGCGCTGGACTTCCACCGCGCAGCGCACGGCATCCACGGCGCTGGCGAACTCGACCAGCAAGCCGTCGCCGGTGGTCTTGACAATGCGCCCCTGATGGCGGGCCAGGGCGGGATCGATCAAGCTCCGCCTGAAAGTCTTCAGGCTGGCCAGCGTGCCCTCTTCGTCCCGGCCCATGAGGCGGCTATAGCCGGCAACGTCCGCTGCCAGAACCGCCGCCAGCCGCCGTTGCACGCGCTCGCTCGCCAAGAATGCCGCCTCTCAACCGGTCCTCGCATCAAAGCACAACCCTCGGCGGCGAGGCTAGTCTATGCCGCCCAGAATGCCGGCACCGCCGGCTCCAGCCTGCCGCCCGCCCGCACCGGCGCGATCCGCAGCGCCAGTCCGGTCGCATCGTCGGTTTCGACCGCGACGCCGGAGAGGGTGGCGACACCGAAGGCCGGTTCGAACCGGCCCGAAGGGATGCCGGTGGTAAAACGATGCAACGGCTCATCCTTCTGCATGCCGATGATCGAGTCGTAGTCGCCGGTCATGCCGGCGTCGCTCATATAGGCGGTGCCGCCGGGCAGCACCTGGTGATCGGCGGTCGGGACATGGGTATGGGTTCCGACCACGAGGCTGGCGCGGCCGTCGCAGAAAAATCCCATGCCCTGCTTTTCGCTGGTCGCCTCGCCGTGGAAATCGACCACGATGGCGTCGGCGGCCTCGCGCAGCGGACAGGCATCGAGCTCCTTGCCCACCGCGTTGAAGGGATCGTTCAAGGGCTCCATGAAGACGCGGCCCATGGCGTTGATGACCAGCGCACGCTTGCCGTTCTTGGTGTCGATCAATGCCGAGCCGCGGCCGGGCGTATGGCGCGGAAAATTCAACGGCCGGATCAGGCGCGGCGCGCGCTCGATGAACACCAGC
This sequence comes from Bradyrhizobium ottawaense, assembly GCF_900099825.1. NCBI lineage: Bacteria > Pseudomonadati > Pseudomonadota > Alphaproteobacteria > Hyphomicrobiales > Nitrobacteraceae > Bradyrhizobium > Bradyrhizobium ottawaense. Next base: position 4,774,232 of record NZ_LT629693.1, on the reverse strand, counting down.
GCCTCCTTCTGATTCCAGGCATGGTTGCCGAGCGTGATCGCATCGGCGCCGGCGTCGATGAATTCCTGGTAGATCGCCTCGGTGATGCCGAAACCGCCGGCGGAGTTCTCGCCATTGATGATGACAAGATCGAGCGACCAATCCTTGACCATGCCCGGCAGATGTTCGGATATTGCGGTGCGGCCGGTCTTGCCGACGACGTCACCGATAAACAGAATACGCAAAGTTCAGCTCCGGAAATCGAACACTTTCTTTTCCGTTAGCACATAATCCAGCGCCACGTCGTGCGGCAGCGCCGGAACCGCCTTTATTTCCTGCACCGCAAAGGCGGTACCGATCGCCGTGATGACCTTCGCCTTGCGCAGATGCGCGAGCGTGAAGTCGTAGTGCCCGGCGCCATAGCCGATCCGGTGACCCTGGCGGTCGAAGGCCGCCAGCGGCACCAGCATGATATCGGGGATGACCTCGGCCGCCGCCGGCGACGGCTCGGGAATGCCGAGCGCCCCGAGCATCAGCCGGTCGTCGGGCGACCACGCCCGAAAGGCCAGCGACTTGCCGCGCGCCAGCACCACCGGCAGCGCCAGCTTCGCGCCCAGCCCGGCGAGATGTCGCATCAACGGCGTCGGGTCGATCTCGTTGCGGATCGGTGAATATCCGGAAACGACGGCCCCTGGGGCGATCTCGAACGGCAGAGCGCGTTTGGCCATGGCCTGCGCCGCAGCGGCGCGCTGCTCGTCGCTCAAAGCATCGCGCCTGGCGAGCGCGGCGGCGCGAAGATCGGCCTTCGAAAGGGTTGTCGTCATGCAGCATCCTTCCGCCGTCATCACCCGCTCTGTGCGAACTGCGCACGGGAGTGCGCAACTGCGCACGGGAGCGGGGGACCCAGTATTCCAGAGACTTCAGTGATTCGACCGAGACGCCGCGGCGTACTGACGTGCGCGGGGGTATGGCACACGTTGCAACAACAAAAACAAAAGTGCGAGGCCGCGATCGCCGTTGAAGCACTCGATCCCGGAGTTCCCTACGAAAGTAGGTGGGCACCATGTGACCGGGTCCACGGACCCGGCCAGGGACAGTTCCCTAAAGGATCGATAAGGCCCCGGGGATTATGGCTCCTGACGAACGACGCAGCTTCGCCCCGCCAATGTAGGCATTATGGGCCGACTCCGCCAGCGGTAAGGGGCGGCTGTACACGGCTGCGAGCGCGATCAACTGGTGCGTGCATTTGCACCCTCCCCTGGAGGGGTCCGAGACGAGCGGAGCTCGCTCGTGGGTCGGCTCGCATGAAGCGTAGCGAAATGCGAGACGGGGTGGGGTGACGGTCTCTCAACTTGGACACTGTTCGAAACGAGAGACCTTCACCCCACCCCGCCGCTTCGCGTCGACCCACGAGCGAGCTTCGCTCGTCTCGGACCCCTCCAGGGGAGGGTAAGCAAGAGGCCGCGTCGTCACCCGATCGCGACGCCGCCGCCGATGGTGCGGTTCAGCACCTGGGTGGTCTTTTCGATCCGGTCGGCCGCGGCATTGAGCGCGTTGGCGACCGCGATCTGCGTGACCCGGGCGCGATCGGTGGCAGCAACCCGAACGCTGCGCAGGTTCTCGAGTTCTTCTTCCAGCGCCCGCATGCGCTGGTTGGCGTCGAGCAGTTCGTCGCATACGGTCAGCGCCGCCATCACCGTGAGGCGCGCATCGCCGATCTCGCCGAACTTGCCGCGCAGCTCTTCGACACGGGATTCCAGGCTTTCGGCGAGCTTGAGCAGCCGCACCTCCTGCCCTTCCTCGCAGGCCATGCGGTACTGCCGGCCGTTGATGGTGACGTTGATGTGGCTCATTCGATCTCTCCGGCGTCGGCATCCAGCACCGCACGGATGGAGCCGATCGCGGCATCCAGCCGCTCGGCGATCTCGCGGTTGGTGCGCTCCAGCCGCCGCGTCTTCACCAGCGAGCCGTCGAGTTCGTCGGCGAGCCGCGACCGGTCGGTGCCGAGCGCCTGGATCCGGCTCGCCAGTTCGTTCTCGTCACGGTCCGCGTCGCGCCGCCGTTCGGCCGCGGCCTCCAGGGCGTCGAGCGCCACCATCAACCGCCGTGTCGCGGCGTCGATGTCGGCAAAGACCGGCTCGGCTTGGCCGGGCCCGTTGGCAGGACGATCGCTCATGAGAGACAGCACGCACCTTCGATCGGCCAGCCGCACAGCAAAATCAGCGGTTCGGCAAGCGGTTAGACGGTGAAATTTACGTGGCAAGCGAGGCCAGCGCAACGCCGACGCGAAGCTATGCACCGCTAAGCAACTTTTCGGACCGAAACGGCGTTGCCTTAGCCTTGGACTCACGGGATTGAGGTGCTATCCAGCCGTAAGTTTCAGTGCCGCAGGGCATACTTTCGCTGCAATTCGCCGGCGGGCGGATCGTCACCAACCTCCTCATTTCAAGCGGATTTTCATCATGACGCAGGTCGATCATACCCGTATGGCCAATGCGATCCGTGGCCTTGCCATGGACGCCGTCGAGAAGGCGAAGTCAGGCCATCCCGGTTTGCCGATGGGCGCCGCCGACGTCGCCACCGTGCTGTTCACCCAGTTCCTCAAATTCGACGCCGCCGAGCCGAACTGGCCGGACCGCGACCGATTCGTGCTGTCGGCCGGACACGGCTCGATGCTGCTCTATGCCTTGCTGTATCTGACCGGCAACAAGGACATGACGCTCGACCAGATCAAGCATTTCCGCCAGCTCGGCTCGCTGACGCCGGGTCACCCCGAAAACTTCCACACCAAGGGCATCGAGACCACCACCGGTCCGCTCGGCCAGGGCATCGCGACCGCGGTCGGCATGGCGCTGGCGGAAAAGATGCTGGCCGCCGAGTTCGGCAAAAAGGTGGTCGGTCACCACACCTATGTGCTCGTCTCCGACGGCGACCTGATGGAAGGCGTATCGCAGGAAGCGATCGCGATGGCCGGGCACTGGAAGCTCAACAAGATGATCGTGCTGTACGACGACAACGGCATCTCGATCGACGGCCCGACCTCGATTGCCGACTCGGTCGACCAGGTGAAGCGTTTCAAGTCCGCCGGCTGGGCCGCCGAACTGATCGACGGGCATGATCAGAAGGCGATTGCGGCCGCGATCACCCGCGCGCAGAAATCCAGCAAGCCGTCGCTGATCGCCTGCAAGACCACGATCGGCTTCGGCGCGCCGACGCGCGCCGGCACCGCGAAAGCCCATGGCGAGGCGCTCGGCGCCGAAGAGCTCAAGGGCGCCAAGGAAAATCTCGGCATTTCGCTCGAGCCGTTCTCGGTGCCCGAGGATGTGCTGAAAGCCTGGCGCGAAGCAGGCTCGCGCGGCGTCGCCGAGCGCAAGGCCTGGGAAGGCCGTTTCGCAGAACTCGGCAACCGCAAGCGCGCCGAATTCGAACGGCGGCTGCGGCATGAGCGCCCGGCCTCGCTGGCAAAGGCACTCAAGGCCCACAAGAAGGGGCTGCTGGAGAAGCCGGAAAATATCGCCACCCGCAAATCATCGGAATCCGCGATCGAGGCCATCGCCGCTGCGATGCCGATGGAATTCCTCGCCGGCTCCGCCGATCTCACCGGCTCCAATAACAACAAGGCGAAATCGGCGACCGCATTTTCCGCCAAGACGCCGAAGGGCCGCTTCATCCATTACGGCATCCGCGAGCACGGCATGTGCGCGGCCATGAACGGCATCTTCCTGCATGGCGGCTTTGCGCCTAACGGCGCGACCTTCCTGGTATTCACGGACTATGCGCGGCCGGCAATGCGGCTCGCGGCGCTGATGGGCACCGGCGTCGTCTACGTCATGACCCACGATTCGATCGGGCTCGGCGAAGACGGACCGACGCATCAGCCGGTCGAACATCTCTCCGCGCTGCGGGCTATCCCCAACATGCGCGTGTTCCGGCCCTGCGACGCCGTCGAGGTCACGGAGTGCTGGGAGCTGGCGCTCAATCGTACCGACGGCCCGACCGTGCTGGCGCTGACCCGACAGAACCTGCCGCAGTTGCGCACCTCGGCACCGGCGGACAATCCCTGCAGCCATGGCGCCTATGAGCTGGTCGCGGCGCAGGGCGAAGCGAAAGTGTCGCTGTTCGCTTCCGGCTCCGAGGTCGAGATCGCGGTGGCCGCCCAGAAGCAGTTGGCGGAACGCGGCATCGCGTCGCGGGTGGTCTCGGTGCCCGCGCTCGAACTGCTGCTGGCGCAGCCGGCGGACCGCCAGAAAGCCATCATCGGCAACGCGCCGGTGAAGATCGCGATCGAGGCCGCGATACGCTGGGGCTGGGATGCCGTGATCGGCAAGGATGGCGAATTCATAGGCATGCACGGTTTCGGCGCCAGCGCCCCCGCCAAGGACCTTTACAAGCACTTCGGAATTACCGCTGAGGCTGCGGTTAACGCTGCCCTGAAGCGCTTGGGCTGACGGTTGAGATTATTGGGAAAAAGGGCTACCTAAGTTCCCATCTTGACCGTTCTCGCCCGGCAGAACCGGGCGATCCGCCGTAAGCCCCTCGTGGAATGTTTCCTTTCTGGAAACTGTCCGCGGGGACGGCGCCAGCTATTAAGGGAGAACACGCATGGCAATTCGGGTCGCGATCAATGGGTTTGGCCGCATCGGCCGCAACATCTTGCGAGCCATCGCGGAATCCGGCCGCAGGGATATCGAAGTGGTCGGGATCAACGATCTCGGCCCGGTCGAGACCAACGCCCATCTGTTGCGCTTCGACTCCGTGCATGGCCGTTTTCCCGGCACCGTGACCGTCGATGGCGACTCGATCGACGTCGGCAATGGCAAGATCAAGGTTTCCGCCGAGCGCGATCCGTCGAAGCTGCCCTGGAAGGAACTCGGCGTCGACATCGCGATGGAATGCACCGGCATCTTCAGCGCCAAGGCCAAGGCGACGGCCCATCTGACCGCCGGCGCCAAGCGCGTGCTGGTTTCCGCCCCCTCTGACGGCGCCGACGCAACCATCGTCTACGGCGTCAACCACGACAAGCTGACCAAGGAACATCTGGTCGTCTCCAACGGTTCCTGCACCACCAACTGCCTGGCCCCGATCGCCAAGGTGCTGAACGACACCGTCGGCATCGAGACCGGCTTCATGACCACGATCCACGCCTATACCGGTGACCAGCCGACGCTCGACACCCTGCACAGCGATCTCTATCGCGGCCGGGCGGCTGCGCTGTCGATGATCCCGACCTCCACCGGTGCGGCCAAGGCGATCGGCCTGGTGCTCCCCGAACTTCTGGGCAAGCTCGACGGCGTCGCGATCCGCGTGCCGACCCCGAACGTCTCCGTGGTCGACCTCAAGATCGTCGCCAAGCGCGCGACCGACGTGAAGGAAATCAACGAAGCGATGAAGCGCGCCTCCGAGCAGGAGCTGAAGGGCATCCTCGGCTACACCACCGCGCCCAACGTCTCGATCGACTTCAACCACGATCCCCACTCGTCCACGTACCATGTGGACCAGACCAAGGTGCAGAACGGCACGCTGGTGCGGGTGATGTCCTGGTACGACAACGAATGGGGTTTCTCCAACCGCATGGGCGACACCGCCGTGGCGATGGGGAAGCTGCTCTAAGTCTCGTGTCCCGGACGCGGTGCAGCGCGCTTGCGCTGCGCCGCTGAGCCGGGACCCATTCCAGCGTAGGTCCCGGTTCTGCACAGCGGCACTTCGCGCCGCTATGCGCCCGGGACAAGAGAGCGCCTATGACAAAATCATTCCGCACCCTCGATGACGTCGACGTAAGGGGCAAGCGCGTACTGCTGCGCGTCGACCTCAACGTGCCCATGGAAAACGGCCGCGTCAGCGATGCGACCCGGCTCGAACGCGTCGTGCCGACCATCACCGAGATTTCCGGCAAGGGCGGCAAGGTCATCCTGCTCGCGCATTTCGGCCGTCCGAAGGGACGCGACGCCAAGGACTCGCTGAAACCCGTCGCCGCCGCGCTCTCGCTGGTGATCAAGAAGCCGGTCGCCTTTGCCGACGACTGCATCGGCGAGCCCGCCGCCACGGCCGTGGCCGCGATGAAGGATGGCGACATCCTGTGCCTGGAAAACACCCGTTTCCATAAAGAGGAAGAGAAGAACGACCCCGCCTTCGTGGCCGAGTTGGCAAAACTCGGCGACATCTGGGTCAACGACGCCTTCTCGGCCGCGCACCGGGCCCACGCCACGACCGAAGGCCTCGGCCACAAGCTGCCGGCCTATGCCGGCCGCACCATGCAGGCCGAACTCGACGCCCTCGGCAAGGCGCTGGAAGCGCCGACCAAGCCTGTCATCGCGATCATCGGCGGCGCCAAGGTCTCGACCAAGATCGATCTCTTGGAAAACCTCGTCAGCAAGGTCGATGCGCTGGTGATCGGCGGCGGCATGGCCAATACCTTCCTGCACGCGCAGGGCGTCGGCGTCGGCAAGTCGCTGGCGGAAAAGGACCTCGCCGCGACCGCGCTGCGGATCATGGAAAAGGCGGAAGCCGCGAACTGCGCCATCATCCTCCCCGTAGACGCCGTGGTCGCGTATCATTTCGCGGCCAACTCGCCGTCCCACGCCTATGGGCTCGACGCGATCCCGGCCGACGGCATGATCCTCGACGTCGGCCCGCAATCGATCGCACGGATTCACGCCGCGATCGACGACGCCGCGACGCTGGTATGGAACGGCCCGCTCGGGGCCTTCGAGATGACGCCATTCGACCGCGGCACCATGGTGTCGGCCAGGCATGCGGCGGAGCGGACCAAAGCCAAAAAGCTGGTTTCGGTCGCCGGCGGCGGCGATACCGTCGCGGCCCTCAACCAGGCCGGCGTTGCCCATGATTTCAGCTATGTTTCGACCGCGGGCGGCGCGTTTCTCGAATGGATGGAGGGGAAACCTCTGCCCGGTGTCGAAGTTCTAAAACTGCGCTAAGCTCATATGGGATCCGGCGCCCAGGGCGCCGCTAAGACAACGGAGAATACGGATGGCTCGGATTACGTTGCGTCAATTGCTCGACCACGCGGCGGAGCATGATTACGGCGTGCCGGCCTTCAACATCAACAATATGGAGCAGGCGCTGGCCATCATGGAGGCCGCCTCCAGCCTCGATGCCCCCGTCATCATCCAGGCCTCGCGCGGCGCGCGCTCCTATGCCAACGACATCATGCTCAAACACATGATGGACGCGGTCACCGAAATCTATCCGCAGATCCCGGTCTGCGTGCATCTCGATCACGGCAACGGCCCCGACACCTGCATGACCGCGATCCAGGCCGGCTTTACCTCCGTGATGATGGACGGCTCGCTGAAGGCCGACGGCAAGAGCCCGGCCGACTGGAGCTACAATGTCGGCGTCACCAAGACCGTCACCGACATGGCTCATCTCGGCGGCATTTCGGTGGAAGGCGAACTCGGCGTGCTCGGCTCGCTGGAAACCGGCATGGGCGACAAGGAAGACGGCCACGGCGCCGAAGGCAAATTGTCGCACGACCAGTTGCTGACCAACCCCGACGAGGCCGTGAAGTTCGTCAGGGAGACCAAGGTCGACGCACTCGCGATCGCGATGGGCACCTCGCACGGCGCCTACAAGTTCACGCGCAAGCCCGACGGCGACATCCTCGCCATGAACGTGATCGAGGAGATCCATCGCAAGCTGCCGAACACGCATCTGGTGATGCATGGTTCGTCCTCGGTGCCGCAGGACCTGCAGGAGATCATCAACGCCAACGGCGGCAAGATGAAGCCGACCTGGGGCGTGCCGGTTTCCGAAATCCAGCGCGGCATCAAGCACGGCGTCCGCAAGATCAACATCGACACCGACAACCGTATGGCGATGACCGGCCAGATCCGTAAAGTGCTGAAGGACAATCCGGAAGAATTCGACCCGCGCAAGTATCTCAAGCCGGCGATGGAAGCGATGACCAAGCTGTGCAAGCAGCGGCTGCAGGAATTCAACACCGCGGGTCAGGCGAGCAAGATCAAGAAGGTGATGACCACGGCCGACATGGCCAAGCGTTACGCCAAGGGCGAGCTCGATCCGAAGGTGGCGTGATATCACGCTGATCTCCGCGAGCAGCCTGCCCCTGAGCGAAGCTTTTCTCGGCCGTTGCCCGAGAACCGCCCATTTTGGTTTGCAAGGCATGCTCTGGAGAACGTCCCGATGAATCTCGCCGACCTCAACACGGTCGCTCTTGCCATGGTAACGCCGGGCAAGGGCATACTCGCCGCCGACGAATCCTCCGGCACGATCAAGAAGCGCTTCGACGCCATCAAGGTCGAATCGACCGAGGAAACCCGCCGGGACTATCGTGAAATGCTGTTTCGCTCGCAGGAGGCGATGAGCCGGTACATCTCCGGCGTCATCCTCTATGACGAAACGATCTGGCAGAACGCCAGGGACGGCACGCCGCTGATCAAGCTGATCGAACAGGCCGGCGCCATTCCCGGGATCAAGGTCGACGAGGGAACCCAACCCTTGCCGAATTGCCCGGGCGAGTTGGTCACCGCGGGCCTCGATAAGCTCGCCGAACGCCTGAAGAAATATTACGAACGCGGCGCGCGGTTCGCCAAATGGCGCGCCGTGATCGACATCGGAAAAACCATTCCGACAATGACAGCCATTTCCGTCAACGCGCACGCGCTCGCACGCTACGCGGCGTTGTGCCAGGCCGCCCAGATCGTGCCGATCGTCGAACCGGAAGTGCTGATGGACGGCGATCACGATATCGACCGCTGCTATGAGGTGACCGAGCGTGTGCTCAACAAGACCTTTCAGGAAATGCGCGTTCAGCGCGTCGCGCTGGAAGGCATGATCCTCAAACCCAATATGGCCATTTCCGGCAAGAAGAGTTCCACGCAAGCCTCCGTCGAAGAGGTCGCTCAGAAGACTATCCGGCTGCTGAAGGCTTGCGTGCCGGCCGCCGTTCCCGGCATTGCCTTCCTTTCCGGCGGGCAGTCCGACCAGGAAGCCACCGCGCATCTCGACGCCATGAACCGGATCGGCGGCCTGCCGTGGCGGCTCACCTTCTCCTACGGCCGCGCGCTGCAGGCAGCGCCGCAGCAGGCCTGGGCAGGCAAGGCTGCAAACGTGGCCGCGGGCCAGCAGGCGTTCGTCCATCGCGCACGGATGAATGCGCTCGCGAGCAAGGGCGAATGGAAGCCCGACCTCGAACAGAAGGCGGCATAGACTTGGCCAGCAAACCTCCTCCGCCGCGCCCGGCGCCGCGGCTCTATCTCGCGACGCCCGAACTGGACGATCCGTCACAACTGGCGGCAAGCCTGCCGGGCCTGCTTGCCGGCGCCGATGTCGCCGCGGTGCTGCTGCGGCTTCGCGAGACCGACCAGAAAACCATGATCTCGCGCATCAAGGCGCTGGCGCCCGCCGTGCAGGACAGCGGCGCGGCGCTGCTGCTGGAGGGTCATGTCGAGCTGGTGGCGCGGGCCGGCGCCGACGGCGCGCATCTGAACGGGATCGCGGCGATGGAAGACGCGATGCCGTCGCTGAAGCCCGACCGCATCGCCGGCGTCGGCGGGCTCGCGACGCGGCACGATTCGATGGCCGCGGGCGAAGCCGGCGCCGACTACGTGCTGTTCGGCGAGCCCGACAGCCATGGACAGCGGCCCTCGGTCGAGGCGATTGCCGAGCGCCTACAATGGTGGGAAGAACTGTTCGAACCGCCCTGTGTCGGCTTTGCCGTCTCGCGCGAAGAGGCTGCCGAATTCGCATCCGCCGGCGCCGATTTTGTCCTGGTCGGCGATTTCATCTGGGCCGATCCGCGTGGCGCCAAGGCGGCGCTGGCCGATGTCGAGCAGGCGATCAAACAGGCGCATGCCGCAGCGCTTGGGAAACAACCGCCTGGAAAAGAAATGACCGGACAGGGATAACGCCGGACATGAACTTCCTGCGTCCGATATCGATTGTTGCGGGCCTTGCGATGGTGGCGACGACGGCGTCCGCGCAGATCTCGCTGACGCCGCCCGCAGCCCAGCCGTCGGCGACCACGCCTGCCGCGAAGAAGGAAAAGCCGACACAAGCACCGAAGCCGAAGGCGACTTCCGCGGCAAAGAAACCAGCCGCGACGGCCAAACCGGCGGCGACGCCGACACCCACGCCTTCGCCGACCGCGACATTCGACGATCCCAATGTCGACCTCGTCTACGGCGCCTATCAGCGCGGCCTCTACAAGACCGCATTCGATCTCGCCACCACGCGCGCCCAATTTAACAACGATCCGAAGGCGATGACGATGCTCGGCGAGCTCTACGCCAACGCCATGGGCGTCAAGCGCGACTATGCCAAGGCGGCCGAATGGTATCAGCGCGCGGCCGATGCGGGGGACCGCGAGGGCATGTTCGCGCTCGCGATGATGAAACTCTCCGGCCGCGGCGGCAAGGTCGACCGCGAGCAGGCCGTCAGGCTGCTGGCCTCCTCGGCCAAGCTCGGCGAGCCCAAGGCGGCCTATAACCTGGCGCTGCTCTATATCGACGGCCAGACCCTGCCGCAGGACCTCAGGCGTTCCGCCGAACTGCTGCGCGTTGCCGCCGATGCCGGCAACCCGGAAGCGCAATACGCGCTCGCGACCTTCTACAAGGAGGGCACCGGCGTGCCGAAGGACATCGACAAGGCGGTGCGCCTGCTGCAGGCGGCGTCGCTGGCCGATAATGTCGACGCCGAGGTCGAATATGCCATCGCGATGTTCAACGGCACCGGCACGCCGCAGAACCAGTCCGCCGCCGTGGCGCTGTTGCGCAAGGCCGCACGGCAGAACAGCCCGATCGCGCAGAACCGCCTCGCCCGCGTGCTGGTGAACGGCCAGGGCGCGCCGGTGGACAAGATCGAAGGCCTGAAATGGCACATTGTCGCCAAAACCGCCGGGAAAGGCGATCCGGAACTGGACGAGGCGCTGGCGGGCCTCAGCGCCGAGGATCGCGCCAAGGCCCAGGGGGCCGCGCGCAAATGGATCGGCAACACCGGTAAATGACGCCTTGACGGCGGCACATCAGCAGGGCACCCAGTCCCTGACTTCCCACGGCCACGGCCCGTTTCCTCTCAACCGACAAGCCTCGCATCATGCTGCATTCAGCCCTTATCAACGTCATGGTGAAAGCCGCGCGCAATGCCGGCCGTGGCCTGAAGCGCGACCTCGGCGAGATCGAACATCTGCAGGTGTCGCTGAAGGGGCCGGCGAACTTCGTCAGCCTCGCCGACAAGCGCGCCGAGGAAGTGCTTTACAAGGATCTCGCCAAGGCGCGGCCGGGCTACGGCTTCATCGGCGAGGAAGGCGGCAACCGCGAAGGCGCCGACAAGAGCCATATCTGGATCGTCGATCCCCTGGACGGCACCACCAATTTCCTGCACGGCATCCCGCAATTCGCGATCTCGATCGGCCTGCAGCGCGAGGGCGTCATCATCGCCGGCGTGATCTACAACCCCGCCAACGACGAGCTCTACATCGCCGAACGCGGCAAGGGCGCGTTCCTCAACGACCAGCGGCTGCGCGTCGCCGGACGCCGCCAGCTCAATGAATGCGTGATCGCCTGCGGCCTGCCGCATATCGGGCGCGGCGACCACGAACTGGCGCTCCGCGAAATGGCCGCGCTGCAGAGCAAGGTCGCCGGCTTCCGCCGCTTCGGCGCCGCCTCGCTCGACATGGCCTTCGTCGCCGCCGGCCGTCTCGACGGCTATTGGGAGCGCAACCTGCAGCCCTGGGACATGGCGGCCGGCCAGATCATGGTCCGCGAAGCCGGCGGCACCGTCAGTTGCGTCGATGGCGCCAGCGACCCGCTCAAGACCGGCCACGTGATCTGCGGCAATGAGTACATCCACGGCGAACTGGTGAAGATTATTAAGGGGCTGGGGAAGTGACAACACCGTAGGTGTTGTCATGCCCGGACTTGATCCGGGCATCCATCAATCTTCATAAGAGTCTTTTTGGATGGATTGCCGGGTCAAGCCCGGCAATGACAAGCTATTGGATGCCTTGCGCCGGCTGACCCTCCGGCTCCGCTTTCGCCACCTTCTCCCGGTCCCCCGCCAGCACGCGCTGCACGCTGACAAAGAACACCGGCACCATCAACAGCGCCAGGATCACCACCGCGATCATGCCGCCCATGACGCTGGTGCCGAGCGCCTGCTGGCTGGCGCCGCCGGCGCCTTGCGCGATCACCATCGGCAGCACGCCGCACACGAAGGCTAGGCCCGTCATCAGGATCGGGCGGAAACGCAAGGTGCACGCCTCCACCGTCGCCTCGACCAGCGGCTTGCCTTGCGCGCGCAGATCCTTGGCGAATTCGATGATCAGGATGGCGTCCTTGGCAGCCAGGCCAATGATGGTGATGAGGCCGACGGTGAAATAGACGTCGTTGGGCAGGCCGCGCAGCGACGCCGCCAGCACCGCGCCGCAGATGCCGAGCGGCACCGCCAGCAGCACCGCCAGCGGAATGGTCCAGCTTTCATAGAGCGCGGCGAGACACAGGAACACCACCAGCGCCGACAGCCCGAGCAGGAACGGCGCCTGCGAGCCCGACAGTTTTTCCTGCAGCGACTGCCCGGTCCATTCGAAGCCGAAGCCGCGCGGCAGTTTTCCCGCGAGCCGCTCCATCTCGGCAATCGCATCACCGGAGGTGTAGCCAGGTTTGGCCTCGCCGCTGATGCGCACCGCGGGATAGAAATTGAAGCCCCCGATCTGCGTCGGCCCCTTCTGCCACTCGACGGTGGCAAACGCGGAGAACGGCACCAGTTGGCCGCGGCTGTTCTTGACGTTGTAATTGAGGATATCGTCGGCGTTCATGCGGCTGGCGCGGTCGGCCTGCACGATCACGCGCTGCATGCGGCCGCGGTTTGGGAAATCGTTGACGTAATTCGAACCGAGATTGGTCGAAATGGTGCTGTTGATGTCCTCGAAGGTGACGCCGAACGCGCCGGCCTTTTCGCGGTCGATGGTGAGGTTGACCTGCGGCGCCGGCGGCAGGCCTTCGATATAAACCTTCTGCAGAACCGGGCTCGCATTGGCCTCCGCGATCAGCCGGTCGGCCGCCGCCGTCAGCGCCGGATAGCCCTTCTGGCCGCGGTCCTGCAGGCGGAACGAGAAGCCGGAGGAATTGCCGAGATTGTCGATCGGCGGCGGCTGCAGCGCCGTGATCTTGGCGTCGCGGATCGACGACAGGTCGCGGTTGATGTCGGCGACGATCGACGCCGCCGAATCGCCGGCCGGCCGGTCCGACCAGTCCTTCAGCGAGATGAACGCCTGCGCGGTGTTGACGCCTTGTCCGAGGAAGCTGAAGCCGGTCAGGAACGTCACGTTCTCGACGCCGGCGCGACCTTTAAGATAAGTTTCCACCTTCTCGACCGCGGCTTCCGTGCGGGCGTAGGAGGAGTCAGACGGCGTCTGCACGTCGGTGGTAATAAAACCCTGGTCGTCGATCGGCAGGAAGCCGCCGGGCAGGCGAATGAAGGCCCAGCCCAATCCGATCAGCAGCGCGGCATAGATCAGCATCAGCCGGCCGGTGCGCTTCAGCGAAGCCTTCACGGTGCGGGAATAGCCGTCGCGGCTGGAGTCGAGCATGCGGTTGAACCAGCCGAACACGCCCTTCTTCGCGTGGCCGTGGCCTGACGTGACCGGCTTCAGCAGGGTCGCGCACAGGGCGGGGGTCAGCGACATCGCCAGCAGCGCGGAGAACGCAATCGCCGCCACCATCGTCACCGAGAACTGGCGGTAGATGATGCCCACCGATCCCGGGAAGAACGCCATCGGCACGAACACCGCGACCAGCACCAGCGTGATGCCGATGATGGCGCCCGAGATCTGCGACATCGCCTTGCGGGTGGCTTCCTTCGGCGGCAGGCCTTCCTCCGCCATGATGCGCTCGACGTTCTCGACCACGACGATGGCGTCGTCGACGAGAATACCCACCGCCAGCACCATGCCGAACATGGTCAGCATATTGATGGAGTAACCGGCAACCAAAAGCGTCGCGCAGGTGCCGAGCAGCGCCACCGGCACCACGATGGTCGGAATGATGGTGTAGCGGATGTTCTGCAGGAACAGGAACATCACGATGAACACCAGCACCACCGCTTCGACCAGCGTCGACAACACCTTCTCGATCGAGGCTTTCACCACGGGCGTGATGTTGTAGGGAATCTCATAGGCGATATTGGCCGGGAAGAAGCGCGACAGCTCCTTCATCTTCGCTTCCACCGCGCTCGCGGTCGCCAGCGCGTTGCCGGTCGGCGACAGCAGCACCGAGAGGCCCGCGGTCGGCTTGCCGTTGAGGCGGGTGTTGAACTGGTAGCTCAGTCCGCCGATCTCAATGCGGGCGACGTCGCGCAGCCGCACCGTCGAACCGTCGGCGTTGGCGCGCAGGATGATGGCACCGAATTCGTCCGGCGACGACAGTTGTCCCTTGACCAGCACCAGCGCCGAAATCTTCTGATCCTCCGTGCTCGGCTCGGCGCCGACGCTGCCGGAGGCTACTTGCGCGTTCTGCGCCGTGATCGCCTTGTTGACGTCGTCGGCAGTGAGCCCGTAACCGACCAGCTTGGCGGGATCGACCCAGATCCTCAGCGAACGTTCGGTCGAATACAGCGTGGCGCGGCCGACGCCGGGAATGCGCCTGATTTCGCCGAGCACGTTGCGGATCATGAAATCGCCGAGGCCGATCTCGTCGAGGCTGCCGTCCGTCGAGCGCAGCGTGATGATCTGCAGCACGGCGCTGGAGGCCTCCTCGACCAGGATACCCTGCTGGATCACCGCGCGCGGCAGCCGCGCCTCGACGCGCTTGAGGCGGTTCTGCACTTCCACCGACGCCGCACCGGTCTCGGTGCCCGGGACGAAGTTGGCTGTTATCTCGACCTGTCCCAGCGAGTCGCTGGTGGATTCGAAATTGAGGATGCCGGAGGCGCCGTTGAGCTCCTCTTCGATCAGCCGGGTGACGCTGTTGTAGAGGTTTTCCGGCGACGCGCCGGGATAGCTGGTCGAGATCGAGATCGAGGGCGGCGCGATGATCGGATATTGCGCCACCGCCAGCAGCGGAATCGAGATCGCGCCGATCAGGCAGATGAACAGCGCAACCACCCAGGCGAAGATCGGCCTGTCGATGAAGAAACTCGGCATTGGAATTTACCGCAGCGCTTGCGCGGCAAGCTTGGCGTCCCGCGCCACGTCGGCGGACGCGTCCGCTTCGGCCCAGGCCTGCGGCCGGACCTTGTCGCCGGCGGCGAACTTCTGAAAACCCTCGACCACGACGCGGTCGCCGGCCTTCAGGCCTTCGGTGACGAGCCAATGGCCGTCCTGGATCGAACCGGTGCGCACCGGCTGCACCGCGACCAGATTGTCGTCCTTGACCACGAACACTTCGCTGCCGCCGCCGACGTTGCGCTGGATCGCCTGCTGCGGTACCGCGATGGCGTCGCTGTCGATGCCCTGCTCGATCTGCACGCGGACATACATGCCGGGCAGCAATTCGCGCTTCGGATTGGGAAACTCGCCGCGCAGCGTCACCTGCCCGGTATGGGCATCGACCTTGGCATCCGAGAACAGCAATTTGCCGACCTGCGGATAGAGCGCGCCGTCGTCGAGCACGAGGCGGACCTTCACGGCATCCTGCGAGATACGATCGAGTTCGCCGCTCTCGAGCGCGCGGCGCAGATGATTGAGCTCGGTCACCGACTGGGTGAAATCGGCATAGATCGGGTCGAGCTGCTGGATGGTCGCAAGGCTCGCGGTCTCGTTCTGCACGACCAGCGCGCCTTCGCTGACCAGGGCCGCACCGACGATGCCGTCGATCGGCGCGCGGATGGTCGCATAATCGAGATTGAGTCTGGCGCGCGCGACGTCGGCCTTGCGGCCGGCCACGTCGGCTTCGGCCTGACGCAGGCTCGCAATCGCTTCCTCGTTCTTGGCTTCGGGCGCGGCGCGCTGGCTAGTCAGCGTGGCGATGCGGTTGGCATGCTGGGTGGCCTGCTCGAGCGTGGCCTTGGCGCGCGCCAGCGCCGCCTCGGTCGACTGCACCTCGACCTCGAACGGCCGCGGATCGATCTTGTAGAGCGTATCGCCGGCTTTGACCTCGCTGCCCTGGTTGAACAGCCGCTGTACGACAATGCCGGACACCCGCGGACGCACGTCGGACACCCGCGTCGGCGCGATGCGTCCCGGCAGTTCGCGCACCATGGCGCGGGCCTGCGGCTTGACGGTGACGATGCTGACGTCCGGCTCGGTAGGTTGTGCGGCGGCGGCGACATTCGGTTCGTCGCAACCGGCCAACAACGGCGCCATGGCAGCGAGCATCAAGGCAATGCCGGCCGATCGCGCGCGAAATCCAGACATAGACAAAGGGCACCCCAAAATTCGAGTTGAAACGCGAATGCAAATTCGCGGGCGTCGTCACGACCACGAAACACTGTTGATGGGGTCAGGATAGGAGACGCCTGCTGCGATGCAACACGTTTCGTGGCGGCCCAATGTCACACAAGGCTATCGCCTTAAACGAACAGCATCTTTTGCCGACTCACCGGATTGTGAGCGGGTTCCATCCCAGCGGGTGCGAATGAAATTCAAAACCGCTGATGAGGAACGCGCCGCTTTCGTGCGCGGGAAGGCAGCACGCTGCAGGATTGCGAGGTGCCAAAATGCGAATCGAATTCGTAGCCCGGATGGAGCGCAGCGCAATCCGGGGACGCATCAATGCCACATTGGCCCCGGGTTTCGCTTCGCTTCACCCGGGCTACGCCGCCGCCTTCATACGGTGGCCGCCAGCGCTCCGAAATACAGGACCGTCATGCAAAATCCCAAATATCGCGGTTGGAAGTTGAACCCGTCCAAAATACGCTGCCGACCAAGCCGGGTTCAGCGTGAAGTTTCGTGATCCTCTCCCGAAATCAGGCCTTTCGATCTTTTTTCTCTCGCCCGCTGTGCCATATTGGCGCCCACGCGCGGCTTTTCGCAACGGATGACACCCGCAATGCCCTCAGGCTCCCCCTCCCGCTCCGAAATGGAGATCGAACTGAGCAAATTGTCCTCACCTCGGATTTTTCTGGTGCGGATGCTGGTGTTCCTGGTGCTGTGCGCACTGGTCATGGTCGTGCTCTACAAGCAGATCGTCACCGCCTTCTTTGCCAACCCCGGCCTCAACGCGCTGATCGGCGCGGTGCTCCTGATCGGCATCATCCTGTCGTTCCGGCAGGTGATCCGGCTCTATCCGGAAGTCGCCTGGGTCAATAATTTCCGCATTGCCGATCCCGGCCTCGCGGTCGAGCAGCGCCCGACGCTGCTGGCGCCGATGGCGGCGATCCTCGGCGGCGAACGCACCGGGCGGATGTCGATCTCGCAGCAGACCATGCGGCATTTGCTGGATTCGATCGCCACCCGGCTCGACGAGGCCCGCGATATTTCGCGCTACATGACGGGCTTGCTGGTGTTTCTCGGCCTGCTCGGCACCTTCTGGGGCCTGATCGAGACCGTCGGCTCCGTCGGCAAGGTGATCGACGGGCTGAAGGTCGGCGGCGACGCCGGCGCCCTGTTCGATACCCTGAAAGAGGGACTCGCCGCGCCGCTCGGCGGCATGGGCATTTCGTTCTCGTCCTCGCTGTTCGGCCTCGCCGGCTCGCTGATCCTGGGCTTTCTCGACCTGCAGTCGAGCCAGGCGCAGAATCGCTTCTACACCGATCTCGAGGACTGGCTCGCCTCCACCGTGCGCGAATATTCCGGCGAAGGCGCCCCCGCCGGCGTCAGCGGCGAATTGCAGCACGCGATGGAGCGCCTGCGCGCGGTGGTCGAGGAAGGCGGCGGCGGCCGCAGCACCACGGCGGCGATGGCCAACCTCGCCGAAGCCATTCAGGGCCTGGTCGCGCATATGCGCACCGAGCAGCAGATGATCCGCGAATGGGCCGACGGCCAGGGCGAGCAGAACCGCGAGATCAAGAAACTGCTGGAGCGGATCGCAAGGCAGCCCGAGAAGAGCTAGACAAGGTTTCGTGCCCCGGACGCAGCGCAGCACGGAAGTGATGCGCTGCGGAGCCGGGGCCCATCGCGATAGGTCCCGGCTCTGCGGAGCAGCGTTGCACGCTGCACCGCGTCCGGGACACGAAAGTACCGGAGAACACTGAATGGCCCTCGCCCGCAGTCGCCGCAACGAAACCGGATTCAACTACTGGCCGGGATTCGTCGACGCGCTGTCGACGCTGGTGCTGTCGATCGTGTTCCTGTTGTCGGTGTTCCTGGTGGTGCAGTTCTTCCTGTCGCAGGAAGTCACCGGCAAGGACAAGGCGCTGGAGCAGCTCAATGCCAAGATCGCGCAGTTGAACGACCTGCTGTCGCTGGAAAAACTCTCCGGGCTCAACCTCAATGACCAGCTCTCGCAGGCGCGCGCCGGGCTGGCCTCGGTGGAAGCCGAGCGCGACCGCATCAAGGGACTCTATGACGGGCTCGCCGGCGCCGGCAGCAACGCCGAAGGCCGTGCGGCCGAACTCAACAAGGCGCTCGACTCCGAAAAAACGGTTTCGTCGCGGGCGCTGGCGCAGATCGAGGTGCTGAACCAGCAGATCAGCGCGCTACGGCGCCAGCTTGCAGCCCTCGAAGAGGCGCTCGACGCTTCCGAGAAACGCGACAAGGAATCCCAGGGCCGCATTGCCGATCTGGGATCGCGGTTGAACGTGGCGCTGGCGCAGCGGGTGCAGGAACTGTCGCGCTACCGTTCGGAATTCTTCGGCCGCCTGCGCGCCATTCTCGGCAACCGGCCCGATATCCGCATTGTGGGCGACCGCTTCGTGTTCCAGTCGGAAGTGTTCTTCGATACCGGACAGGCGCTGCTGTTGCCCGAAGGCAAGGCCGAGCTCGACAAGCTCGCCACCGCTTTGATTGATCTCGACAAGCAGATCCCGAGCGAAATCGCCTGGGTGCTGCGGGTCGACGGCCACACCGACGTGCGGCCGATCAACAGCCCCTTGTTCAAGTCGAACTGGGAATTGTCGTCGGCGCGCGCCATCTCGGTGGTGCAATACCTGGTCTCGCTCGGCGTGCCCGCACAGCGCCTGGTCGCGGCCGGCTTTGCGGAATTCCAGCCGCTGGATACGGCGCCGACCGAAGAGGCCTACAAGCGCAACCGCCGCATCGAGCTGAAGCTGACGGAACGCTAGTGACGGCAGCGTTTCACTTACGCCCCTACCGCGCCGAGGACGAGGACGCCGCGATCGAGCTGTGGCTGCGGACCTGGCAGTTGGCCTATCCCTCGATCGACTTCGCCGCCCGGGTGACATGGTGGCGCGAGCGCTGGCGCAACGAGCTGGTACCGAACGCCGATATCATCGTCGCGGAACAGGCAGAGGTGCAAATCGGCTTCGTCACCATCGACAGCCAAGGCTATCTCGACCAGCTCGTGGTCAGCCCCGATCACTGGGGCTCTCCACTCGCCACCGCGCTCGTCGACGAAGCCAAGCGGCTGTCGCCCGGCGGCGTCACGCTGAAGGTCAACGCCGACAATGACCGCGCGATCCGCTTCTATCAGCGCAACGGATTTATACATGACGGCGAGGATGTGAACCCGTCGTCAAAACGGCTGATCCTGAAGATGGCATGGCGGCCGTGACGGCCAATCGTCATTGCCGGGCTTAGTAGTCTGCCTGGCGCAGACTACGTAAACTTGTCTGCGCTCCCGGCAATCCATCACTTTGAAAAACATTTTGTGCAGAGGATGGATGCCCGGATCAAGTCCGGGCATGACGAGCGGAGTATCAAATCCCCTCGAACTGCAGCCGCGCCAACCGGGCGTAGAGCCCGTTGGCGGCGACCAGCTCGGCATGCGTGCCCTGTTCGACGATGCGGCCCTGGTCCATCACCATGATGCGGTCGCAGGACAATACGGTGGCAAGCCGGTGCGCGATCACCAGCGTGGTGCGGTGACGCATCAATTCCTCCAGCGCGGTCTGCACCAGGGTTTCGCTTTCAGCATCAAGCGCCGAGGTTGCTTCATCGAGCAGCAACAGCGGCGCATCGCGCAGGATCGCGCGCGCGATCGCGATACGCTGGCGCTGGCCGCCCGAGAGCGTCACGCCGCGCTCGCCGAGCTGGGTCTCGAAGCCGCCGGGCAGCCGGCGCAGGAATTCGGAGGCATGGGCGAGGTCCGCGGCGCGCTCGACCTCGGCATCGCTGGCATCGGGCCGGCCGAAGCGGATGTTTTCGCGCGCGGTCGCCGCGAACACCACCGAGTCCTGCGGCACCAGCGCCATGCGCGCGCGCAATTCGCCGGGATCGGTTGACCCGATCGCCACGCCGTCGAGTGAGATCGTGCCGCTTGCCGGATCGTAGAACCGCAGCAGCAGATGAAACAGCGTGCTCTTGCCGGCACCTGAGGGCCCGACGATTGCGACCTTTTCGCCGGCGCGGACCGACAGGGTGACGCCGTCGACCGCCAGCACGTCGGGCCGGGTCGGATAGGCGAAGCTGACATTGTCGAACCCGACGTCGCCGCGCGCCGGCACCGGCAATGCGACCGGCCGCGGCGGCGCCATGATCTGCGACTTGACCCGCAGGATCTCGAACAGCCGTTCGGCGGCGCCGGAAGCGGCGGAAACTTCACCCCAAACCTCGCTGAGCTGTCCGAGCGCGCTGGCGGCGAAGGCTGCATACAACACGAACTGGCCGAGCCGGCCGGGCGTGATCGCGCCGGTCAGCACATCATGCGAACCGACCCACAGGATCGCGACGACGCTGGAGAACACGATGAAGATGATGATCAGCGTGAGGATCGAGCGTGCCCGGGTCGATGTCCGGGCCGCCTCATAGGCCTGCTCGACCTCGCCGCCGAACCGCGCATTGGCCAGCCGCTCGCCGGTAAAGGCCTGTACCGTCCGGATCGCCCCGAGCAGTTCGGACGCGTACGACGTCGCATCCGCCAGCGTATCCTGGGCGTTGCGCGACAGCCGCCGCACCCAGCGCCCGAACGCCACCAGCGGGATCACGATGACCGGGATCGCCAGCAGCACGAAACCGGACAGTTTCGGGCTGGTGATCACCATCATGGTGGCGGCGCCGATGAACAGCATCACATTGCGCAGCGCGATCGATACCGAGGCGCCGACCGCGGACTTGATCTGGGTGGTATCGGCGGTCAGCCGCGACACCAGTTCGCCCGAGCGGGCGGAATCGAAGAACGCCGGCGACAGCGAGATCAGATGCGCGAACACATCGCGCCTGAGATCGGCGACGATGCGCTCGCCGATCGTCATCACCAGATAGAACCGCGAGGCGCTGGCGCCGGCCAGCACCGCGACCACGGCGATCATGACGCTGAAATAGCTGTTGATCAGGGCGATGCCTTCGGGGCTGAAGCCGAAGTCGATCATGCGCCTCGCCGCCACCGGCACCACCAGGGTGGTGATCGCCGCGACCGTGAGCGAGATAAAGGCGAGAAAAGCCCGTCCCCGGTAGCGCGCGACATAGGGCGCCAGCGCCAGCAGCGGACGCAGCCGGGCGCCGGTTTTGGCCGGTGACTCGGTCAGCCGGGCTTCGATGAAGGCCTCCTCCTCGAGCAGCGCATCCCGCCGCGGCGGTTTGGCCCCACCGACGTCTTCAAGCTGTTCCGCTGCGCTCATGAAATCCGACCCGTTTTGCCGCCCTCAGATAGGCCCCGCGGCCCCCGCTGGCAAATGCGGGAGATTCCCAATCAGGTCATATACGTAGCTTGTTTTGGCCGGCCGCTTACGTTATAGAGCCGCCAAATCCCGTATCTCCTGACATTAGAGCCGGGCGCCGGCGCGCCAAAGGATATGCCATGAAAGCCGAAATTCACCCGAATTATCATACGATTACGGTCGTAATGACCGACGGGACCGAGTACCTGACCCGCTCCACTTGGGGCAAGGAAGGCGACAAGCTCAACCTCGACATCGACTCCAAGTCGCATCCGGCCTGGACCGGCGGCTCGCAGCAGCTGCTCGACCGCGGTGGCCGCGTGTCGCGCTTCCAGAAGAAGTTTTCGGGCTTCCTCAAGAAGGACTGAGGGTTTTAGCCCCGCCTTTTTCGGCCCAGAAATACAAAACGCCCCGGTTTTCCGGGGCGTTTTTTGTTGTATTTGCCGTCATTGCGAGGAGCGAAAGCGACGAAGCAATCCATTCTTGCCTGTGGCCGATGGATTGCTTCGCTTCGCTCGCAATGACGAAAGACGAACTTACTGCTCGAACGCGGCCTTGAGCCGGTTGAGCTGCGGCACCAGGGGATTGCCGATCGGGGCGCGTTCGGCCGGGGTTGCGTGGATGGTGACATCGAGCCGGCGCACCCGCGACTGCAGGTTCATCGAGCGCGTGATCAAATCCTGCAATTGCTGCGGCAGTTTCGCGGTCATGTCTTCCGGGCCGGGATCGGCCGCCGTCAGCTTGACCTTGGTCTTTTCGCGGTTGGCTTGGGACAGCGTCATCTCGCCTTCCTTGACCGCGCGGTGCAGCAGCAGCCATGACGCAAGCTGCATCAGGCGGGTGGTGAGCCGCATGCTTTCGGTCGCGTAAGTAAGGCTGACGGAACGTTCGAGCGCCTTGGCCTCGGTGCGGCCGTCACCGTCGAGATAGGCGGCGGTCTCCTCGACCAGGTCCATGCCTTCCCGGAACAGGGTTCCAAAGGCCGCGGAATTGGTGAGCCGCTCGCTGAACTGAACGAGCGCGGATTCGCTTTGCAAACGGTCCGCCATGGTTAACGCCCTCACGCCACTGATACGCTGCCGGCTCTGAAAGGCGCCGGCTTATGATGAACAAATCATTGCGCTTGTGCGAACGGGAGTCCAGCGGCAACCGGATTTATGGTTTCCAGCTCATGCGGCGGACAAAAAAGAGCCGCCGTTTCCGGCGGCTTTTGAAGTTGATAACAGGGAGGCGTCAAACAGAGTGGACAGGAGCCACTCGGTGTCCAAACGAGGACAATACAGTCATAAACGAGAAAGCTTAATTGATCGTAAACGAACGATTTTCTTCAAGAATTGTTTGCCATGTCGGCCATTGGCCGAGTTTTGCAATTGACTCGGTCAGACGTCGTCCCGGCTAACCCGGAGGCCGGAGCCGGTTCGGACGAGCAACGACCTTCGCGGCACGGTCGTCTCCGGGATCGAGGGTGGCGGCAGGGTTTCCCCCGCCGCCTTGAATCTTGGAGGTCGGAGCCTGGCTCAGCGGAGCAGCTGCAGTACGCTCTGCTGCGACTGGTTGGCCAGCGCCAGCGCGGACACCGCGATCGACTGGCGGGTCGACAGCGCCTGGCTGTTCGCCGCTTCCTCGTTGGTGTCGGCCAGCGTCAGGTTCGACGAGCCGGTCTGCAGCACGTTGATCAGGTTCTTCGAGAAGTCCTGACGTATCTGCACGATCGACAGGTTCGAACCCAGCGAGGACGCTTCGGATCGGAGCGAGTCGGAAGCACTGCTCCGCGAGGTCAACACCTTGTTCGTGGCGTTGTTGTCGATGAAGTCCGAACCGACGGTCAGGTTGGCAAGGCCAAGACCCGCCGCGTCAAAGGTCGTGCCCGTGATGTTCAGCGTCGACTTGCCGGTCTCGTTGAACACCAGCTTGAGCGAGTCGCCATTCAGGAGGTTGACGCCATCGGCGCGCGTGGCTTGGGCGGCCGGATCTTGCACGGGAGCCGAGGCCGACTTGCCGGCAAACAGATTGGTGCTGCCGGTGAGAGCGCCAATCTGAAGCGAAGCGTTGTCGTTGTTGGTCTGGATCGTCAGCGTACCGGAGGCATCGACCGTGGCCTGCAGGTTGTTGGAGGCCAGTGCGGCGTTCAGACCGTTGAGGTCCTTGACCTGGCCGGCGCCCTTGCCGAACGTGATCGCCGTTGCCGTGCCGGTGCCGACAGCCGCGATGTCGAGAACCGTGCCGATGGCGAGGTTCGAATTCGTCGACGGCGTGCGCGCCAGCGACGTGGTGGCCGAACCGTTACCGATGCCGAGCGAGGCAAGCAGCGTAGCGTTGCTCGAGCTGATGCTGAGATCGGCAGCCGTTCCGGTCGAGATCACAAACGCGCCGGCCGTGACCACGCCGGCGGTGGCGCCGGTTGCGGTCGCGATGGTGGCGACGTCGGCGGCGTTCGAAGCCGTCTTCACGCCGGTGGCGAGGTCGACGGCGGTCAACAGATCGCCAGCGTTGCCCGCGCCACCATTGAGGTAGACGGAGGAGTTGCCGGAACCATCGGTCACGATATTGCCGAGCACGCCGGAGCCGGCGGTCACGGAACCGGCGGCCGGGGGAGCGCCGGTCTTGAACGTGATGGTGTGCCCATCAACCGTCAACGTATCGCCAGCTGCGATCGTCGCGGTGATCGAGTCGGCGGCGGTCGACGCGGTCAACGACGTGGCTGCCGTCACCGCAGGGGGCGCTGCGGTCTTGTCGTTGACAACGGTCTGACCGGTCAGGGTTGCCGCGGTGTAGGACGCGCCCGCGAACAGGTCGGAGGCGGTTGCACCCGCGCCGAGCGAAACGGAGAAGCTCGACTTGCTCGAATAGCCGACCTGCGTCTGCAATGCCTGGTTGGCGACAGATTTGGCGCTGTCGACCAGCGACTGCAGCGAGGTGATGCCGGTATTGGCGGCCTGCAGCACCTGCACGCCATTGCCGATACCGTCGAGCAGGTTGTTGATGTCGCTCGAGCGAAGCCGCGGTGCCGTGTTGACCTTCTTGCCAGTGGCAAGGCGGTTCTGGGTGGTCGCGAGCAGATCAGCGGTGGACTGCAGCGAGAGCAGGTTCTGGCGAACAGACGAGGAGAGGACGATACCTGACATAACTCATACCCTTCTGGACGAGATAACGCGGGAACATTTGTTCGACGATGTCGTCACGTTGTTCAGTCCGGGCTGCCGATTGGTTAAGTTCGCTGGCTCGCGGCGGCCGCGGTTGTTAGCGGATATTGCCATTTCGGCTTCAGAAATATTTGGAAGCAAATTTCCGCCTCCTCCGGGATCGCCGACAAGGCTTCGGCACGCGGCGGGTATGCGCCGCGAAACGGCGACGACAGCAATAAAATGAAAGGTCGCGGCGGCGTCCCGGTCCGCGCCCAATTGCGCGCGAGGCCGCGACGACGTGGAGGAATATCGCGGACTGAATCTACGACTTGAAAAAGCTGTTCGCCGCATCCTTTGACGCGCGCTTTTTGGCGGCGGCCTGCTGCAGCCGCTCGATCTCCGAATTCATCAAGGCGATGCGCTCGGTCAGGTCTTCCACCGACAGCAGCGACAGATCCTGGCCGATCTCGTGGGTGATTTTCTTCCGCGGCTTGTCGTCGTCCTCGCTCGCCATGCGTTTCCTCCGTTCGGCACCTGGACGTTGGGCGGTTGCCAGCCAGAGCCGGGCTGGCTAATCAGGAGCCGCCTCAAATTCCCTATCTTTCGCAAGGACAAATCATGGAAAAGCTGCCCGCGCAAATGACCGTCGTCGGCATCAGCAAGCCCGGCGGCCCGGAAGTGCTGTTGCCCGAGACCCGTGCGGTGCCCGTTCCCGGTCCGGGCGAAATCCTGGTCAAGGTGATGTCCGCCGGCGTCA
Source organism: Bradyrhizobium ottawaense (assembly GCF_900099825.1). Lineage (NCBI taxonomy): Bacteria > Pseudomonadati > Pseudomonadota > Alphaproteobacteria > Hyphomicrobiales > Nitrobacteraceae > Bradyrhizobium > Bradyrhizobium ottawaense. Next base: position 4,748,741 of record NZ_LT629693.1, on the reverse strand, counting down.
ACCGCCCCGACGTGGCGCAGCGCTCCGGCGCCTATCCGCCGCCGCCCGGCGCCAGCGACCTGCCCGGCCTCGAAATCGCGGGTGAAGTGGTCGCGCTCGGCGCTGGCGCCAGCAAGCACAAGCTCGGCGACAAGGTGATGTCGCTGGTCGCCGGCGGCGGCTACGCCCAATATTGCATCGCGCAAGACGCGCAGGCCATGACGGTGCCGCCATCGCTGTCGATGCAGGAAGCCGGCGCGGTCCCGGAAACCCTGATGACGGTCTGGCACAACGTGTTCGAGCGCGGCGGGCTGAAGCCTGGCGAAACGCTGCTGATCCATGGCGGCTCGTCCGGCATCGGCACCATGGCGATCCAGCTCGCCAAGGCATTCGGCTCGAAAGTGATCGTGACCGTCGGATCGCAGCCAAAGGCCGACGCCTGCCTGAAGCTCGGCGCCGACCGCGCCATCAACTACAAGACCGAGGATTTCGTCGCCGTGGTCAAGGCGGAAACCAATAATGTCGGCGCCAACCTCATTCTCGATATGGTCGCCGGCGACTATGTCGACCGCAACTATGATGCCGCCGCGGTCGACGGCCGTATCGTCCAGATCGCGACCCTCAACGGCCCCAAGGTCACCGTCAACATCGCCAAGGTGATGGTGAAGCGGCTGACCCATACCGGTTCCACGCTGCGCCCCCGTACTAATGCGGATAAGGCGGCCATGGTCGCCGCGATCGAGGCCAAGGTGATGCCGCTGCTGCGCGAGGGGCGGGTAAAACCCCTGATGGACAGCACATTCCCGCTGGAAAAGGCCGCCGACGCGCACCGGCGGATGGAGACCTCCGAACATATTGGCAAAATTGTGTTGGCGGTTTAACGATGAGCAGCGAAGCCCGGGCGGAAACCCTTTGATTTGCTTCGCTTTCATGTCATTTATCGCGGCAATGCGGGGCGATGCGCTGGCCCCGGGATTTCGTTGATCGCGGAGTACTGACATTGCGTCTGATCAGGTGCCTTGCGCCGCTGCTTGCGCTGGGCCTCATGATTGTTGCGGCCGCGACCCCGGCACGCGCCATCGACGCGGTCAGCGTCCGCGGTGACGCGCCTGCAATCGACCTCACCGCGGTGCTCGATCATCAGCGCAGCGACACCGACCGCATCCAGGTTTCCACCGCGCCCGGCACCGACGGCATCGTCCGCCGCATCGAGGTCCGCGCCCGCGAAGGCGGCCAGAACTGGGTGGTGTTCGCGCTCGCCAACAACACCGACGACCAGCTCGACCGCCTGATCGTCGCCCCGCACTATCGCATCGTGTCGTCGGGCCTGCTGTGGCCCGATCTCGGCCTGTCGCGCATCGCGACGATCACGCCGTCGACCGGCGACCGTCCCGAGCGCCAGGAAAGTGCGACCGCCGACATCTTCCGCATCACGCTCGATCCCGGCGCCGTCGTCACCTTCGTTGCGGAGCTGCGCACCGACAAGCTGCCGCAGCTCTATCTGTGGGAGCCCGACGCCTACAAGGACAAGGTCAACTCGTTCACGCTCTACCAGGGAATCGTGATCGGCATTTCCGGCCTGCTGGCGCTGGTGCTGACCATTCTGTTCGTGGTCAAGGGCAGCATCATGTTCCCGGCCGCGGCAGCGCTAGCCTGGGCCGTGCTGGTCTATATCGGCGTCGATTTCGGCTTCTGGGGCAAGGTGCTCGACATGTCGAACAACGCCGAGCGCGTCTGGCGCGCGGCGGGCGAGGCGATCCTGGCCGCAACGCTGCTGGTGTTTCTGTTTGCCTATCTCAATCTCAGCCGCTGGCATGTGCGCTATTCCCACATCACGGTGGGCTGGCTGACATTTTTGGGCTCGCTGGTGGCGCTGGCGCTGTTCGATCCGGCAGTGGCCTCCGGTATCGCGCGCATGTCGCTGGTGCTGATCGCCTTCGCCGGCTTTGCGCTGATCGTCTATCTCTCGACCCATGGTTTCGACCGCGCCGTACTCCTGATCCCGACCTGGTTCCTGCTGGTGGTCTGGGTGATCGCCGCCGGCATGACGGTGGCGGGCTCTGTCACCAACGACATCGTCGGTCCCGCACTGCTCGGTGGCCTGGTGCTGATCGTGATGCTGATCGGGTTTACGGTGATGCAGCACGCGTTTGCGGGCGGCGGCGCCACCACCGGGGTGGTCTCCGACGTCGAGCGCCGCGCGCTGGCGCTGACCGGTTCGGGCGACCTGATCTGGGACTGGGACGTTTCCGCCGACAAGGTGTTCACCAGCCCAGAGACCGAGAGCCTGCTCGGCCTGAAACGCGGCACGCTGGAAGGCCCCGCCGCCAAGTGGCTCGAAGTGCTGCATCCGCTCGATCAGGATCGGTTCAGGGCAGCGCTCGACTCTGTGCTCGACCAGCGCCGCGGCCGGCTGGTGCAGGATTTCCGCCTGCGCACCCCGGACGGTCACTTCATGTGGTTCGCGCTGAAGGCGCGCCCGGTGGTCGGCTCCGACGGCGAGGTCTCGCGTGTGGTCGGCACGCTGACCGACGTCACCGAAGCCAAGAATGCCGAAGAGCGGATGCTGCACGATAGCGTGCATGACAATCTCACCGGCCTGCCGAACCGCAAGCTGTTCATCGACCGTCTCGGCGCGGTCGCCAATTTCGCCAAGTCGATGCCGAACCTGCGGCCGACGCTGATGGTGATCGACCTCGACCGCTTCAAGCAGGTCAACGATTCCGTCGGCATCGCGGTCGGCGACTCGATCCTGCTGACCCTGGCGCGGCGGCTGACCCGCATCCTCAAACCGCAGGACACGCTGGCGCGGCTCGCCGGCGACCAGTTCGGCCTGATCCTGATGTCGGAGCAGGACCCGGCGCGGATCACCGCCTTCGCCGAGACCATCCGCAAGACCATCCGCGCGCCGATCGCCTTCAACGACCGCGAGATCTTCCTGACCGCTTCCATCGGCCTCGCCCTTTCCGATCCGCAGACGCAGTTGTCCGACGAGATCATCAAGGACGCCGAGCTTGCGATGTATCATTCCAAGCGCATCGGCGGCGACCGCATCGACGTCTACAAGCCGGCGATGCGCGCCCGCAAGACCGACCGGCTGACCCTGGAAAGCGAATTGCGCCGCGCCATCGAGCGCCAGGAAATCACCATCCTGTACCAGCCGATCGTGCGGCTGGAGGATCGCTCGATCGCCGGCTTCGAAGCGCTGGCGCGCTGGGATCATCCCAAGCTCGGCCGGATGTCGCCGTCGGAATTCATCTCGATTGCGGAAGAGATTGGCCTGATCGTCGACCTCGGCATGTTCGTGATGGACCAGACCGCCCGCCAGCTCGCGATCTGGCAGCGCGCGATGCGCTCGCGCGAGCCGATCTTTGCCTCCGTCAATGTCTCCTCGCGGCAATTGCTGCGCCACGACCTGATTCACGATATCCGCACCGTGCTGTCGCGATCCTCGGTGGCGCGCGGCACGTTGAAACTGGAATTGACGGAATCCCTGGTGATGGAAAATCCGGAGCACGCGGCGCAGATGCTGACGCGGATCCGCGAACTCGGTACCGGACTGTCGCTGGACGATTTCGGCACCGGCCATTCCTCGCTGGCCTATCTGCAGCGCTTCCCCTTCGACACCATCAAGATCGACCAGTCGTTCGTGCGCACGACGAGCCGCGGCACCCGCCCGGTGATCCTGAAGTCTATCATCGCGCTCGCCCACGACCTCGGCATGGACGTGGTCGCCGAAGGCGCCGAGACGGATTCGGATGCCGTCGAGCTCTACCAGCTCGGCTGCGAATACGCGCAAGGCTTTGCCTTCGGCGAACCGATGGACGCCGACGCCGCGATGCGGCTGCTGACGGAAGAGCGGCTGGAAGCGGCGAGCTGAGTCGTTATTGTTGTCGTCCCCGCGAACGCGGGGACCCATACGCCGTGCCGTCAATGTTCTGCGAAAAGTCTGATCGATAGGCCAGCGCCACAACAACGTCCTGTGGTTATGGGTCCCTGCGTTCGCAGGGACGACATCGATCGATGATGTGGTCGCCAATTGATGTTCAAACAATAGAGCAAACATAAGTCCGCATTCTCGCGGCGCGATGCGCCCGGAGTTTTGCTGGAAACCTTGCCCTCGAAATCAGAGGGCGCAGGGAAGACCGGGTGCGCGCCGCACCCGCGGTCTTGCGTGCGATAGTTGCAGCAAGAGTGTGCACGCAAGCATACAGGTTTGGCGGAGGCATCCGGCCTTCCCTGCGCAATGGCTTTACGGCTTATACGATTTCGTCCTGGTGACCGGCTTTCTTGCCACCATCATCAGCTTCGGCTTTCGCTTCCGCCAACTTGACGCCAGCACCGGGGCGTCGGACCCAAACGATTTCACCGTACGCAACAGCAGCGCTCGTCTTCGCCGCCATCGCGTCCACCGCTCCCTGCCCCTCGTTTGCGACGATGGCCTACGCCCCTCTGGTGGGACAGGATGGCGGGAGTTGTGGAGTTGATTTGCCCGACGCTGCAACTGAAATATTTTTGCGCGAAGGGCTGGACAGACTTTTGGTGATTTGCCCGTCGGGTTGATTTGTCGCAGGCATCTGTCGTTGCGCGCGCACCCGAAGCAATGCATGCGCGGCGCGCCGTAGGGCGGATTAGCGTTATGCCCCGCGCATGCGGGGCATGCACCAGGTCATGGCTTCGACGACACCTTCCGAATGCTGAATTACGCTGCTTTTGCTAACGTCTCGCGCCTTCATATGATTGTCATCACTTCAACAATGTTTGAGTGCGCTGGCGCATCGATGTCAGGCACCCATCTGTGCTGCGGGCTGGCAAACCGCCAACAGCAAGAGATGAAAATGAATGCATTCGCAAAACTTATCGCGCCGGCTGCGGCCTTGATTGCCACAGCCACCTTTGGTGCGCTGACCACCTCTACGGCGACCGCCGGCGAATTTTGTCGCCAGGACGTGACCGGTCACATGACCAGTTGCGGCTTCTCGACGATGGAGCAATGCCAGGCGGCATCCGCCGGCATCGGCGGCGATTGCTTCCGCGACCCGAATCTGGCGGCGACCAATCCGACCGACACTCACAATGCTTTCGCCTACCAGCCGAACGTTCGCGTGACGAAGCATCCGCGCACGCCCGTCAATCAGTAAGCGATCGCCCTGCTGGGGCGCGTGCGACCGTTGGGGTCCGCACGGGAAGCCGTGCGGACCTTGCGGCGGTTGCGATCGGATCAGTTACCTTCGCGGGGACGACGCGGCGGCGGTTTCTTCCGGAACTTGACGCTCTTGCCATCCGCCTGCCGGGTCGCGATGTAGCCGCCGTCGAGGCAGGCTTCGCGCTGCGGCATCTTCTCCTGCGGGCTGCGCTCGGTCTCCCACCACGAGGCGCGGTGCGCCGCGCGCGGCAGCGCCGCATCGATGATCTCCTCGATCTGCTCGAAGGTCAGCACGAATTCGGGAAGCTTCTGCTTTTTCAGATAGTCCCGCAGCAGGTCGTAATCGTTCACCCGTATCCCCGATATTGATTTACGCAAAGAGCCACCGGTCCCGGCAACCAAGCGTTAACTCATTATTATATCGCCGTCACGGTTTAAGGCCGCAACAACGTATCGCGCCCATAAGGGGGCAGGGAGCGGACGATGCTATTCGGACGGCGAAAAGACGTGGCCAAACGGCGCTGGCGGCTATCGGCAAAATTGCTGATCGCGTCGTCGGTCGCCACCGTTATCGGCTTTTCCGCGATCTGCGCCAGCGTCATGCTCGACATGCGGCACGGGGAAGAGGAACTGGCGCGCCAGACCCTCGAAAATCTTGCCTCCAGCATTGATTCCGAGATCAGCCGCAACGTCGAACTTTACGACCTGTCGCTGCGCGCGGTCGCCAGCAGTATGCTGCTGCCGGAAATCAAGCAGGTCAGCGCGCCGATCCGGCACCTGATCCTGTTCGATCATGCCGCCACCGCGAAGCATTTCGGCGCGATCCAGGTATTCGATGCCGAGGGGCGGCTGATCGTCGATGCCTCGACGCTGGATCCGGTCCCTGAAAATCGCGCGGATGAAGAGTATTTCACGGTTCACCGTGAGGCGCCGGACACCGGCCTGTTCCTCAGTCGTCCGATGCTGCATCGCGGCGCCTATGCCATTGTGCTCAGCCGCCGCATCACCAGCGCCGACGGCAAATTTCTCGGCGTGGTCGCCGGATCGATCCGTTTCAGTTATTTCCACGACCTGTTCGCCCGCCTGCGTCTTGGCGCAGACGATATCATCACGGTTTATCGCCGCGACGGCACCGTGATCATGCGGACGCCGTTCGACCTCGATGTGATCGGCCACAATCTCAGCCAGGTGCCCGGAATGACCCAGGTGCTGGGTGAACCGAGCGGATCCTATTCCAGGCCGAGCGTGGTCGATGGCGTGACGCGGCTATTCGTATGGCGCAGCAGCAGTTCCCCCCTGATTGTTCAGGTCGGCAAACCATGGACCAGCATTCTCAATTTGTGGCGTACCGAGGCAACGCGAATCGCAGGGATCATGGCGGCGTTGATCGCGTTCGTGCTCGGGGTGACGCTGTTTCTCGCCCGCGAGATCGGCCGCCGTGCCCGCGCCGAGGAACGGCTGGAAGAACTCGCGACCACCGACCCCCTTACGGGCTTAAAGAACCGCCGCAAGTTCGATACCGAGATCGATCTCGAATGGCGGCGCGCGGCGCGCAGCGGCACGCCGGTCGCCCTGCTGATGATCGACGCCGATCATTTCAAATCCTACAACGACACCTGGGGCCACCAGGCCGGCGATCAGGTGCTGGTCGGCATCGCGATCTGCATTTCGGACTCGGTGCGGCGGGCCGGCGATTGCGCGGCGCGTTTCGGCGGCGAGGAATTCGCACTGCTGTTGCCGGGCCTTTCGAACGTGGAAGCCTTCAGGATGGCTGAAACCGTCCGCCTGAAGGTCGCGCACTGGTCGGAAGATCCGGTCTCGACCGTCAGCATCGGCGTCGCCAGCATGATTCCGGCCGCGTCGCTGGACTGGTCCGACCTCATCGCAGCCGCCGACAAGGCGCTCTATGCGGCCAAGGCCAACGGCCGCAATCAGTCGGTGCTGGCGAGCCTCCCGCAGCTCGCGCTGGTGGCTTAGGCTTCCACCGTCATTCCGGGGCGATGCGAAGCATCGAACCCGGAAGTTCGAACTTCCGGGTCTGGTCCTTCGGACCATCCCGGAATGACTGGAAAAGCGCGTGCGCTTTTCCAGTCACTTCTCCAGATACTTCTTCATCTCCGCGCGCAGGCCGTCGCGCAATTCGGGGCGCGCCATGCCGTAGGCGATGTTGGCGCGCAGGAAGCCCGGCTTGGAGCCGCAATCGTGCCGCTCGCCTTCGAATTCGACGCCGTAGAATTTCTGCGTTTTCGCAAGCCCGATCATCGCGTCGGTGAGCTGGATTTCGCCGCCGGCCCCGCGCTCCTGGGTTTCGAGAATCTTGAAAATCTCCGGCTGCAGGATGTAGCGCCCGGTGATCGAAAGGTTCGACGGCGCAGTGCCTTTCGGCGGCTTCTCTACCATGCCGTCAACCTCGAACATGTTGGAGGCTGTACGCTTGCCGACGCCGCAGATGCCGTATTGATGGGTGAGATGATCGGGCACGCCCTCGACGGCGAGCAGATTGGATTTCTCGCCGAGTTGGCTCGCGGCATCGATCATCTGCTTGAGGCAGCCCGGCGTGTTGAGCACCAGTTCGTCCGGCAGCACGACGGCAAAGGGTTCATCGCCGATAATATCGCGCGCGCACCACACCGCATGGCCGAGACCGAGCGGCGCCTGCTGACGGGTGAAGCTGGTGGCGCCGGCCGCAGGCTGGTCGCGGGCCAGGATGTCCTGCTCGGCCTTCTTGTTGCCGCGCGCGGCGAGCGTGGCGTCGAGTTCGAACATGAGGTCGAAATGGTCCTCGATCACGCCCTTGTTGCGCCCGGTGACGAAGACGAAATGCTCGATGCCGGCTTCCCTGGCTTCGTCGAAGACGTACTGGATCAGCGGCTTGTCGACGATGGTCAGCATTTCCTTCGGCATCGCCTTGGTGGCGGGCAGGACGCGGGTGCCGAGACCGGCGACCGGGAAGACGGCTTTTCGGATTTTCATGGGGATGGTCGGGCCTTGAAAACGAGGAGCGAGGAAATGTGTTGATCACACGTTGGTAACTGGTTTGCAGCCGGGAACAAAGGCGGATGTGTGGAGGCGATTCTACCCTGCCCTTGCGGAAGCCGGCGGAAACAACAAAATCTGGCCTTTGTTAAGCTGTTGGAAACCGTGACAAGGCCTTCTGAAACGGGTTCCTGCGGCGGACGGGTACGACATGCGTTGGACGGCATCAGCGATCAACAAACGAACCGGCGCCATCATGGTTGCGGCGGCGCCGCTGCTTTTCGCCCCCGCGCTGACATCCGGCCAAGCCCACGCCCAATCATCCGGCAATAACGGGGTTTCGAACTTTCTCGGCAACCTGTTCTCCGGACCGAAATCCGCACTCTCGCCCCAGGCAACGCCCGGCCCCGACGGTGCGCCGCCGCCCTGGAGCGGCGAGGACGGCGCTTCCGGCCATCCGTTGATGACGGCGTCGGCGATCCGCGAGGCGGCCGCGAATTTTCCGAATTGCGTTGCCGGGATGTGGCCCGATGCCGCACGCCGCGGCATCACGCAAGCCAACTTCGAGCGTTTCACGGCGGGGCTCGAGCCTGATTTGCGCATCATGGACCTGATGGATTCGCAGCCCGAATTCACCAAGGCGATCTGGGACTATCTCGACATCCTCGTGAACGACAACCGCCTCGCCAGGGGTCGCGAGATCCTCGCCAAGTACAAGCCGCAGTTCGACGCGGCGGAGAAAGCCTATGGCGTCGACCGCTACGCGATCGCGGCGATCTGGGGCATCGAATCGAATTACTCGACCCAGATGGGCGATCGCAACGTGGTGCAGTCGACCGCGACGCTGGCCTGCGTCGGCCGCCGCCAGGCCTATTTCAAGGACGAGTTCCTCACCGCGCTGGAAATCCTCAACCGCGGCGATCTGCGCCCCGAGCAGATGCGCGGCTCCTGGGCCGGCGCGTTCGGACCGACGCAATTCATGCCTACCGCCTTCAAGCGCTACGCCGTCGACGGCGACGGCGACGGCCGCCGCGACGTCGTCGACAACGCCGCCGACCTGATTGCCTCCACCGCCAACAACCTCAAGAAGGACGGCTGGCAGACCGGCCAGACCTGGGGCTTTGAGGTGGTGCTGCCGCAGGGGTTTGACTTCATGCTGGCCGACAAGGCCAAGGCGATGACGTTTGCGCAATGGCAGAGCAGAGGCCTGAGGCGCGCCGACGGCAAGCCGTTCCCGAACGCGACCGACAAGGTCTATTTGCTGGCGCCGGCCGGCGCCGCGGGGCCCGGCTTCCTGATGATGCAGAATTTCCGGGTGATCATGAAATACAACCCGGCGGAAGCCTATGCGATGGCGATCGGGCACTTCGCCGACCGCCTGCGCGGCGGACCGCCGTTTGTGCAGCCGTGGCCGCGGCAGGAGCGCGTCCTATCGAAGGCCGAGCGGCTGGAACTGCAGCAGCTGCTGGCCCAGCGCGGCTTCTACAAGGGCACCCCGGACGGCCAGTTCGGCGGCCAGACCCGGGAGGCGCTGCGCAGCTTCCAGGCCTCGATCGGGGCGCCTGCGGATGGATTCGCCTCTTCCGACGTGCTGGAACGGCTGCGGGGACGCTGAAGCGCCCTGAAGCTCTGGAACGCCCCCGAGAAGAGTCCGGTTTCCCGGCGAAAGTAACCCTGAAAACCGCAATTTGGCCGGCACCTTGACGGGTATGCCCGAAGCCCGGTTTATGGGCACGAAATCTGCCCGCTTGCGGCCTGATTCCGCTATTATAGCTGACACCTTCCATTGCACTGCGACCGAGCCGGATGCCGAAGCCAAAGTCGTTTTTTCGCGTATTCACCGAGACCGGCCCGCTGGTCGCGCTGGCGGTTGCGCTCGCGCTTCTGCTCGGGATCGCGGGCCCCGCTTCCGCGCAGTTCTTCAATTTCGGCAATTTCGGCGGCCCGCCGCAGCGTCCCGCGCCACGCAGCAATGGCGGCCCCGGCGGCTGGTTCGGCGGCGACTTCTTCGCACCGTTCCAGCAACAGGCCCCGCAACGGCGCGCCGTCGAGGATTTCTCCAGGGCACCGGCGCCCGCCAAGCACGACACCGTGCCGGAACGTAACGTGCTGGTGCTCGGCGACGCCATGGCCGACTGGCTCGCCTACGGCCTGGAAGACGCCTACACCGAGCAGCCCGACATGGGCGTGATCCGCAAGCACAAGACCGTGTCCGGCCTGATCAAGTATCAGCCGCGCGGCGAGCCGGCCGATTGGGCCGCCGCCGCCAAGGGAATCCTTGCCACCGAGAAGCCGGACGCCATCGTCGTCATGCTCGGCCTCAACGACCGCACTTCGATCCGCGAGCCGGTGGTGGAAAAGAAGGCCGACAAGAAGGACGACAAGGACAAGAAGGACGCGCGCGCCAAGCCGGATGCCAAACCGGGCGACGCCAAGCCCAAGCCGGAAGCTGCTGCCGACGCCGCGGCCAAGCCCGACGACAAGCCGGTCGATACCGAACTGTCGCCGGACGATGCCGCCGACAACGACACGCCGCCGATCATTGCGCCGGAGAAAAGCGCGCGCTCGCCGAACGGCGTCTACGAGTTCCGCGAGGAGCGCTGGGTCGAGCTCTACACCAAGAAGATCGAGGAGATGGTCGGCATCCTGAAATCCAAGGGCGTGCCGGTGCTGTGGGTCGGCCTGCCCGCGGTGCGCGGCGCCAAGGGAACGGCCGACATGCTGTTCCTCGACGCGCTGTATCGCGACGTCGCCGGCAAGGCCGGCATCACCTATGTCGATGTCTGGGATGGCTTCGTCGACGAGGCCGGCCGTTTCCTGCAAAAGGGTCCCGACTTCGAAGGCCAGATCCGCCAGTTGCGTTCCTACGACGGCGTCTATTTCACCAAGCCCGGCGCGCGCAAGCTCGCGCACTATGTCGAGCGTGAAGTGACGCGCCTGCTGGCCTCGCGTTCCGGGCCGATCGCGCTGCCGACCGAACCTGCGACGCCCGACGCCAATGCCGAACCCGGCAAGCCGGCACCGCGGCCGCTGGCCGGACCGATCCTGCCGCTGGTGGCTTCTTCCGTCGGCACCGATCAGTTGCTCGGCGGACCGGGGACGCGCCCCGCTGCCGTCGACGCGCTGGCCGCGCGCACGCTGGTGAAGGGCGAACCGCTGGCGCCGCCGGCCGGCCGCGCCGATGATTTCGCCTGGCCGCGCCGCGAAATCGGCCGCGAGCAGGCCAAGGGCGAGAGCCCGGTCGCGAGCACCGGGCCGGACGGAACGGTGTCCGTCACGCCCGGACAGAAACAGCTGCTGCTTCCGCAGCAACCTCCCCAGCCGCAGCAGAAGAAGCAAATTCGGCCGGCGCAGGCCGCCCCGTCGATTCGCGATTTCTTCGGAGGGTTCGGCACCGCGCCACGTCAGGTCGCGCCGCCGCCGCCGCGTGTGCCGGGCCCACCGGGCGCACCGCGTCCGCCGGCGAATGTCGGACGGTCGGCATCCGTGCCTGACGGAAGCATCACGCGGTAAAACGAGTCATTTTCAGATAACGCGAGTCATTCCGGGGCGCGCGAAGCGCGAACCTCAGATGCGCAATTGCGCATCGGGGAATCTCGAGATTCCGGGTTCGATGCTGTCGCATCGCCCCGGAATGACGGCGGAGAACTTCAGCCGTAATACCGCCAGCGCTGCGGCGGACGACGCGGCGGACGCGTCATCATCAATGCCAGCGCAAATCCGATCCCGCCCGCGATCAAGAGCGCGCCGAGCGGATTTTCCTGCACGGTCTGCGCGACCGCCTTCCGGCCGCCGCGGATGGTATCGCCACGGTTGTCATAGGCGTCCTTGGCGTAGTTGACGGCGGCGTCGGTGGCGTCGCTCACCGCATCCTTGGCCTGGCCGTACAAATTCTGCACCGCGCCCGCCGCTTCGCGTGCACGACCCTCGGCTTGCGTCTTCGCGTCGCCTGTCATGTTACCGACAACGCCTTCGGCCTTGCCGGCGAAATCCTTCGCCGCACCGGCGATCCGATCCTTGTCCATCATGGTCACTCCTGTTTCAGAGGATGTAACCGACGAAACCCGATCAGGTTCCTGGGCTTATATTTTTGACGCGTTTTCTTGACGCGAACCGGCGCCCCCCCGGATCAAGTCAGCGGGCATGCTTCGCTTGAAACGCTTCGGCTCAGAGTATCAACCCGCCATCGACCACCAGCGTCTGGCCGATGATGTAGGACGACAGCGGCGAGGCCAGGAACAATGCGGCGCCGGCCATGTCGGCGGGAGTGCCGAGCCGTTTTAGCGGGATCCGCTCGATCGCGCCTTCGAGGCGCTTCGGATTGGCCGTTGTCGCCTTGGTCATCTTGGTGTCGACCAGGCCGGGCGCGATGCCGTTGACGCGAATTCCGTTCTCGGCCCAGGCCTCGCCGAGCGTACGCGTCAACCCGACCGCGCCGGTCTTGGAAGCGTTGTAGGCCGGATTGCCCATGGTGGAATGATAGGCCGCGGTCGAACTGACGATGATCAGCGAGCCTTTGGCTGCGCTCAGCATCGCCTGGAATTTGGTCGCACACGCCATCAGGCTCATCAGATTGACTTCCATAACTTTTCGAAAGCCGTCCATCTGGAATTCGCCGCGGCGGTAAATCACCGCACCCTGCGCCAGCACCAGCACGTCGAGCTTCTCGAACGGCGGCTTGAAGGTATCGATCGCCTGCGAATTGCTGACGTCGAGCTGAAAATAATCGAGCCCTGCGAGATCCGAGCCTTCGGCAGCGGAGTAGTCAGCTGCCGCCGCGCGGGTGCCGCACACCGCCGCCCGCGCGCCCTTGGCACAGAACGCCTGCGCGATGCCATTGCCGATGCCGCTGGAGCCGCCGACCACCAGCACCTGCTTGCCGCTGAAATCCAGTTCGTTCATCCCGTTTCCCTTCTTGTTATATTTCAACGTGAACCGTCGTCGAGGAATTTGACCATGAGAACCTCGTCGTAATATCGCCCATCCTGCCTCAGCGCCCGCTTTTCATAGCCGTATTCGACGAATCCCAGCACGGCATAAAGCCGGCGCGCCGATTCGTTCTCGCTCACCACACTGAGTTGAACCTGCTCCACGCGCCCGCGCGCATGGTCGAGAACGGCGCCGACAAGCCGCTTTCCGAGACCCAAGTTTCGAGCTGTGGCCCGAACATACATGCTCCAGAGCAGCGCCTTATGCGCCTGCTTGGTACTTTCATGCACGCCATAGGCGGCCATTCCGGCGAGCGTCCCATCGAGGAACGCACCAAAAATAGCGGCGCGGTCAAGGGCCGCTTCGAACCATGGCAGCGGTTGCGCGCTTTCTTTTTCGAACGTGCTGCCGAACGCCTCGGGATTCTTTTGCAGAGCCTCCAGCCGGATCTCCCGGTAAAGGGCGGCGTCCGACGTCGTCAGGCGACGAATCTGAAGACCGGGAATATGGGCCACCGCATTGCACCCTCTTGCTGCTCAGGTTTGACCTGTCTGCGGATCGGTGCCAGCCTTGTCAATCCTGCAGCGCGACGCAGCATTTCTGCTTGGCGCATTTCCCAAGAGCCATAACCAAGGGCCATTGCCATGTCGGAATTCAAACAGCTCAGCCGTTCGGTCAAAGGCCTGACCGTTCTCGTTACCGGTGCCGCCAGCGGCATGGGGCGCGCCACCGCGCGGGTGTTCGCTGCCGAAGGCGCCAACGTCGCCGTTACCGATATCAGCCTCGAGCCCACGCAGGCTGTGGCCGATGCGATCACGGCAACCGGCGGCAAGGCGAAAGCCTGGAAGCTCGACGTCGCCGACCGCAACGAGATCACGACAGTCGTCAACGACGTCGCCAAGCATTTCGGCGGACTCGACATCGTCGTCAACAATGCCGGCATCTCGGTGCGGGTCGCGATCGACGATGACGGCTATGAAGAGGCCTGGGCCAAGGGGCTGGCGGTGATGCTGACCGCGCATCCGCGTATCATCCGCGCCGCGCTACCGTACTTGCGCAAATCGAAATGCCCGCGGATCGTCAATATCGCATCCACTGAAGCGCTCGGCGCCACCGCCCTGCACAGCCCCTATTCTGCCGCGAAGGCCGGCGTCGCCGGCCTGACGCGTTCGCTCGCGGTCGAACTCGGGCGCGACGGCATCACCGTCAACTGCATCTGCCCGGGCCCGATCACCACGGCCATCACCGCCCGAATCTCGGACGAGCACAAGGCGATCTATGCCAGGCGCCGCACCGCGCTTAACCGTTACGGCGATCCCGAGGAGGTCGCCCACATGACGCTGAGCCTGTGCCTGCCGGCGGCGTCGTTCCTGACCGGCGCGGTGATTCCGGTGGACGGCGGGCTGATGGCGCGCAACGCCTGAGGCTTGCCGCAACGCACGCTTTCACAGTCATGACGCCTTGAATGCAGCGCATGCCCTGCTCCGTTGACATCGCAATGTCAGAGAGTAGCCTTTCCGGCAAATGGAGCGGGACAAGCCGCCCGCCGCGCTCAGGAGAAACGCCATGACGGTCACGATCCGGCAGCTTCACCCGCATTTCGTCGGCGAGGTTTCGGGCGTCGATTTGCGCAAAGCCCTGACACCGCAGGAGGCGGCCGACATCGAAGCCGGCATGGACAAATACGCCGTGCTGCTGTTTCGCAATCAGGACATCACCGACGAACAGCAAATGGCGTTCGCGCTGAATTTCGGCGAGCGGGAAAATCCGCGCGGCGGCAATGTCGTCAAGCCGGGGGATTCGCGGCTCCAGACCGGGCTCAACGACGTCTCCAACCTCGGCAAGGACGGCAAGCCGCTGCCGCGCGACAGCCGCGTGCATCTGTTCAACCTCGGCAACTGCTTGTGGCATTCCGACAGTTCGTTCCGCCCGATCCCGGCCAAATTCTCGCTGTTGTCGGCGCGCGTGGTGAACCCGAAGGGCGGCAACACCGAGTTCGCCGACATGCGCGCGGCCTATGACGCGCTCGACGACGACACCAAGGCCGAGATCGAGGACATGATCTGCGAACATTCGCTGATGTATTCGCGCGGATCGCTCGGCTTCCTCGACTACACCGACGAGGAAAAGGAGCTGTTCAAGCCGGTGCTGCAGCGGCTGGTCCGCACGCACCCGGCGCATGGCCGCAAGTCGCTGTATTTGTCATCCCATGCCGGCGCCATCAAGGGCATGACCGTGCCGGAGGCGCGGCTGTTGCTGCGCGATCTCACCGAGCACGCGACCAAGCCGGAATTCGTCTATGTCCACAAATGGACGGTGCACGACCTCATCATGTGGGACAACCGCCAGACCATGCACCGCGTCCGCCGCTACGACCAGTCGCAGCCCCGCGACATGCGCCGCGCCACGGTCGCCGGCACCGTGCCCACGGTGGCGCAGCAGGCGGCGGAGTAAGCGGCAAACATCATGCTGTCATCGCCCGCGAAGTGTTTAGCCCGGGGACATAGCCGACACCTGTTCGGAAACATCACTGACACCTTGGCCTGCCGTCAAGTCGATCGATGCGACCTGCCAGCTGGCAAAGAATATTCCATACAGGCCTTCGCGCGTGAGCGGCCTGATGGCGAGCCGCTCGCGTGCGAAGGCCTGCGGGACTTTCCACAGTCGCCCCTTGAAGGAGATATAATGCCGGGTCGACGAGACGGTGCGGACGATCTCGCGGCTATCATATTCGATCTTTGGAAGCCGATCAGGCATGGTGCGGGAACTTGGCCGATAGCGGCTGGCAGGAACGTCCATGCCGAGTGCCTCGTGAGGCCGTTCCAGATTGTACACGATACGCCAGGCATCGAGGGCCTGCTGCACTTCCGGCAGGTTACGGAAGCGCCGCATGGCGAACACCTCGTCCTTTAGCGTGCGATGGAAGCGCTCGTTCTTGCCGCGAGCCTGCGGATGACGTGGCCTGGCATGCACCACCGTGACGCCGAGCTTGAGCAGCCAAACCTTGAGACCGGTCCAGTGTACGCCTGAGGTGTCGCCCCATGGCGAGCCGTTGTCGGTGTAGAAGGCGTCAGGCAAGCCATAACGGCGGAAGGTCGCTGTCAGATGGTCCTGCACGGTAAGCCGTTGTTCGTTGGCACAAGCCTTCAGGCACAACACATAACGGGAGTGATCGTCGACCATGGTCAGCGGGTGGCAGTCGGTCCCGTTGGTCAATGGCATGTGGCCTTTGAAGTCCATCTGCCACAACAGATTTGGGGCTTCCTTCTCGAAGCGATGTCCCGGATTCGGCGGCGCATTCTCCGTTGGTTTGATCCGGCCGTTCCGGCACAGGATCTGATGCACCGTGGACGGCACTGGCACCGCCATCCCGTCCCGCTTCAGGCAGTGCGCAATCTTGCGGGCGCCCCAGGCCGGATGTTTGTCGCGCACCATCAGCACCCGGGCTTCGGTCGCAACTTCACTGCGTTTAGGAGTGACGTGCGGTCGGCGCGAGCGGTCGACGAGGTCTCGATCGCCGGCCTGCCAGCGCCTCAGCCACTTGTAGCCAACATCGGGACCGATGCCGAACCGGCGGCACAGTTCCCGCCGGTTCGCCCCGTCCTGCATAGCCAGCCGAACAAACTCGTGCCGCTCATCCATCACCGACACCTCTCGCCATGGCATGAAGGCCTCCTAAAAAGGGGTTTCCAGCCACTATGGATGTGTCAGCTATGTCTCCGAACACCTGTCAGTGATCTGTCCGGGCTGAACAGAAGGCGGGCGATCCAGTAGACATAGCTGTCCGTAATTTCTGACGCTGGTGACTACTGGGTCCCCGCCTTCGCGGGGACGACGAACTACGCGTGCCCGGCCTCGTTCGACAGCATGCCCGGATCGATCCCGATCTTGCGCAGCGCACGCTGGTATTTTTCGTCGACATCGGCGCCGAAGATCAGGTCCGGATCGGCGTCGCAATGCAGCCAGCCATTGTGCTGGATTTCGTCTTCCAGTTGCCCGGGTGCCCAGCCCGCATAGCCCAGCGCCAGGATCGCGTGCTTCGGTCCGGTGCCCTTGGCGATCGCCTTGAGGATGTCGACGGTCGCGGTCAGGCAGATGCCGTCGTCGATGTTCAGCGTCGCATCCTTGATGAAGAAATCGCTCGAATGCAGCACGAAGCCGCGGCCGGTATCGACCGGACCGCCCTTCAGCACCTTCATGGTCTCGGCGGTTTCCGGCAGCGCGATCTGGTCGCCGCGCTTGATGATATCGAGCTGCACCAGCAAGCCCGGGAAATCGATGCTGCCCGCCGGGCGGTTGACGATGATGCCCATCGCCCCCTCGGGCGAATGCGCGCACATGTAGATCACGGAACGCTCGAACCGCGGATCGCCCATGACCGGCATGGCGATCAGCAATTGGCCGTCGAGATAGCCGGCATCGGGCGAATTGTCGCCCACGCCGGCCGGCTTGCGGCGACCCCGCTTCGGTGTCTTGCCTTCAGGGCTCATCCGCAAAGGCCTCTCATGCTGATTCATATCCTGATATCGGGTGCCGCTTCTGTCAATCAAGCAGACGGCGCCATTCGGCCGCGGATCACACGCAATTCAATGGTTTGAGGCGAAACTTGCCTGTAAAGACGTCTGATGATCGTCCTGGTTCCGCTCCGCGCCGCGCTCGGCGCCGCCGCCATTTTGTCCGTCGCATGCGCCGCGTCAGAGGTTCGCGCCGAGGATGCCTCGCCGTGGCAACGCGACGCACATTCCGCGGTCCGGCTGCTGGCGGGATCGCGCAGCGGCACGGTGCTGCTCGGCGGCGTATCCATTCAGTTGCAGCAGGGCTGGCATACCTATTGGCGGACGCCCGGCGATTCCGGAGTTCCGCCGCGCTTCGACTTTTCGAAATCGGACAATATCGAGGCGGTCACCGTGCTGTGGCCGGCGCCGCGCAAATTCGACGACGGCGCCGGCGGCACATCGCTCGGCTACGTCAAGCAGATCGTGTTGCCGCTGCGGATCGTGGCCAAAAATGCCGACAAGCCGGTGACGCTTCGCGCCAGCATCAATTACGCGGTGTGCGAAAAGCTCTGCATTCCCGTCGATGCCAGTGCCGAGCTCGCCTTTGCCAGCGTCGCCAGCACCGAGGACGGTACGCTGTCGGAAGCGCTCAACGCGGTGCCGAAACCTGCCAATGTCGGCGACCCCAATCCGCTCACCGTCCTCGACGTCAAACGCGACGGCAAGACCAGCGTGCTGGTGGATGTCGCCGCACCCGACACCAACGACCTCAGCCTGTTCGTCGAAGGGCCGACCCCCGACTGGGCGCTGCCGGTCCCAAAACTCCTCGAGCACGGTCCGCCCGGGATCAAGCGATTTGCCTTTGAGCTCGACGGGCTGCCGCCCGGCGCCACCGCCGATGGCGCCGCGCTCAAGCTGACGCTGGTCGGCGGCGACCGGGCGTACGAGTTCAATGTCAATTTGAATTGAGTTTTGTCGTCCCTGCGAAAGCAGGGACCCATATCCACCGTCGGTCATTGTTAGAAAAGGCGTCAGCCGTCCTGCCGCTCTCGCGAGAGCAACGCGGTATGGGTCCCTGCGTTCGTGTTTGGTCCCGGAAGATTGGTGAGGGCCTGGATGGGGGCCTTGTATCCAAGGCATTTGAGGCGGGTTCGATTGTAATCGTGGACGAACTTGCCGAGGAAGGCGTCGCGATCGGCATGGTCGGCGAATGTGCGGCGGGCGCTGCCGCGCTTTTCCTCGCGGCCGATGGCTTCGGCGATGCGGCGATTGAAGCGCTCGACCAAACCGTTGGTCTGCGGGTGGTAGGGCTTGGTCAGGCGATGGTCGATGCCGTGTTGCTTGCAGAGCCGATCAAAGGGATGACTGCCGGAAGGCCGACCGGGCGGCTTGTTCTTCTTGTCGACGGCGAAGCGGTCGGTGAACTCGGCGCCATTGTCGGTCAGGATGGTGTGAACATCATGCGGGAAGTGGGCCAGGAAGCGCTGGAGGAAGCCGGCCGCAGTCTCGC